>JAZSMJ010000033.1:0-4777 GCA_045535815.1 Eubacteriales bacterium
AAAAACAAGCAAGGAAAGCCGCTTGTGATTTTGAAATGTCCCTGCTGAAGCGACCACCGCAGAGTGGCTTTATGCTATGATATACACAGAAGTTTATAGAAAGGCGAATGTGTATGAAAACATTATTATTTACAGGCAGAGTAGTCAGCGAAGACAAGGAGCCTCTTTTCTGCTGTGAGGAAATAGAGGTTGCTGCAAAAGATGTTTCATTTAAGAGTTATCCGTTGTCGTTGCTCAAAACAGTAATAGATGACGATGGCGTAGCCGTAGACGGTATCAGGTACGAGTGGCAAACGCTTCCAATCGCAATATACAAAAGCGGAAAGCACGTCACCGTGTATCGGGATACGGTTGAGGAAAGCATTACGATAACGATTGAATTCAAATCTAATAATACGGAGGGCAAATTATGAAACTGAGAATTATAGAAGAATGTTGGGGAATCAATCGAAGAACCGGTGAACGAAGCACCAACCAAACAGATGAAAAATTGGTCAATGCTGCTTTAGAAACTGTTATCGAAATGCCGATCGGCAGACGAAAGTTTCATATAGATGCTGTAAGTGAAGACAGCATTACCGTATCCGTTGTTTATGATAATAATCCTGCGGCAAATAAAACCTATGAAATTATCAAGGGTGAAAGCGTGTTATATAAGCCAATGTCGAGAGACGGAGGATACAAATACACACTTTCCTATGAAGATTAACCTAACGGTATTATTGTAAGGAGGTACACTATGCCCTATACGGAAATTAGCGTAAAACGCATTATGGAACTAATGAAAGAAATTGAGGCGCGCAAAGAACATTCCAATGCTGCCACTACTTATAAGGATGTTCCTGCGTTACAAGAGATAGATAAAATCGTAAAGGAACAACTGGCTTTGCAAGAGCCTTGCGACCGTGATACGCTCATCGACAGCATCTTCGCCTTTCGCTATCTCGGCAATGCTTATGAGAGTATGTGGAGAATTGCTTACGCCAATAAATATTACAAGCAGTTGTTTGATATTCATCTTGAGCTTTGCCGCCGTTTCGGTGAAAAAGACAAGGAACTCGCTGATGACTATTATATAGCCCTAAGAGCGAGGAATTATTACGGTAAAGACGAGTGTTCTGACTTAGTAGAGGTAGCAAAGGAACTTCTGCCCGACAAGAAGCGCTTGGACATCGAAAAGCAGATATTGGAGGACTTCCATCCATTGAAGCACGATCCGGTAGAACTGACCGACAAGTATTTGGCGGTCATTGACGAGGTGGATCGTCGTATGGATATTCCCGAAAACAAAAACGTCCATCCGTTTGTGCGGAATGAACGTTTTCAAGCATTGCTGCAACAGCATGGTATAGAATGGCAACCGATAACTTCATTGAACCCCGGCTGGCATTTTGATTAAAGCAACTATTAAACGCAAAGTATGAGTAAAGGAGATAACAATGGCAATGACAATCAGCTACAAAAAGCTATGGAAAGTGCTTGTAGATAAAGAAATGAGCAAAGCAGACCTCAGACGTGCTGCGGATATGGCTTCTAACACAATGACAAGCCTCAGACGTGATAAAAAAGTATCGCTGGATGTGCTCATACGTATATGTGAAGTTTTGGACTGTGATATCGGAGATATCATGAGCGTACAAAAGCAAGAAACGGATGGTGAAAAAGGGTGATGGCAGATCTTCTACGGGAATGTGAGTCGTATATGGAAAACGGCGGTGTGAGTGACGAAATCAAAGCAGCACCGAGTTTTAAGATGATGGATATCAGCATAAGTGAGGCGGATGCTTACTTGCGCTATAACCGTGATCTTTCCTTTAACGAGCGACTGTTCCTGCTGATCGACCGCACCGGACAAAGAGATAGCGACGTATATAAAAAGGCGTATATCGACAGACGGCTCTTTTCAAAAATCCGCTCCAACAAGAAATACATTCCCTGTAAAAAGACGGTGATTGCACTTTGCTTGGCATTGGAGTTGGATCGTGAAGAAGCGGACGCACTTCTGTCCTCTGCCGGATATAGTCTATCTCGTGCAGATGATTATGACCTGGCAATAGCATTTTGCATCGATAAAAAGGTGTTTGATTTCTTTGAGGTGAATGAGGTTATGGCACACTTTGGATTTGAAACGTTCTAAAAATGAGAAATGCCGCCCCGAAGGACGGCATGGGTTTATGAATCGCTATCGGTTGAATTGTCAGTCTCGTCGGATATGTTATCAAGCGCATATTCCAAACATTGAATGACGATTTTATTGACCGATGTATTGTACTTCCCCGCGAGCTGTTCTAACTGCTCGACAATGTGGACGGGAATACGAAATGTTTTATTTACTGATTCAAAGCCTTTTTCAAATTCTAACATAATTGCACCTCGTTATATACACTATTATGCACGAAAAAGCGATAAAAATATATAAGCAAATTATAAGCGCTTATTCTTGCAAAACGATTGCACCGACACAGGCAATCTAATTATAACGGAAAATGTCGCTGTTGCGGCGACCAAAAGACAAAAACAAAATGGTAAAATAAATACGCTAAGGAGGCGATCTTATGAGTAAATCTAAGAAAATGAGAAAATTGATCAAGGCGGCAAAAATGGGTAAACCCTATGCAATGTATCAGCTCGGTATCTGTTATCAGCTCGGTCGTGAACGTGTGCAGGACATGAACGAAGCTGCAACGTGGATCAACCGTGCTGCAGAAGCAGGCTATGCTCCTGCAATCGAATGGATGAAGGACTACAGCTTTGACGATAATGCTGCTGTTCAGGCACAGGCTTAAGGAGGCGTATTTTGATGATGAAAACGATATGTCCGTACTGCGGCGGTCGTTGTGAGACCATAGGCGGCCAGGACGGTAATCCTTTTAACAAAGACCGCAAAGAAAAGACCGTATGTACCGCTTGTGGGCGAACGATATCGGAATCCGAACCTTTGCAGATTTCAGACGATGACCTTAAAGAACTGTTGACGGATGCAGACATAATCGCTTCTGACGTGCCTGACGCCGACATACCCGACGTCGATACTGCCGCCGCCGACCTATCCCTTACCGATATTGTCAATGTCTCCGACACTCTTAAGTTGAAAATATCAGCAACAGCCGAAGCCGCCGGAGTTAAGAGAAGCGCCGAAACTACGGTTTCGGTTTTAGACGGTTCGTATTCTCTCGGAAACGATTATCCTTTTGGCAGACGTGATGTTGATCGGAAACCGCCCTTTTCTCTTTGCGGCATTACGGTTAAGGGAAATGAGATTTCTATCGCAGGAGAAACATTCGGGATAAAAGAATTGCCGAAAACGATCACGAAAAAATTGACCGCATACGGACATGGCTATGTTCCGTGGGAAGAAACCATTACCGTAACGATTGATATTGAATAAACGGGGGGATGATGGGATGTTAAATAAATATTCAGCGACCGTATATCGCAGAGATGAAGATTTTGAAGTGGCAGTGGAAGCTATGTCCCATCTTCGAAAGCAGTTTCTAACGATGCCTTTCGAGAAATTTGTGAACGTAGAAGAACTGCGGCGTACATTGCCCAAAAAGAAAGAGGTTTCAAAACATTTATTGTACCTTGGTACCTATCTGGATTTCGGAACCGATTCCTATCGGTATTTTATGCGATATTTAGAGGATGCCAAAACCGCTAAGGTTGTCGAAGCAGACGCCGATCACGATATCCACACCGATATGTGGGGCAGAATCAGCCACAGGAAAGCAAAGCAAGCCCTCGGCTTTGCCATGGGTTTTCAACGCTTTAGTGAAGAACTGAACGTGGAGGAACTGGGATACGAAAGCGATCCCGGCTATGCGGAGGAAACGGTTTCCACAGAGCTTGGTGACGTGCAGATCTCCGGCCTCAAAAACACAAACGGCAATTTCCACGGCTACTGTGAGATTTTGCAGAGCGACGGTGCCGTTCAGAGCTGCTTCTTTAATGACGGTAAAATCCTTGCCCGCCGCATCTGCTACGCAAACGGTATGTGCGAGGATGTGAAAGGCGACCACGGACTCGTGGTAGATCCCTATGCCCCGAGAACGGTTTATGAGCTGTGCACTACAGAGGACGTGGCGGAGGACGATAATACCGCATTTGGGGACGAGGAGCACGTCATCAAAGAAGTGACCGCAGACAGAGAGACAGTGAAAGAAATTTTCAATACCTTTGGCAACTATTCCCTTCATGCGGAGTACCGTCACTATGTAAGCTACCCTTACTGCGATGAAGACGTCTTGGAAACCGAAAATTCAGAACGCACTCCTACCGTCAATATGGCGCTTATCTTCGAGGGAAAGCTGGCCGGCGTACTGTTTAAAAGCAACGGCAAATCCATCGCAGCACCTGATTGTGAGAGATGCTTAAACTGGGGATGGGATACTTATTCGGTGCCCCTTGACGAAGAAATTGTTGAGGGCGAATTTACGTTTACACTCAGAAAAAAAGACGAAAAAGGAGATGTTGAAAATGAAGCTTAGAATAGAAGAAACTTTTTGGGGTATCAGTCGCCGTGACGGCGGCTACAGTGAAAAGGTGACCGCTGATGTTACCTTTCCTTGCCAGGTTGGCCCCATCCCCGAATTCGGAAACGGTCGCAGACACTTCTCCATTGATGCAGTAACCGAAAAAACCATCGTTCTCTCGGTTCATTATGAAAATAATCCCTCCGCAGATGAAAAGTGGAGGATCCGTGTGGGATGCAAGAAAGACTATGCGCCCCGTTCTTTTGACGGTGGCTACAAATACCGTTTTTATGTGACTGAATGAT
>JAZSMJ010000012.1:0-12735 GCA_045535815.1 Eubacteriales bacterium
GACCGCTTGGCCTCCGACTTATTATCGATAGCAACAGCTCTTTCTCTGCCTCCGTCGCATCTATCCCAGATAGATCCGCATTAGATACTTGCGTATAGCCGCTTACCTCGCTGAGCTTGACATTAAGCAAGCATGCGAATCCTTTAGTGCGGCCGTATATCCTCGGGCTGTACTCATCGAGCATCACCGGCCTATGAATCACAAGCCTGCAAGCTTGCTCATTCTGCATCGAGCACGTGCTCGTTGATGTGCCTACTCCCTTATAAGGGATCTCTTGGTGCTCGAGCTGATACTCTGTAGCTTCGATCTTCTGAGCTGCTCCGTAAAGCGCCGTAGCACCTCCGACGGCTGCCGCAGTAAGTGCCAATGAGCTGCCGGCCGTGAAAAATGCTGCTCCAACTCCAATGATAGCAGCAGCGGCTGCTACCTTAGCGCTCTGAGCTTGCATCGTTGCCTGGTGCTGTGCAGCTTGTAGGCTGGCCGTCTGCACGCCTGAGATCGGAAGCTGCACGCCGATCTGTCCGGCGATCGAATCGAGTACCAGCTTATCACGCAGCACTAAGGCTATGCAAGCCCCTGTAGCAAGATCTATCAGATACTTGACGCTGATCTCATGGCCGATATAGTCCGCTGGATCTATCTTCACGCTTCCACAATAAGGGATGTAGAGCTCAGCGCTCGAGTATGGCGCATAGCTCCGGAAGTCGTTCAGGCCGTCCGGAGGATAATAGATGCACTTACCGGCGTTGTAGACGGCCGTCGAGCTGTTCAGCCGTCGAGCCTCGACGGGCGTCTCGACGTTTCCAAGCACAATGTTGGCCGTTGCAGCCGGTGCATCTGTAGCAAGATCAAATATATCTGTAGGATAATAGAGTATACCTGATATTATATCAATAGGATTATTCGTAAGGAACTTCTGCAATGACTCATTCTCTGATTGCAAATTCGCTGCTGCTGAATTAAGATAAGTAAGGAGCGTAGATACCTGGCCGTATTGCAACGGATAGAGCTTAGCCGTATTTCCGACGTACCCCTCGAGAGGGAATACCGTCGCATTATCATCATCATAGTGTGACGGATCTATATATGGGAGCTGCCCGGCCGGATCCATGGGAACATAGCCGGCTGCCTCAGCATCTGCTACCGCATTAGTCCAACTCGCTTGTTTAGCTCTTGCAGCCTCAGCTCCTGAGACGTATGAGCCGTCTGTATAGCCGTTGTCGTCTATAACCCCTATATGGATATCGGGATCCGTACAAAGTGCGCCTATGACGCCGTTAGAGGCCTTAGAGGCGACCGTAGTAAAATATAGTCCGAGGCCGGCGGCTGATTTAATTACATCATTTCCAGAAATATACTGATAGAGCATCGGCTCATTTCCCCAGCGTGACCACTTCCAGAAGATCTTAGCATCTGCATCATAGCCGTAGCTGCTGCGCTCATACTGTGACTTTGCTTTCTGAAATGGCTTAATAGAAATCATACTCGCATTACTATCAAGTATATACTCATATACGCTATCGGGATTCTGCCGGCGGAGTGCTAATCCGATACGATCTGTTGCTGTGAGATATCCGTTGTACTCATGGCTGAATGAATACGCAGAATTTCTAATCACTGAAAGCGATCCATAATTATTATTATAAGGCCTATAAAAAGCTTTCGGCTTATTCCAGCCAGAATAAGCCGGAGGCGCTGATTCCACATAGCAAGCTAAGCGATCAGTACGCTGTCGGCTCGACTCCGTGCCGATATAGAAATCAGGATACCAGCCATATAAGAAGCGTGTACCGTCGTTCGATACTCCATTTTCCATGATGCCGGCATACACTTCATCATGCTGCAAGTTGTAGAAATCAACTGTAGACCTTGAAAAGCCTTCGGATTCCATATCAGATTGACCTACATTAGCGACAATTGCAACCAGATTGATACAGATCTTATTAGGATCAAACTCTAATACCGGGCATAGATAGCCATAAAAGCTTGATTCATCAGCCATACGATTATAGCCAAAGTAGCTCCATGTCTCATTAAGATCCAGCACTGCTAATCCAATATTAGTCGGATGATATTCTGAGCTCGGCTCTATAATGATCTCATCATTGGCTGTGATATAGCTAAGTGTTGCGGATCCGGATTGTAGAATTCCCTCACCGGCCACATAGGTGCAATATGCATATGGCATATACTGTTTGAGTATATCTGTATCATCTATCAGGAATGATGAGCTATACGTAGTGATCAGATCTTGATATCTGCGTGAATACTTGATACCGTTCCACGTTCCGATCTCTGGAAGAATATTCGGATCAATGCTCATTTTTTTCACCTCGTAATCAATAAGAAATTACTCTGATTCGGATCCAGCGGAAATGGCCGATCGAAAAGAATCGACTTAAGCTCATACCGCTCCGGATTGATCGGAAGCTGATTATCCGGGATCGGCGTCGGAGCTCCGACGGACTCGCTGCGTATAACGGTAGCCTCGACGTCAAGGAGCTGCGATCTGAGCGTCATAAGCACGTCAACCTTAGCCGTATATATGATCCTCTTACCGGTCTGGATCTTAGGAGGATCCAGGAAATAATATTTTCCGAAATCCGGAATATATGCATAATTCGCAGAAATGAGCCCAGGGCTATAGTCGATTATGATCGTAGGCTGCATTATATCAAGGATCGCCGTCGGACTGATCGGGACGGATCCGATCGTCGTCAAGCTCGAGCTCTTATCTCGCTCTCTTGGATCTGCCGTGCAGCTATATAGATTCACGTAAAACATGATATACCTCCTTTTTTAAAAATAGGGCTCCGCATGGAGCCCTATTAGTTTTAGTATGAGCTCGATCCGTTCGAGCTCTGGACGGCTATTTTTCACGCAAAAATAGCAACGCTTGTGCAACATCCCTGCACCGCAGGAGATCATCCTTTATTTTACGTCGGGGATATCTCTCGACGTTATTTTTTGCTTGTAGTCTTTTTCGCCGGCTGCTCCTCTGGCTGCTCTTCCGTGAGCTCCTGAGGCTCTGGCATAAGAGTGATGCCGGATAAGTCATAAACCTGACGATTTACAAGGCCGTCGATAGTAGTCTCAATCACGAATTTCTGCGTTGTAGGATTGGTAACTTTCCAAGTACCAGCTCGATCCGGATCATCTATGATCTCAACAAGTCCTGAGCTCTGACTTGGCTCCATACCTACCTTGCAGCTTGTGGCATTTTCGGGAATATTTAAGAATTTCAGCGCCATGAAGTTTCCGGCGCCCCATGTTGGTACCAGTGCTCCGGTGGATATATAGTAGAGTTCTCCTGAAATCTTATTATTAGCATCAACTCTGAGATTGCTCTGGAGCTCTGAGGCCTTATATCCAAAGATCTCCTCACCAGGAGCAAGAGGAGCGGTATATACATCTATACCATTTCCCATTACGAAAACGATCGCATTTTCGCCAACATCATTAAAGAGCCTGGTATCGATCTTGAAGAAATTATTCCAGTACTCACCTTTAGCATTATAGGCGACTTCGACTCTTCTATCTTCGTTGATGATGCCGAGGGCGTCCCTATCGTGAAGTATGCCGATGATTCCGTATCGATTCACCTCAGCGCCGGTGCTAAGTCCGGATACCTGAATATTGATCTGAGAGATATCAGCGAATCTATAGTCTGAGCCCATTCCGGTGCCCTGCCAATTCGAGATCATATCATATGCGCCGATCTTAAGCAGATCATCGTGATATGTATCAGATTCCAGATAGATCTTAAGAGCCTCAGAGAATACATCGAGCAGTACAAGATGTGCATATTCAGGCGGTGTGAAAGTAGTATAGCCGTCGCTCAGATCTGAGAAATTAGCCGTTTTCTTCCTCATTCTATTCTTATAGATGAGAATCAGAAAAGCAAGATGCCTGAGGAACTCCGGATTATAAGGCGCCTCATCCGCTGCGATTGGTGCATCATAGTGGATAGCGTTGTAGCTTTCGAGCACATCAACAATAGCTATATTTCGGCTGAGTCTATGGCCGATGAGATTATTGTAGCAGCGCATCGTGAGTTCATCGATATTTGATACCTGAGTATTATTTATATTTGTGCGGATCATTCCGATGAATCTATCAAGCATTGCAGCGCTATCCATAGATTGCTTAAGCTGCCTGTTGACGAAAGAACAATCTATTTCCCATGTATCCATAGTATTATAGAGAGTTGTCTGCACCTCAGGCGGCGTGAAAACGTACTGATCGACGCTCTCACCTGGCTTAAGATCCCATGTGGGATTAGATGTTGGCTCTGGATCCTTAGTACGGCTCTTGCTCATGATTGAGCCCCATTCCCAGGCCTCACGGATTATATTCGGAGCCTGCCCCTCATAAGGGCGATCCACGAATACCCAGCGGCCTATGAGATTCAGCATTGAATTTACGTAAGATTCACGATAATCGACGCTGAGTACTTCTTTTCCGACATCGACGATATTACTTAGATTCTCCTGTACAATACCCTCCTTACCTGTGACTTCCGTGTATACCGTGCTTAAGAATTCGTGTAACTGATTCACTTCCATATTGATTATCCTCCTTTTCAGAGCCATACTTGCAGAAATAGCTTAGCTGCTAAGTCTCGCTCTATTATCCTGAAAATATTCATTCTCTCAGCAAGTGTGAATTCCTGCTGAGCAAGCTCTTGTAGCGTCCGGCGTCCGTCGGATCCGCTGCGTGTAAGTGTGTGTGTGATCGTCTCGGTGCCTTTCTCAGTCGTCGTGCTCTCTCCGGAGCTTGTGCTTGAAGTCTGATCCGGCTGCCCGGAATAGCTCTCTGTTGTCGTGCGTGTTCCTGTCTCACTGCTGATGTCCTGGCTCTCAGTTCGGAAGCCGGTACCGTCGTAAGGGTTGACGCTATGGACGTTCTGCGTCTGGAAGCCGTTCGGGCTATCTGTAGTCGAGCGGCTCTGATTATTTTTCACAGTTCCGGAGCTCTGCCCCTCGCTGGTAGTCTCCCGAGTAAGATCGGGCGTTCTGATCGAGCTATATCTCTCATTCAGTGCGAGATCCTCGAGTGCATCGTATTCCTTAGCATATACGGCTATAAGCTTCTGATATTTCTTAAGATTCGTAGAGTATACCATATCGAAAATCCGCTGAATCACTTGATTTTCATAAGTGCAGATTGCTGATTCGTAGTCGATCTCAAAATATCTATCAGCTTGCTCTGTAGTGAGGCCGATAGCCTCGAGAATATCAGCGAATACATCCCAGAAATTCGGCGCCCCGGTGATAGTAACTATATCCGTCCATTCCCTTGGAAATCTTCTCGCTATCCCATATCAATCATCCTCCTTTGGCTCCGGCGCCGGCTCGGGTTCTGGCTCTGGCTCTGGCTCAGGCTCTGGATCTGTATCGATATTGATCTCGATATCGATCGGCGCCGGTTCCGGTTCGGGTTCGGGCTCAGGCTCTGGATCTGTATCGATGTTGATCTCGATATCGATCGGCGCCGGCTCAGGCTCTGGCTCAGGTTCCGGCTCGGGCTCAGGCTCTGGCTCGGGTTCCGGCTCGGGCTCTGGCTCGGGCTCTGGCTCGGGCTCCGGTTCGGGCTCCGGCTCGGGCTCCGGTTCGGGCTCGGGCTCTGGCTCCGGTTCCGGCTCTGGTTCCGGTTCGGGCTCGGGTTCCGGCTCTGGAAGATCCAGCACTGGATCCTCCTCAACGGCCTGAGTCGTATCGAGTATCTGATCTATAATAAGAGAATTCAGCTCAACTTCGATCTCAGTACCGTAATGGCTATTCACTCTCTCGATACCTTCCTTGATCGTACGGATGATATTATAAATATTGAATATGGATAGATCTATATTATCATTGATCTCGGCAGTCACAAGCCTTTCACGCTTCATCTGATCGTGAGTGCTGAGGCCGATAGCCTCATAGAAATGTGATAGTATGTATTGTTCAATCTGGATAAGATCCACAAGATATCTATTCTGAGCGGACGGCTGCAAGGGCAGCGATTGAACATTATCGATAAGCGAGCTCTGCACGGCCTCAAAAGGCTTTCCGGCATACATAGCATTAATCACAGCGGTGATACTCTCCACTGTATTCTCATCATCCGCAGCCATTATATTAATTAGGCGGGTATTCTTCTGAGCTACATTAATCGAAATCGCATTATCTGCAAGCATTACAGCAGTTTTGTGGATGAGATCGTAAAGTCCGCCATGCACTCCGGCAGAATACTGATCCAGTTCCCGGCAGTATACTACCTCACATTCCTCGCCTCGCTTCAAATGATAAGTCTTATTGAATCTCGGATTAGCGATATTCATATATTCGGGAATATAATAGAGATCTGGCATATCTGAATATACTCCGTTAAGCGCTCTAAGCTCTCCGGAATCTTCTTGAAAAAATGTGCACATTCCCTTAATGAATATGCAGTATTTAGCGAAAGTTTCGCTCACCGTATCAGGGAGCTTTCGGATCTGTACGATCTCGTAGATAAGCGTAAGAAGATGTCGAAAGTACATATCATAAAGCTGATTAAAATCAAGGATAGCAGGCTCCGTGAACTCAGCAAAAAGTCCATTTTGCATCCAGTACTTACGCAGCGAAACGCCTTTATCTTTTTGAGCTTTTGGCTCTGGTATTACCTTAGCCACTGCTTACCCCCTCCTCTATATCATACTCTGGCAGCGTTTCGATAAGCTTCTTGATGCAGAATACGATCTCCTGAGCTACAAATAGCTCAACTCCCTTTGCTTTTGTCTCAGCGTCCTTGATCTGATCGTCGAGCATCCCCATGAGCTCATCTTTGCGTATGTAAATCATGCAGCATCACCCCTTTATAAGTGATATTCGATTAGCTTTCTTAAGCCATGAATTGAAAGTTTCGCCTACGTCATTTGATGAAAAAAAAGTCTTGTTTTCCGAAATAAGCTGACGGATCAGCTTATGAGCTCGAGTCTGCCCGGCTGTAAGTGCGATCTGATGCAGAGGATTACCGTCCTCTTGATCCTCGAGATATATAAGATCCTTAGCTGGATCTTGCAGCGGCGTATTTTTCGGATGAAAAGAGATCAGCGGATATCCTTTATACTGATAGATATCTCCCTGTAGGATCTGGCCGGCGAAAAGAATGAAGAAAGTGAAAATGATCCGGTAGTCTCCGAGGCCGGCCGGAGGATGCCGATAGGCTGCTATCTCCCAGGCTCCGGATGAAATCATCGATAGCTGAGGATTATCGAAAGCGAAATAGTTCGCTACTTCTTTTCGCTGATCATCTTCGAGCTGGGCGCAGTACTCCACGGCGATCTTGCTCTCAGTCTGGCCGATCTTATATATATCGATCGTCCCCTGCTTCTGATCCTGGATCTTAGTAAGCCCCATTTCGGCGAAATAAGGGCAATACTTGTTGACAGTGTTCGCCAACATATATATCTTGATGCCTGCTCTATCCCTGATGATGCTGCTCAATACCTGATTGTAGAGAACGAACTCATTGTTGAGATAGAATTTTCTGGTAATGAATTCGTCAAATACAATGAATTTTACTGGGCCCTTGTCCGGGCCCTTAGTAGAATCGGCCGTGCTGATAGCGTAGCAACGCAGCAGCGGCTTACGTTCTCTTGCTCTAAGCTCCGTATGGCCTGTTTTTTCGCTCGTTTCATATCGTGCGAGGAAAAAGCTATTATTTCGGAATATAAAGCCATTCCAGCGGCCTTGCGTACGCTCAGAGATATAGTCCGCATGAGGATCAAGCAGCGTATCAATATTTTTCGGCTTTAGCGATTCCTCGAGACGCCTGATATATGCTGAGGGAAGCCCCTCATCGAGATATGCATCTATGCACTTCCTGAGGGCGCCGAAAGTCTTGCCATTCGAGCGCTGGCCGATGATCAGATTATACAAAGCCCCGATCTCATCGATATCTTTGTAACTATAGTATGCCATTGGTCAGCCCTCCTCAATATTCGAGCTGAAACAGGCGGCTGCAAGCCGTCGGATTATTTCGATATCATCTTTTACATCTGAGCAATTGGGGATCCATTTATAATACTTGCAAGATTCGCCGCATGTAGGATATTTATTGCAAGAATTTTCAAAATCATTTTCTATAATATCGAGAATCTCGTTTAGTTCAAACTCCATGATTCTTACCTCACATTATACTACTTGTTGATATTTTTGTCAATGTTTTTTTGTGCAAACTGAGTCAGTTTTTTCCTTTTCAGATCATAGCATAGCTTAGGAATCGTCGTTACAGCGCCAACTTTCACGGAATGGCGCCGGGAATCGAATCGCTGCACGCCCAGGACGCAGCATGATTTCACTTCGACTCTTGCAGTATTTCCGAGATAGTCCGTCACATCGTCGACTATATGATTATCATAATATGATATACTGCGATTCAATGCGAGATCGGCCGGAATCTGCATCTCTGGATCCAGAGCGGCGAGCTTGTCCGCTGCCGTCTCGAACTGATCAAAGAAAAGATTTTCTCTGCTTAGTCCGGCGATTTTCGCAACAAATCGGCCTTTATCATCGATATATGCGTATTTCTTGACGCCGATCGTCTTAAATTTCTGATAGTATTCGAGATCATATACCCCGAGGCCGTCGAGATCCTCAGGGGTATATCCGTACATCTGATTATGATAGCAGAAATGCGCTATTTTTCGCTTGATTTCCTCATTATATTGTGTTATAATAGGATCAGCATTACCGATATACTTGATCGAATCAGTATCACCATAGAGCACTTGATCCCGGTTGTGAGGCTCTCCGTTTTCATCGATCCAGAGATCTATCTCCTTGAAGAGTCGTAGCTCATCACGCCGGGCGTATGACGTCACCCACACCCCCCACTGATAGAGTACTGGATCATAGTCGCCCTTGACGAACTCCTCGAGCAGATTTCCGTCCTCATCCCTAAGCGGCTCGATCTGCCTCGATTGAGGATTATATTTGTATTGAGGGAGCAGCGGCTTCTGTACAAATACTCCGTATATCCTCGATACAAGCGACTTGATGCGGCTATACTCTGCCTCCTCTTTAAGTGTGGGGAGGCGTTCTTTTTTTATCTGCGAGATCCAGCGCTTAGCTTTCTGCTTCACTCGATATCGTTCTACTATCGTTCTCACGATATAATTAGGTAAATACCCCTTTCGGCTCTTATACAGCTCATAGATCTTGATATCCTTTACTGAATAGAATTGAAAAAGCAGCTCGTAGTCGATATCAGTAAGTGTGCATAATAGCCGCTTGCACTTAAGAATCTTATCGCCTATGATCTTAAGATCGGGATCTTTCGGATTGAATTCCCAATCAAGATTCATTGGAAGAAATCCGGCTCGAGGATAGATATTTTCTAAGCCTTCTATACTGCATACAATGAGATAGTGATAATTATGATTAGGTGCGCTAATTCGATCATAAAGCTCCTCATAGCTCATATTTTCGCATCTTTTGAATTTTTTCAAGGGAAATCGATTCAGCAGCATCTGAGCTGCATAGTCCGAGGAGCGATCAGCGCTCGTCACACTCTCAGCTTCGATATTATCCCACAGCAGATTAGAATAGTTCCAGCCGCCGAAAAAAGCCCTCTGGATCTTACTTAGCATGAGCTGATCGTCGGGAGTATCTCTGAGCTGATTAGCCCGGGTAGAGGCTACTGATCCGATCTCTTGATAATTTCGATATATATCCTCCTTGATCGTTCTGGTAGCAGTCAAGGGGATTCGCTTCACTTCTCCGTATTTACGGCGCTCAGCCTTGAAATACTCTAAGAGGATCCGGACGTCTGTCTCACAGTATTGGAGCTCGAATTCTGTAAGCGGCGTTTCCGGATGCCGAATCAGGCTATAGTCATATCCGCTCACTTTCGGGATTCCCATAAGAATTCCCATAGTATCAAGAGGCTGCTCTGAGTACTGATCTGATGCTCGGAACTGGAAAGCGTCGCAGATCGTAGCCTTGATGATATCGTGATTATTTCGTGCGAGAAAATCTTCATCATCAATCCAGAGCTCAGACTTAAGAAAAGAAAATTCATATTTAAGCCGCTGATCGAATACGATCAGCTTAAAATCGGATGAGAGGCCGAGATCAGCCTTAAGATTCAGCAGCAGCTCACGCAGATCATCCCATGTGCGGCCGTATACGATCGTATCCTCTATCCCGAAAGTCCATTCATACACGAAAGCATATTCAGGATCATGATTGATTATAGCAGATGTTTCGGTATCGAAAGCAGCTATAAGATTCGAGTAATAATGATTTCGGCGATATTTCGCAGGCTCTTTGTATCGACTGAAATCTGCATCTTTCCAGTAGATCATCAGTATTTCACCCCTAAGCCACGAAGATAAGTATCGATTTCATCCCCGAGAAGCTCGTTGATCGCCTCAGGATCTGATGCACCGATATTTCTGAGGATGATATCCGATATTGATCCGACTTCTTGTTCGAGATCCTCAGCTATATCAGGATCCAGCGTTTTCCTGGAAGCGTAGACTGTCAGGAGCTGAGAGAGATCGTCCTCGATCGGAGCATACTGATCAAGCAAGTGAGCGTCAGTATTCAGCATATCGGTAAGCGCTCCGACCTTATCATATACATCATCAAGATCTGCAAGAGCTCGGATAAGATCCTCCGGGCTGCTATTAGGATCATCCATATACTCATAAGCAAGTTGTACGATTTTTTCGGAATCATACGGATATGCATTATCTAAGGCGGCGAAAAGGAACGGAAGCACATCGGCATACATAGCGAGTGTACTCGATGTAGTTCCGAATGTCTGAGCGAGGCGCTCAGCTTCTGCCATGGCGCCGCCGACGGTATATGATCGGCGTTTTTTTCGTTCCTTGATCATCTGCAAGTACTTCTTGATTTCTGCCTCGGACATCTGCGATATTGTTCTGTCGCTTACCTGGATATATCCCGAGGGCGTCTGTCCGAAGTCATCGGATAGTGCGAGCAGATCCTCGACGGCTCCCGAAAATGCTCCCCAGCCGCTTTCCTTAATTCGCTTAGCCTGCGAATTAATCGCACGAAGAGCTTTTTTCAGATCATACCTAAGATCTTCGAGCGGATCCGGCTCTCTGAGGCCTCTTTCCTCAGCCTCTTTCCGGAGCTGCCGACGGCTGCGACGCTTACCGCTTACCGGCCGGGCATCGATGAAATGATATCCTCCGGCCGTCTGTCTGGATCCCTTAAGCACTTTCGCTATGTTCGCTGCATCAACGCCCAGGGCATCCGCAGCGGCCTTAGTCGTCTCGAATACTCGATCGAGCTCCGGGACATACACACGGCGTACTTTTTTCATGAAAGCTCCCCCCTCAATAGAACTCTTCAAGCCCGGACGGCGTCCAGAGATAGAGAGATAAGCCGTCATAATCAAGAGCGGTTACGTTCAGGAGCTCAGCGAGACGCTCAGCCCTGAACTTGGCAAGCTCTACCGGATCATTGAGCGACTCAGGGACATAAGCGAAAGATCGCTGCGTCACTAAGCGCTGCGTACCGCTCAGAACTCGAGTAAGCTGAGCAGGAGTTACAAAGTAGTACTTAGCTGCTGTGATCGCTTTGTCGAAGATTATACCGTCGTTTATACACATTACTGCATTTCTATTCATGAGATCACCTCCAATTCAATTTAAGTCATTATATCATATTTATGATAATTTGTCAAGAAAAATTTTTTTGATAAACTGTATTTTCCCTCAAAAAAGTACTTGACAAAATATCAATTTTTTGATATAATATAAGTACAAGGAAAGCATAAGACGCCCGGCAAGGGCAAGGAGGTAATTATGAAAAAGTATTATTACGAGTTCGTTATTTCATGGCGAACAGAGATAGGCTTTCAGGTTTCATACGCTTATTGTTTCGCAGATTCGAAATCAGAAGCTGTAACTAAGATTCAGAAGTCTATTCCTTACGATGTTTCAGAGTGTGAATTCAATAGATTCAAGAAGTATTCAAGTAAGAATTACAGCAGAATACATGATAATGTATTACTTTGGTACGTTGATGAAAAAAAGCACGAACACCATGATGTATTACCAGGATGAGGAGGAGGAAAGCAATGACTAAGTATATCATATACTTTATGGCCGGGATCCCCGGCGAGACGCCGATCCCGATGAGCGAGACGGCTGCAAGCCTTAAGGAAGCTAAGGCACTATGTAGAGATCTTAAGAAAGCTAATCCACTCTATAGCTTCACTTTCAAGGAGGTGAGCGATAGTGAGTGAATATGCTGATTTCGAGAAAGCAGATGAGAATGATCTCTTCTGCGCCGGCAACTATCAGGAGAGAATCGAAGATAGAGCTCGATTCGTAAGAAATGCAGGCCGGCTCGCAGCTCAGACTCGAGCAGGCGTGAAACGAATCGACTACATCGGAGGCAATCCGGAGATAGTACGAATCGTGTATACGAAAGGATCTCACCGGGATATCAATATTTCTCATGATTCTTACACAGCTATCGTACAGGATATATTCAGAGCAATCTAAGAGCAAGCCGGCTGCATAAGTAGCCGGCTTTTTTTTTTTTTTTCGGCCTGACGGCCATGAGAACCCCCCGAACCGGGGTTCTCAAACTCTCCCCCCAAGCCATTCATAGCTTATCTTATCATAAGCAAGAGTATTTATTTTACTTCTTGTAATTTGTTTCAATTCCCTTAATTAATAAAAAAAATTCTTTTAACAATGGGAATATCGCCATTATTATTATACCG
>JAZSMJ010000008.1:0-16769 GCA_045535815.1 Eubacteriales bacterium
CAGTTGGGCTTCTGCATGCCGTGCCAGAATATATCTACAACAGACGTGTTCATGCAGAATATCATTATTGCGGTAAGCAAAACGCTTGCGATCTTTTCTCTTTTTGCTATCTTTTTTGATGCAAAATAAGAGGGGATAAGGAGCAGTGTAAGCACACCGCAGTAAACGAAGGGCAGTCCAGCGGGACGCACCGTATCGTAGGATGCGGGAAGCATTTTTGCAAGAAAGTCAAGGAAGTCAAACTTTTGCGTTATTGCAAGGCTGGGATCGGAAAATTCGGTCTTGCCGAAGGTAAGGGAATAATATGCGGGATATATTATTATCATCGCTATTCCGAGAGCTATGACCGAGAATACGAATATCCGCAAAAGAGATTTTATAAAATGATTCTTTTCATTGTAAATATCACGCTCGTAGCCTTCCTCCTTTGAGAAGAACGAATAGAAGAAGTAGAGGAAGGTAAAGATGCATATCATATATCCGATATAGTAGTTTGCCATAACGGCAAGTGCAAGCGTTACGGTATACAGGATATACTTTCTCTCGGTTATCAGCTTCTCAACGCCAAGCATAATAAGAGGAAGGTAGATGAGCGCATCTATCCACATGGTATTGTGGCACTGTACTATCGCATAGGACGAGAGGGCGTACATTACAGAGAAGATAACGACAGATCTTTTTGCACTCGGGCGTATGTGCGAGAGGAATATACCCATAGTAAGTCCGCAAAGCCCTGCCTTTAAAAGCATAATGACCAGAAGTGCCTCTGTGATATTTTTGAGCGGGAAGAGGGCAACTATAAAGGAAAATGGACTTGCAAGATAGTATGCAAACATTCCCATAAACTCTCCGCCGAGTGAACGGTTCCACGAATAGAGCAGAGAGCCACCCTCAAGTATCTTCTCTCGAAGCTCTGCGAAATAGTAAACGTACTGTGCGTTAAGGTCAAGCACAAGCACCGAATTATCGCCGAAGGGCCACACCTTCATCGCTATGTATATCAGCCATAAAACGAGTGCAGGCAGGAAGAAGCAGAGAAAAAGATGCTTCTTGTTGCCAAGGGGAGTATCGGCAGTAAGTTTCATATATTGAGATCTAAGTTTTTTCATAAAAGCTCCGTTTGATCAGATTTTTTCATCGTTTATTTTTTTGATATTTTTTTCAAGCTTGATTCTCGGCACCGTAACGTCACGTGAGCACTCCGAGCATTTTATACGTATATCCGAGCCGACTCTCAAAACCTCAAACTGAAAGCATCCGCACGGATGAGGCTTTTTCATGGTGAGTATATCGCCGACTGCTATCTTTGGTATTATCAAAGCAGTATACCTCCAATAAGGAATATCTTCAATAAATAAGTATAACATATAATTTGTCAAATGTAAATCAAAATAATATCAAAATAGCGTTTAAAATAAATAAGAAATATATTGACTTTGAGGGAAAGGGTATGGTATAATATTATTGCAACGATGTTATATATTTATAACGCAAAGCTTTTTTTGATAAACGAAAGGAAGAGCTATGACTAACCGCGAGAAAATCGAAAAACAGATAGACGAGGCGTTTTATCTTTTGAGAGAAAAGCCGATAAACAGCACGTTTACAGAGCGTTGGTTTCTGCTTCAGGACTGCTATGAGGAGGTAAAGGACCTGCCGAGATCACTTGGTCAGTCGAGAGGTCTTGCTTATATTCTTGAAAGAGCCTCGCTTCCGATAAAGGAATACGATCTTTTGCTCGGAAGATATATAGATAAGATCCCGACCGAGGAGGAAGAGAAGCGCTTCTGGGATTACATAAATACCAACCCGTCTCCCATTCACCCCGTTACTATGGGTAACGGCGGACATAATACCATGGACTGGGATACGCTTACTAAAATAGGCATCACAGGTTATCTTAAGAAGGCTGAAAAGCTTCTTTCCGAGATTGAAAGCGATCCCGATGCAGAGCCGGGTCTGCTCCTTTTCAGACAAGGTATGGTCGAGGTATACCGTGCGATAATGAGATATATCGAGCGCTATGCCGATGCCGCAAGGGATGCAGGAATGACCGATTGTGAAAGGACCTGCCGAGAGCTCCTTTTACACGAGCCCCATACCTTAAGGGAAGCGCTTCAGCTTGTTCTTTTCGTATTTACTGTATATATGATATACGCAGGCTTTCCGGTTGCCTGCCTCTGCCTTGGCAGAATGGACGAATATCTTCTCCCGCTTTACCAATCGGATATCGAAAAGGGAATACTCACCCGTGAGGAAGCAGGCTATCTTATAGACGATTTCAACTGTAAGACCAATCTTCACCTCGGAAGAGGAGAGCATCAGATGGGACATCTGTCGTCAGGTCAAGGTGACGGCAATACTACCGGATGGGAGCGCAATCATACATACGATTCACCGACCTACATCGTTCTTGGCGGAAGAAGCAATCAGTACGATCACACCTCAAATCCTTTGACGCTGCTCCTTGCAGAGCATATAACACCCGGATTTAAAAATCCGGTGTACGTATACCGTTGGTCAAACGACCGTCCCGATGACGTTTGGGACGTTATCTGCAAACGCATAAGAGAGAATGCAACCATACTCGTATACAACGACGAAACGATGATAGCTGCTATGGAGCATGCAGGAGTTGAACATAAGGATGCTGTAAACTATACCATTCACGCATGCAACTGGCCCGACGTTGACGGCTACGTAAACGTCGATCTTCCGGGTATACCGATACCCAAAATGGTTATGAACGCTCTCGTCAGCGACGGTAAGCTGATAAAGGAATATGAGAGCATAGACGAGATATATAAGGCTATAGAGGATAACTACCGTGTAGTTCTGAAGGAGCGCTTTGATGCCTATCGGGAGAGATTCGTTTACGGAAATCATCCCCATGCCGACTGCCTTACCTTAAACGATTGCTTTATGAGAGGTACTATTGAATCGGGACGCAGTATGTTTTTCGGCGGTGTTAAATATCCGGGTATGTACAATCTCGTTAGAAGCGTAGGCACAGCGGCTGATATAATGGCAGCTATAGATAAGGCCGTTTACAAAGAGAAGAAGTACACGCTTCCACAGATAGTGGCTGCGCTGAACGATAATTTTGAGGGGCATACCGAAATGCTGGCGTATATGAAAAATGCCCCCAAATACGGCACCGATAACGATGAGGCAGACTCACATGCAGTGCGTCTTATCAAGACTATGCTTGACGTTGTTGATGAGCAGGCAGTGAATGAAAGGGGCGAGCGAGACGTTCTGTCTCTGAACGTTACAATAACCGATATGGGACACCTCGGAGAAGGCCTTACCCTTATGGCAACTCCCGACGGAAGACTGAGCGGAGCTCCGATAAGTGAAAACCTTTCTCCTACAGTAGGATATTTTGACAGCATTACCGCACTTCTCAATTCGGTATCCAAGCTTCCGTTTGACAGGCTTCATTCGGGTGCGCTCAATCTCAGATTCAGACGTGATATCGTTTCCGGAGATGACGGACTTGACAGACTTAAATTCCTGATGGATACCTACATGAAAATGGGCGGAATGCAGTTCCAGATAAGCATTGCAGATACCGAAGATCTGAAAAAGGCTCAGATCACTCCCGAAAATTACAAGGATCTTACCGTCAGAATCACGGGATACAGTGCGATCTTTATCGACATGGCAAAGAAGGCGCAGGACGAGATAATAAGAAGAGAAGAGCTCAGCAAATAAAATACAATAACCCCGACTTTTGTCGGGGTTATTGTATTTTAAAAAGTTATTTGTCGTATCCGAGTGCAATAGATATGCTTTTTGCCGCCTCGATTATATCTTTTCCGATTTTTTCGTAAATGTTGTCAATGGTCGTATAAACCGTAGGTGAGGAGCATCCGAGGGCGGCAACGGCTTTGCCGGTGTAGTCAAATATTGGTGCGCATAGGCAAACTATACCGGACGAATACTCTTCATTATCGGTAGCATAGCCCTGCTGTCTGATGATATCAAGCTCCTTTTTCAAATCTTCCTTATCGGTTATGGTATTGTCGGTTCTTTTTTCAAAGCTTCCTTCAAGATATTTGTTTATATAGCTTTCATTCTGATATGCCAAAAGAGTTTTGCCGGGTGCAGAGCAGTAAAGGGGATAGTATCCGCCGAGGATTCCCGCAACACGCAAGGACTGCGTGGAGTCAAGGTGGGAGATATACAACACCTGATCATTATTAAGTATACCGAGATAGGTGCTCTCGCCGTGCTTTTTCCAAAGGTTGAAAATATAAGGAGCGGCAACGTTTTCAACCGAAAGCTGAGTTATTACCTTGCTTGCAGTATGGAAAGGCAGAAGGGTAAGGCGGTACTTTGCCTCGTCATTCGCATATACCCAGCCCTCCTCCTCAAGAGAATTGAGAATTCTGAATATCATATTTTTATTGATATCGAGCTGACGGCTTATCTCAGATACGCCGATAGGCTCATGTTGCTCGGATAAAAGTGTCACGAGCTTTATTGCAATTCCAACCGAAGGTGCTAAATTTGACATAGATATTACATCCTTTTTTATGATTATAACTTATTTTAACATAATTTAGAAAAACAGTCAAGAGCTTAAAATATCAATCGTTTTTCACATTTGAAATGTTATTTAAAACGGTATTTTTCTTTTTTGTGTGTAAGGTATACAAAAGAATAATTTAAGTTTTTTTCTAATCGCTGAAAATCGGAAAAATCGTTGACTCATCTTACATTGTATTGTAAAATATAAGATGCAAATTATCTTTTTAGGGGGGATCTGTTAATGTTAGAAAGCAAGCGCCTTTGTGCGAGAAAAGCGGCGGTTTTTATCGCTGTGGCGGTGATTGCATTGCTTGCAGTTGCACTGTATGCACAGGGCTTTACTTTAAGCGGAAAAATAACAAGCTATAATCCGCAAAACAGTGCTGAGATAGCACTTTATCAAAACGGAGAAAAGATAACTTCAGTTACTATAGATAGCCGGAGCGGAAACGGTGAAGCAACACAGGTGTTCTCAATTGAGGGCATATCCGCAGGGGTATACGATCTTACCGTAACCAAAAGCGGATGTCTTACATATACGGTAAAAGCTATTTCAGTTTCCGGTGATCTTGATCTTGCAAGCACCGAATTGCCCGGGATAGCAGATATAAGGCTTGTGTCCGGAGATATATCGGAGGACGGATTTATAGATGCAAGCGACGTTTCAATGCTTGTTTTCGATTTGGGAAAAAGCAAAGATAACTCAACGTATTCACTGTCCGATATAAACGGTGACGGCTACAGAGACGCTCTTGACGTTGCTGTTCTGTCGGCAAATATGCTGAAAACACAGAATGATATTACATACCCGGAAGATAGCGGAGAGGAGGATATTTCTGTGACACGTATACTCTCGTTTGATTCTGCCGGAGAAGGCGGATGGTGGGGTACCACGTCTCCTTTGTGGAAAACTGAAGGACAAAATGAGGGAAGCGGATGGCTGAGCGGTGAGGCTGAAGGCTCCGCATCTCAGGTAATATGCGGAAATCTTTACGGTGAAGTGGAGAATGCGCAAACCGTCCCCGGAAATGCAGATTATCCTATAGAGAGTGCAGACTATGCAGACGTCTCCTCAGATAGATATATCGTTCTTGACGTTTACGTTTCAGACGTCGAAGCAGTCACAACCATGAACGTAAGCTTTTCAAGCTGCAGAAACGGTCCTGTCGGTGATTATACGGCAAGCTGGGTCGTTGATACCATAGATTTTGAAAACGGCTGGAATACTGTTAGCCTTACACTCGAAGACGCTTCATGCGGATCGGAATTCGACGCTTCCAAGGTTCAGTATATATCGTTTACAATGAATACCATGGCTGCTTGCGTGTGGGGTGTTGACGACCTCAGATGCACGTCTGACGTTGCTGAAGATCAGCCCACAGATGAGCCTGAAGATGAGCCGGAGGATCAGCCTGACGATCCGCCTGCGCAGGAGCCGGATGACGGAAACGATCAGATAGCAGACCGTGTGTATACCGATACCGTATACGTAAACGGAGCAGTTGAAGGCGTCAGCCTTGACGAGGTAGAGCGTGAATATTATCTGCAGGTAGAATCCACACCTATGGATGCACAGCCCGAGATAATATCGGTTCAAAGCGGGGCTTACGATGCCGGAGAGTATACCGAAAAGGTGATCTCGCTTGACGGCAGCTGGCAGATGATGAAGTCAGACGGCTCTGAATCGTATATATACACAGAGGAAATGCTTCCGACGTCAGGCTATACGAAGATGAATATCGTTGGCTTCCCGATAGAAGCATCCAGCCAAAACACTATGATGGGAGACAACTATTATGCTCCCTCAAACGTAAACGACGGTGCATTTAACTCCGAAGCGGATGACGAATGGGTATCGGGCGGACCGAGTGTAGATCAGGAGCCTTGGTTCATTATCGATCTTTTGGAAGAAAGACAGATCAACGGATTTATTCTTTATAATAACGGAGCTCTCGGCGTTTACGACGGAAGCGACAGAGCAGAGAATACCCGTGCGTTCACAGTTTGGATAAGTCAGGATAAGGAAGAATGGACTTCCGTTTATACAACGACGAGAAATACAAAGAGCACGACCGACGTAAAGCTTGACGGGTATTATACCGCACGTTACGTTAAGGTAACTCTTGAGCAGACCGAGCAGGCTGCAAAGGGCTATGCACGTATAGTTGAGTTTGAGCTTTACGGAAAAGAAAAGATATTCACGCCGGCTCAGCTCGATTTCAGTACGGCTTATAACGTAACCGTGCCCAGAAGCGTGCCTAACGCTTTGTACGAGGCAGGAGTTATAGGCGATCCTACCGTAGGATATAACGATGCACAGGCAAGAGAAGCTGTAGGCAATACCTGGTGGTTCAAAAAGGATTTTGAATATCAGATAAGTGACGGACGTGTCGTTCTTTCCTTCGGCGGAGTGTGCGACAGAGTTGACGTTTGGGTAAACGACGTATATCAGGGCTTCCATCAGGGTATGTACGGCGGACCTGAATATGATATTACCGATATCGTGCGTGACGGAGCAAATTCCGTAGTCGTAAGAATGTACCCCGTTGCAGGAAACTGGTTTGATACGGTTGCATTCCACGCAGGATGGGGCTGGACCTACGCTAAGATTCCCCCGCTTGGCATCTGGCAGTCTGTAAACGTAAAGACACTCTCAAAAGTTGAAATAGAAAATCCCTTTGTTTCTGCCGTTGATACAAACGGTACGATGGACTTCTATACCGAAATAGTAAGTCCCGATAAGGAAGCTATAAACGGAACGCTTATAGCATCCATCTCTCCCAAGAATTTTGAGGGCGAATCCTGCAGCTTTACCTATCCCGTAAGCACACAAGAGAGTGAAACATCACTCCGTCTCAGATTCAACATCCCATCACCTCAGCTTTGGTGGCCAAACGGTGTGGGTGAGCAGAATCTTTATATCCTTACCCTCAGCTTTGCTGATGAGGGTGGCAATATCATATCCGAAAAGAAGGTTCAGTTTGGTATCAGAACCATAGAAATGGCACCTCTTGAGGACGTTGGCGAATATAGTGACGTTTATAATTGGACGTTCATTATAAACGGCAAAAAGATGTTCCTGCACGGTGCAAACTGGTGTCCTATAGACGCTATGATGGACTTCTCATACGAGCGTTACGACAGAATGCTCTCGCTCGGTAAGAGTCAGAATCTCCAGATTCTCAGAGCATGGGGCGTAGGTATGGTAGAAACCGAAATATTCTACGACCTTTGCGATGAATACGGCATCTTCGTATATCAGGAATGGCCTATCTCATGGGATAGCTACAAGACTCAGCCCGAGGCAGTTTTGTATGAGACAGTTATATATAATACCAAGCGTCTACGCAACCGTGCTTCGCTTCTTATGTGGGGCGGAGGAAACGAGAGCGTTGCCGGAATGACAGAGGATATACTTAACGAGGTCGGTAAGCTGACAATAGAAAACGACGGAACACGTCCGTGGCACCGTACAGACCCGCACGGAGATGCGAGCCATCTTTACGATACCTATATGGGCGGTATGCCGCTTGAGGAAAATCTTACGTACGAGTCTCCGTTTATCGGTGAATTCGGCGTGCCCAGCTTCCCGATGAGAGAATCAATATCAAAGTACGCAACCGAGCAAGAGCTTAATACTTGGCCGATAGTTGCAGGCAACTCTATAGATTACCATACTCTTGCATTCGGAAACTTCTCATCGCTTGAGATGACGGGTGACGTAAAAACCATGACCTATTACGGTCAGGAATTTTTGAAGATCGATTCGCTTGATGACCTTATCTTAGGCTCACAGCTCGCACAGACGGTGGGTATAACGCACACGCTTCAGCGTGCACGTGCTAACTTCCCGAGTGCGACTGCAATATGCTATTACAAGCTGACAGACGTATATCCGACGGCTTCGTGGGCACCCGTAGACTATTACGGAACGCCCAAGATAATGCATTATTTCATACAGGACGTATATCAGCCTCTTGCCGCTGTAGCGATATTTGATAAGGTATCCTATTACGGTGAGAATGCCGAGATACCGGTATATCTGCTTGATGACGGCGATGCGCTTGCAGATAAGCAGTGGACCGTAAATGCCCGTGTTTATAATGCGGCGTTTGACGTAGTAGCCGGTGGGTCGTATAGCGGCAGCTCAAGCATAAATTCTGTAAATAAACTCTTTGATATAAAGATCACCTCGAACATCACCGCAAGTGCTCCTCTCTTCTTCGTGACTGAGGTAGTGATTGACGGCGAGGTAGCTTCGAGAAACTATTACTTCTTAAACTATAACGACGGTCAGGGCAGTCTGTTTACACTTCCCGTGACAACGGTAGAGTGCAGAGCTGAAGGAGACGGCTTTATAGTTGAAAACACAGGAGATTATCCTGCAGTTGCAGTTCACTTTGACTGTGCGGATGTTTCGGACACATTCCTTCCCGAGGACAGCTATTTCTGGCTTGATGCAGGCGAGACACGATATATAAAGGTGAACAGTACTCAGGGCGTAAACGGTGTTAAGTGGTGGAATATGACCGATATGGCAGACACAGCTGCTCCTTCTGCTCCGAGCTCGCTTTCCGCTGAGGCGCTCTCTGAATCGCAGATCAAGCTCAGCTGGAATGCAGTTGTAGACGCACGAGGATACTTCGTCTATCAGGACGGAGAGAGAATAGCTTACGTCAGATACGAGGATACCGAATATACCGTATACGGTCTTGGCGAGAGCGAAGCTCATCAGTATTACGTTACCGCATACGATAACGGCGGAAACGAATCGGCACAAAGCAATACTGTAAGTGCTCAAAGCAAAGCCGATGCGATTGCACCTTCCGTTGTATCTGTCAAGATGAATGATGCCAACAGCGTAACTGTGGTGTTCAGCGAGGCAGTAGATGCAGCAAGTGCAAACGACATCGCAAATTACGCTGTATCCGATGGAGTAGCAGTAGCTTCTGCAGCCTTGAGAGATGACGGCGTGACTGTTGATCTTACGCTTTCAGGCGCCGGTGAAAGCTCTGAATACAGTCTCACAGTATCCGGTGTAAAGGATGCATCGGCAAACGGAAACGCCATGACTGCGTATACTAATTTCATATCTTATAAGCTTGAGGCTTATTGGGATTTTGAAAAGATAGAAGAGAACAGACTCTATGACGTAACAGGCAATGCAGGTCTTGGAACGCTTCTGACCGATAAGGTCACAAGAGAGGATAATACTGCCTTCGGCATTGGTAACGGCATTAACTTTGACGGAGCGGTATCAAGCATATCGATTCGCAAAACAGCTCTCGATATGTCGCAGGGCTTCTCAATATCGGTAATGATCAAGCACGATACTATAACAGACAGTATGCAGACCATACTTGCAAGAAATATATATCCGATATCCGGTCATATGAATTTCGTTATATATCAGGGCAAGCCGATGTTCTACTCGACAGATCTTACCCCCAGAGCTAACTTTACGGCGGATAAGGTGGTTTCGGACGGAAATTGGCATCACCTCGGTGTAACCTATGACGGCTCGTGCGTTAAAATGTACGTTGACGGAAAGCTTGTAAATAACTATACCGGAATAAGCGGAGAGATCAGACGTGACGATTGCGAATGGGCAATAGGCAGACTTGTAAGAAATATCAACAGATTTACAGGCTCCATAGATGAGGTCCGCATCTATTCACGTGCAATAACGGCATCCGAAATGGAAGCGATTGCATCCGCTTTGAATTAAATAACAGTCAATTAAAATATTTACAAAAATCGGCAGAGATATTGTTTCTCTGCCGATTTTGTGATATAATGAAACTAATGGAAAGCCTCTATTTACACAAGGTTGCTATGAAAATATTTATTAGATTTTGATATATCTTTGCGTCTGTAATACAAATGCGAAACTCGTAATAAAAACATTGACATAACGTCGATATCATTAAAATATAACAACGAAAGGAAATCATTATGCAAAGCAATTCTGATATTATAAAAAAAGCAAAAAAATACGTGAAAAGATATAAAATATGCTGTATCGTATTATCTATTGGCATTTCTTCGCTGTATTGTATGATTGCTTTGTATGGTAACGTAATTGCTATTATTTCTGCGTTGATTGTGAGCCTTTTGCTGTTTTTCATAGGTGGACGTATTGTGTTCAACAAATGTATAATATCCGTGCTAAGTAAAAAGCTGGATGCCGATACATATCTTAATACAGTATATTTAGGTAAATTCGATACGCCTACAGCTTTGTGGCAATTATATGGAGAATATTTTTGTGGACATTACCAAAACGTTATAACTATTTGCAAAATGAAATTGGATGATCCCAAGATATCTAAACGATATAGATATTGTTATCTGACTTATCTTGCCAACGTATATTTTGACATTGGTGATGACGAAAAACTTAGCAAAATCTGTGAACAGTATGAAATCGCTTTGATGAAGGCTAAACCAAGTGAACAGGCAAATTGCCGCACACGGTTTGCTCGTATGACATTTTATGATTTGTATTTAAAGCATAATGTGGATGCTTGTATGGCTTGGATGAATAATCCTACATCTATTGTGCTCAATCAATACCATCGTATGTTTTGCAAGGCGAGATTAGCCATTATGCAAGGAGATTTGGAAGAAGCTCGTGGATATTACGAAACATTGGCAAAAGAAATCCCTCAGTTGAATTACGGCAAAATAGCAACAAAAAAATTGGCAGATATGGATAATCAATCTCCAGAAGATTTCTCAAAAACGTTCCAAATTTCGGATGAATCCGTAGAGATAACTCTATATCCTACAAATCACCGTAAGCTCCGAAAAATACTCGTTATTTGTCTTGTTGCGTTTTTCGTGATTTATTTTACTTTAGGACTTTTAAGAGTTTCAGAATCGGAAAATAAACATGAACGCGAGATAGAAGCTTATCAAGAGTGCATTCGCGTTTTAGTAGAACAAGACTATGACGATGTAATGATACTTGATACTTTCGAGCTGAAGAATGGTGAAGAAGTTGTTGACACTATGTTTATTTGCAAAACTGATACAGATATCATTGTCGGGTGTGTATACGTTTATGATGGTCAAACAGAACAATATTATGAAAAAATGATCGATTTTCCCATTGAATCATTTTCTGAAGAACGTTCTCCGCTTTGGTATTGTTCTTTCCCATCAGTAACCTCTCACAACCAGATAGAAAGTTATTTCTATTCAGTTGAATCGGAAGTACCATCTGAGTATTGTCACTTATCCACTTTTGAGTTAAACGGACAGACGGTATATTATGTTGTGACAGAGATAGTCCCCGGATTGCGATTGATGTGATCAACATATAATTTTAATATATAACCCTCCGATAGTATGCATTAAAATTTATCGGGGGGTATTTATTTCTTATAAAAGTATCCATTATGCTTTCGTCTTTTTTACATATTATATTATAATAAAAAGTGATTCTCGATTATTGTCATATATACAAAAATTTGGCACACATAAAGAATGTGATAGAGCTTATAATAATATCAGAACTCAAAAAAGAGTTCAATTTATTATAGATAATTCCCAAGCAAATGAAGGAGAACAAAAATGTCTACAGGTAATCAGAAGCTTGTACCCGAAGCAAAAGCAGCTCTTGATAAGTTCAAGATGGAAGCAGCAAGCGAAGTTGGCGTAACTCTCAATCAGGGATACAACGGTGATCTTACTTCCCGTCAGGCAGGCTCTATCGGCGGCCAGATGGTAAAGAAGATGGTTGAAAAGTACGAGAACGATATAAAGAACAGCAAATAAGTACGTTTTTTGTATCAAAAAAGAACCGACAGTTAATGTCGGTTCTTTTTATATCATTATACTTATTTTTCTATCTCGGCAATGGAGAACATTTCTATTCTGGGGAACTTAACGGTAGATTTTCCACCCTCAACATTTACCTCAAGTGTCTCTCCGGTAACTGCAAGCTTTGCGCCCTTGATTTCAAAAGGAAGGGTAACTTCAATGTCACTTACAGGCACGATAGGCATAACCTCCTGCTGATTGATAGCGGAGATATACTGCTTGCCGTCCTTTAACCATGTCATTATCTCAACGTTATCGGGAGCGTTTGACGTGAACTTGAGCTCTGAGCAGAGTGAACGGATCATCTTGCCGAATACCTTTCTGCTCATATAAGGACGTGCAGACTCAATAGGAGCGTTAACCCAGATGATGCGTCCCTTGCCGACCTTCTTTTCGATTGCGGCAGGAAGCTCTGTATGTACTCCGGGAGGATTGGAATGTATAGCGGCAAACTCAGGCTTACCGGTGAGAGTATAGGGAAGAGTCATTGTTGCAAGTATCTCACATTCGCCCTTTACGACAAACATCCACTGCTTTGACTCAACTGCAAGCGGAGACTGACGTGTAAAGCCCTCGAAATATTTCATGCCGGCAGGAGTGGGATTAAGGTATGTAACGTTCTGCTGTGTCTGACCCTCGATCTGAACCTCAAGCAGCTTTTCAAGACGCTTGTTTCCGAGGTTACCGCTGATATAGATATTTCCGCCGTTCATTACGTACTTTTCTATATTATCCATATCCGCATCGGAGATGAATGCCATATCGGGAATGATAAGAACGTCCTCAGCTATATTTGACAGACACTTTGACGGCAGACAGTTATAGGGAATGTTTTCCATTCTGAGTATGCCTGCTGCAGCCTTTGTGTTGTACAGGTATTTTGCCGTGTCGGGAGCCATCGGATCCTCGGGATTGTCAAGGTCGTATTTTGAGTTTGAATTAAACCATATTGCAGCGTTTGTAAGATAATCACCGCTTACCAAGGGCTCGTAAGGCTTGGTAATATCGAAGGCAGCCTTTACGGGACCGTCGTTTCCGTAAACCTCGTCGCAGAGAGAGCCCTCGGGGTTGATACCGTCACATATCGAAAGCGCACCGTTGTGAACGAGAGCGGTCATACCGTGAATAACGAATTCTTCAATTGTTTTTGTGGTGGTATGATACTGAAGGTTGGGGTCACAGCGTGAGCATATAAATACGAAGGGAAGAGTTTTTGAAAGGTTTCTGTAGTACTTACAGATAAGCGATTCCTCAAGGTAGCCTCCGTAAAGGTCACCGCCCGCATAGTCGCAGGTTTCCGCAACTGCGTCCGTTGTGGCTGTCTTCCACGGTGACATAATGCAGGAAAGATTCTGCTCAATAGTAACCTTGGGATTTGCACCCTTAACGGTATCACGCATCATTTCTGTAAATTCGGCGATCCATCTCTCACGAATAGCCTGGAATTCACGGCTTTCCTTTTCTTTGAAGTTTATCCTTCTGGGAAGCTCACGTCCGGTCTGCTCGTAATACTTTTTGCGGCAGCTTCCGCAGTAGCAGATATCGGTAAAGAAGGGCATATCAAGGAATATCGTATCAAGATCGTATCTTGTAACTATTTCGGTAACTGCGTCACGGCAGAACGCACGGTAATCCTCGTTGTTGGGACAGATAAGTCCGTATCTGGGCATCCATCCGTGCTTTTTCTCAAGCTCTCGGGAATTGTAGCCTTCGCCGTCGACGAAACGCCAATCGGGGTGATGGTCGTAAGAATAGTTGTCGAATATCTGCGAGAAATATCCCTTGACGGCTATTCCGTTATCGTGGCAGAGCTTGACCATCTCGGCAACGTAATCACGTCCCTTGAGACCCTTGTGCTGACGTCCGTATTTTGTCGGGAAGTGAGCAAGACCCGTGTGGGGACGGCATTTTGCGACTATCATCTGAGCGCCTGCGTTTTTCAGCATGGAAACAAGCTTTTCGGGGTCGACCTTGGAAAGAAATTCTTCGTTCCAATCGTCGATATGCATATCAAGAAAAATTCTTCGGTAATTGTTTTCGGTCCACATAATAAGACCTCCGTTTTATTTAAAGATTCGGATGCTTCCGTTAAGAATATTATACCAAATAAAGCGTACATATGTCAATCGGTGAATATGAAACATAACGCCTGTCATAATTTGTACATATTTTTGGTGCGGTGCGGATTATTTGTTAAATAAAAAATAAAATGGAAGTGTTTTTGCTAAATACAAAAAGGGATTTGTATGGTATATTATAATAAAATGAGAAAAATGTCCGGGAGGATTTAATATGAACGTTAATATACTCGATTTCGGAGCTGTAGGCGACGGCGTATTCGATAATACCGAAGCTATAAATAATGCGGTAAAGCATTGTGCGCAAAGCGGAGGCGGTAAGGTTATCGTACCTGCAGGTATATTCGTCAGCGGAAGCATCGTGCTGAAAAGCCACGTTTATCTTTATCTTGAGCCCGGCTCGTTTATATACGGTCACGACGATATCAATAAATACGTGCGTGCAAAAAGAGGCTGTCCTTGGGAGATAACGGCAGAAGAATGCGTTCTTTTAAGAAAAGAAACCGACCCTGCTCCCGAATATCTCGGTGGCATCAATGCCTGCCATGCTCTCGTGCTTGGTGACGGTATTGAGGATAGCGGTGTCATAGGATACGGTACGCTTGACTGCAGAAGGGGCTTCGATTTCGGTTATGAGCCCGAAAAGGGAAGACCGTATCTCGTGCTTTTCTCGGACAGTAAGAATATTGCAATAAAGGACGTAACTCTCAGAAATCCCGGCGTGTTTACGATATATCTGATATGCAGTACAGATATTATCGTAAGCGGTATAAGAATATTCAGCAAGAAATGCATTAACGGAGACGGCATTGATATCAACAGCTCATCCAATATAACAATATCAAATTGCATTCTCGATACCTTGGACGACGCAATAGGATTGAAAACTCTCGAGCCGGATCATCCCTGTGAAAACGTAACGGTAAGCGGGTGTATTATCGATGCTGATTGGGGCGCTGTAAGAGTCGGTCCCGAAAGCTGTGGAGCGTTCAGAAATATCAGCGTTACAAATTGTGTTATCAAGCGTGCAAACGACGGCTTTAAATTCCAGGTGTGCGAGGACTACGATATGGAGGATATCGTCTGCTCAAATATAGTAATGGAAAACGTTATGAGGCCGTTCTTCCTCACGTCCAATTCCTTCAAATTCAGCAGACATTCCAAGGGCTCAAGACCGCACGGCGGAAGGCTTCGCAGAATAAAATTTGCCGATATGACAGTTAAGAGCTGTGAATGTGATAAGGAAGGCTTTCACCACGTGGACGGATGTATGATAAACGCAATGCCGGGCAATCTCATCGAGGACGTAAGCTTTGATAATATTCACTTTGTGATGACCGGAAGCGGTAAGGAAGAAAGTATAACAACTCCCGAGCTTTTAGACTACACCGAAGGCTATCCCGAATTCCTTTATAATATGAAGGATTATCCGTCGTATGCCATGTACGTAAACAACGCAAAAAACGTAAGATTCAGAGACTGTACGTTTGAGGCGGTTGAATCTGACGTAAGATGCGCCGTAGCTATCGAGAACGTAAGCGGTTTTAAAATGATAGACTGCGAAGAAAGAAACGGTAAGGGACTTCTGAGGCACCATAACGTATCAGATATCAGACTTGACGGTAATTCAGGAGATATATTCACTCTTTCCGAAGAGCAGAGTGAACAGTGGGAAAAATTCCGAAAGGTATCACTTCAAGTTGCAGAGGATAAAAAGAATAATGCAACCGTATTCGATCATGCAACAGGCGGAGACGTGGTTGCAATGATGGATCTTTCACAGCGTACCTTTAAAATTGATGATCCGTGCGGTAGTTATTATATGATAATATATAATGTAACCAGTAACCTAGAGATCAAATTAAACGGTGTGACAGTAATATCGACCGATTATACGAGCGAATATATTTTCCGCAGTGTTCTTGCCTGCGATATAAGCGGTGCAATTAAAGAAGGAACTAATAGTATAAGCGTAAGCGGATATGACCAAGACAGCTCTCCATCGAAAATAATAATTATGAAGAAATGATCCGATAAAGAAAAAGGCATAAGTAATAATTCCCGTAATGTAAAATTGTTGGTAATGACGGAAAAGATATGCTTTGGCTTGTAGTTTGTTTAAGTAAAAAGACGAAAAGTCGAAAAAAATAAATTTTTTCAAAAAAGGTATTGACAATTGGGGGAAGGATATGGTATACTAACAAAGCGCTCGAAACGAGGGGCGCAGATGGTCCTTGAAAATTGAACAATAAAAGAGAGACAAAAAGATCTCGACAATTCCAAACCTAGTCTGAATAAATCAGACGAAAGTAAGAGAAAAAAGCTAGT
>JAZSMJ010000015.1:0-26992 GCA_045535815.1 Eubacteriales bacterium
CTTTTCTTGCGCAGAAAATGAAAAAACAAGATTTTAAAAAACCAAAATTTAGAATTTTTTGTTTGTTTTTATTTGATTTTATTTGACAAATCGAACATATTTTTGTATACAGTAATTATAACCACGCATAATAGTAGACAAAACTTTAACAAGTAGTACCAAAAACTACATGAAGTGGACACAAAAACCACTTGTTTTGTACCAAAGTGGCCCACTTCTTAGACAATCCCCAAAGAGAAAAGGAACAGAATATGAGTGCAGCTTTAGCTACGGTAATTGTAGGCGCTCTTTCATTACTTGGGACGCTTGCCGGTTCGTTTGGTGGCATGAAACTCATGTCTTACCGGATAGAACAGCTTGAACGGAAAGTGGAGCATCACAATTCATTTGGCGAACGCATCCCGGTAATAGAAGAACAGATCAAGGTAATCAACCACAGATTAGAAGATTTGGAGAAATCAGCATGAGCAAAAAAGTAATTGATGTAAGCTATGCACAGGGAAAGATTTACTTTAATAAAGTAAAGGCCGCAGGTATTGACGGCGTGATTATCCGGTGCGGTTACGGAAAGGGCAATTTAGACGAATGGGCGCAGGCGAACATAGAAGGCGCACTGAATGCCGGTCTTGACGTAGGCGTGTACTGGTTCTCATATGCTTATACACCTGAAATGGCAAAGAAAGAAGCCCGGTATTGTAATGATGTAGCGAATGCGTGGAAGGACAGGATCACACTTGGAATGTACTTTGATTTTGAGGGTGATTCCATGAGCTGGATGCGGAAACAGGGGATAAGCCCGTCAAAGGCACTTATAACGGAACTGAACAGAGCATTTTGTGATGAAGCCGCAAGGTTTGGATATAAGGCCGGATACTATTTAAATCTGGACTATGCGAAGAACTGGGTGGATGAAACACAGCTGTCACAGTATAGAAGATGGTTTGCTTGGTGGAATAACGAATGTAAAAACGAGAAGTGCTATATGTGGCAGTACACCGACAAGGGCGTTATTGACGGCGTAAACGGCAACGTAGATATGAATGTTCTTTACGGCGAAGCTTCCGACGGCGGTGCTACTCCGTCTATAGCAGACAAGACTACGGAACAGCTCGCAAGAGAAGTGATTGAAGGCAAGTACGGAAACGGCAAGGAAAGAGAAAAGGTGCTTGGCGACAGATACGATGAAGTGCAGGCAAGGGTAAATGAAATCCTCGGAGTAAGCAATAAATTTTACGTAGTAAAGCCCGGAGACACACTGTGGGATATAGCACAGAAGCTTGATACTACGATTGATAAGCTTGTTGCTCTAAACAACATAAAGAATCCCGATTTAATCTATGCAGGAGAAACACTGAGAGTGAAGTAGGTGGATATATGCGAAGGGGCAGGCCGAAGAAAAATCCCTTTGATGGCAATCAGGAAAAAATAGAAAAGCTTGCCAAACAAGGAAAATCAAATAGACAGATTGCAAAGGAGCTTGGTATTTCAGAATCCACGTTCTATGCGAATATGGATGCTAAGACAAATGATACTCTTAAAAAAGGACGGAAAGAGATCATTGAAAAGCTTGAAAATACTATGCTCCGGTCTGCCTATGGCTTCACCAAGACAGTGACGAAGCACGCCAAACTGAAACGTGTGGAGTATGAAGAGGGTAAGAAAGTCAGGGAGTGGGAGGACGTTGTAGAGTATGAAGAGGACATTTATTTCAAGCCCGATGTTACTGCCGGAATCTTCATGCTGAAAAACTGGGGTGGATATGCTAATGAACCGGAAGCATTAAAACTCAGAGAAGTTGAACTGAAAATACAACAACAACGTGCGGATAATGCGGAGTGGTGATTGCATGACAGAAATATGGAAAGAAATTTACGGATATGATGTTTTGTACGAAATCTCAAACATGGGGAGAGTACGCACAAAACATCACGGGAAATTTGGTTATCAGAAGGATTATAGATATATTAATCCGATTGATAATGGTAATGGTTACCTGCGGCTGAATCTGAAAAATAACCACTCTCAAAAAACTGTATATATCCACAGGCTCGTAGCAACATACTTCCTTGAAAACCCTAACGGATGGCCGGAAGTAAATCACAAGGACGAGAATAAGCACAACAACCACGTTGATAATCTTGAATGGTGTACAAGAGTGTATAACGCAAATTACGGAACAAAACTAAAGCGTGGCGCCGACAAAAGAAAAAGACCGATTATTTGTGTCGAAACCGGAATTATATACGGATCATTACAGGAAGCGGCCGATTCTGTCAATGTTGTAAGAACTGCGATTGATAACTGTCTTAAAGGAAGAAGTAAGACGTGCAGTGGTTTCAGATGGAGATATGCGGATGTTTAATAATCTGTCAGATTTTTACAGATCGAGAGAATGGGAAAAATTTAGGCAGGTGGTTATAAACGAACGGATGCACGATGATGGTTTTGTTTATGACGAAGTGACAGGAAAACCCATTGTGAAGCAGTATGACATAATTTTACATCACAAAATATTCCTGACAGAAGAGAACGTAAAAGATAGAACGATCAGCTTAAACCCTGACAATATTATGATTGTGTCGCATAAGACACATAATCTTATACACGAAAAGCTTGGCTATACGAAACGAGAAATCTTCCTTGTATATGGCTCACCGCTTTCAGGAAAGACTACCTGGATAAAAGAAAACATGGTAGAGGGAGATTTACTCATAGATATAGACAGTATATGGGAGTGTGTATCTGGCTGTCCCCGGTACGTCAAACCGAACCGGGTGAAGTCAGTTGTATTCCGTATAAGGGATGATCTGCTCGATATGGTGAAGTGCCGGTACGGAAGGTGGAACAACGCTTATATATGTGGCGGCTATCCACTTATTTCAGAACGGGAACGGCTCAGTAAGGAACTTGGAGCAAGGGAGATATTCATAGACACTCCAAAGGAAGAGTGCCTTATGAGACTGGAACAATGTGCAGACAGAGATAAAGCAGAGTGGCGTAATTATATAGAGGAATGGTGGAAGAGATATGGCTTACGGTTTTGATGATAATAAGAACAAAGTGGAAATGGGCGGTAACAATCTTGGCGCTCAGGTGACCCTGAATAGTACCGGCGGTTATCTGTCCGAGGATAATATGTATACTTTCCCAGCTGATGGTTATATTGACATTTTCACCACTAAAAAAGGAGTGAATGGATGCGCCGTCAGGGTGTTTGGAGCTACCACAACAACCGTATCAATCTCCCGATACCTGTGGCAGGATTCGCAGAAAGCGCCGATAGGTGACTGCTTCTTTGTGAGAAAAGGTATGCGGGCATACTGCACGGCACCTAAGACAAACGGTATCACGGTTAATTACTCACCACTACAATAATATGGATAGAAAAAAAGAACTTCTTAATTTAATAGGTGATAACATGGCACTCGTCCCTATGGTGGATGAAATGGTTTATCTGGAAGAACAGCTTGAAATCTTTAGGGCGCTTCCGAAGATCAAGCTGCATCCGAGTGATCCTGAAAAACAGAAAGCTACTCCGGCAGCGAAACTGTATAAGGAATACTTGCAGCAGTATACGAACGTAGTCAAGATTCTTCTGAGGGCAACAGGAACGGACGTAGACGATGAAGAATCACCACTGAGAGTGTGGTTTAATGGCAGATTGGACGGCAGATAACTCATACCTTCTTGAATACAAAGGACGTGCTGAATCAGGGGAGATCATCATAGGGCAAGACTTATGGCTTGAACTTGAAAATCTGGAAGAGGACATTATTTCAGAACGGTATATCTATAACAGGGATGATGCACTTCTCCGGATTGACTTCATGGAAAACTGCGTAAGGCTGACGAAATCACCGTTTTACAATCAGCCTATGGAGCTGATGCTCTTCCAGAAAGCGTTCATTGAAGCAATCTACAGTTTCAAAATGCCTGATAGTAAGCTAAGGCGTTTCAAAAAGATTCTGTTCATGATTGCAAGAAAGAACGGGAAGTCAGAACTTTGTGCCGGAATAGGACTTTCTGAATTTTTCCTCGGTAATCCCGGTTCTGATATTGTGGCAAGCAGCAACGATGATGCTCAGGCATCCATAGTCTATGACGGCATAGACACTATGCGTTCACTGATTGACCCAAAGTGCCTTGACACAAAACGTAATCAGAGATTCATCCTGAATAAGATAAATAATACAAAGATATTTAAGCTGTCTGACCGGACAAAGAACAAGGAAGGACGTAACATAGATACGGCTTTCCTTGATGAATCGCACGAAATGATTCAAAACGTGATTGCGAAATCAATAGAGCAGTCACAGTCACTAAAGGATGAACCGCTATTTATAAATATCACGACAGAAGGTTTTGTTATTGACGGCTACCTTGATGAAGAAATCAAAAAGGCCCGGAAGATAATTTACAAAGAAGCAGACGATGAAGCATCCGAACGCTTCCTGCCATGGCTTTACACACAGGATTCCGAAATGGAAGTGTGGACTGGGAACAGACAAAACAGACTGTGGATGAAATCTAACCCCACGCTTGGCGTAGTTAAGAAGTGGGAATACATGGAAGAACAAGTAGCACTTGCAAGGAAAAGCAAGGCTGACCGGATGTTTGTTCTTTCCAAAGACTTTAATATTAAACAGAATGCCGCTGAATCTTGGCTTAACATAGAGGACTATGAATATCCCTGTCAGTATGACTTAGAAAATTTTAGAAACTGCTTTTGTCTTGGAGCGGTTGACCTTGCGGAAACTACGGACCTATGTTCTGCTAAAATCCTTATGATGAAGAGTGGCGATCCGAGAAAATATATTCTCAGCCACTACTTCATCCCGGAAAGCAAACTGACAGAATCAGACGATAAGACTGCAGGAGCGCACTACAAAGAGTGGCAACAGGCCGGTGCGCTGACAATCACAGAAGGGAATGACGTTGACCTTGCTGTGATTGCTGACTGGTTTTATAGCTTATATGAGAAATACGGCATCAGATTATATAAAGGTGGCTACGATCAGAGGTTTGCAAAGGACTGGCTTAACCGGATGGAATACTACGGATGGAGCAGAGGAAACACGGATGCGGCTGACCTTAACATGATTATTCAGAATGCACAGACACTAACAAACGCAATAAAGCTTTGCGAAGCAGATTTCAAAGCGAAGCTTATATGGTACAACAACAACCCGGTTGATAAATGGTGTTTCGGCAACGCAGGAATCAGAGTAGATAACAATGGCTGCCTGATCGTGAAGATGGAAACGCCAAAAAGGATAGACGGTGCAGTGTGTCTGGCAATTCTTTACGAGGTCTACAGAAGATATAGAAATGAATTAAAAGGCTTAGTAGATAAGCAAGGAGAAAGAACGTGAGTTGGTTTACAAAACTATTTCATAAAAGGCCGAAACCATATAAGTTTGCTACAACACTGGACGGATGGTCCCCCATTTTTTCTCAGTTCGGAACTGACATATATGCAAGTGATGTGGTTCAACAAGTTATCAAGTGTATAGTTGATGAAATGAAAAAGTTGAAACCTACTCACATTATGTACAGCGGCGGTAAGGACCCTGTTCCGGTTGACAGTGATCTGCAGAAGGTTCTGGAAAACCCTAATCCACTCATGACAACGAGTGAGTTTATTGAAAAGACAACCTGGCTTCTCCTGATGAACTATAACGCCTTTATTGTTCCGGTTTATGACATTGTGAAGCGTGGTAACAGCGTAAAGAAACAGTATAGGGCTTTATACCCTATCAAGCCTACGCAGGTAAACTTTATTGAGGATACAAGCGGAAAACTGTATGTGCAGTTTATTTTCACAAACAATTTTGAAACGACACTGCCTTATGATGAAGTTATCCACCTGAAATATAACTACTCTGTGAATGAGTACATGGGTGGTAATGAAATGGGACAGCCAGACCATAGGGCGGTTCTGGAAACGCTTGAACTGAATCACTCACTTCTTAAAGGCGTTGCGTCAGCTATGAAAGCAAGCTACGCCGTGAACGCCGTAGTAAAATATAACACTTTGCTTGATGATGGCAAGACGCAGGAAGCGCTGAGCAGGCTTGAACAGCACCTTCTCAGGAATGAATCAGGCATCCTTCCTCTCGATCTTAAAACAGACTTCACACCTATAAACCGAAGTGTGGCTATGGTGGACGAACAGACACTAAAGTTTGTGGATGAAAAAATATTACGGAACTGGGGAGTTCCGCTCTGCATCCTGACGGGAGATTATTCAAAGATTCAGTATAGTGCATTCTATCAGAAGGTACTTGAACCGCTAATTATAAGTTTTTCTCAGGCGTTTACAAAGAAGCTGTTTACGGATAGAGAACGGACGTTTGGAAACAAGGTGGAGTTTTACCCGGAAGATTTAGTTTTCATGACGGTAAATCAGGTGCTTCACATGGTACAGCTTCTTAGTAATACGGGAGCATTATATGAGAATGAGAAACGTGTAGCGTTTGGACTGAGACCGCTTCCGGAACTGGAAGGCAAGCGCTATATGTCACTGAACTGGATTTCAAGTGATATTGCGCAGCAGTATCAGTTTGGCGATACAAACGAAGCTGCCGAAGGTGAAGGCGGCGAAAACCAGAACGATGAAGCTAAAGAGCGTGATGGTGGCGTTGACGATGGTGATGCTAAAACAGAACGTGAAGATGAGAGTGATGATGATCACTCGGAAAGGACGGAATAAATGATTACAAAAAACGGAGCAACGGCAGGATTGCAGGGAAAAAGTACAGACCAGAAGCCCGCAACAGCAGAAGTGAACGAACTGTTCCTTGAAGAGGATACGGGTAAATTTTATTACTTTGACGAAGACGAAACTTGGAAGGAAGTGGGGGCGGGTGCATGAATTATTTTGACATTTTACTTGCTAAAAAGCTTTCTGGTGGGGGTGGTGGAGGAGAGTCCTCATATACTGTCATATCTGACACAACGCAGACCACGAATGCGTGGTCAAATCCCATTATAGTAAGTTGCAATCCATTGGATTATGATGTGATTATTTTTGACATATCAAATTCTGGTGGAGATAAATTTTATTGCATCACTTTTCCTCACGTGTTGCCGCTTGATAGCGGAGACGGTGGTAACTGTAGACACTATGCGCTTGAAGGAAGCTTTATTGCGTATCCGACAAGATTCTCAGATGGAATGGCAATATTCACATCCACAAACGTCACACTGAATGTTAACAAGGTGACAGGAATCAAGTTTGGTGGTGGTTCTTGAAAAAATCACATTTAAAACCTTAAATTTGCAAGTTTTATGCAAAACAGCAATCTAAAAAGGAGATTTTTGCTATGTGGTATAAAGACAAACACTGGTGGAGTATGGCGGCAGAGAGAGCAATCAGGAGCATTGCACAGGGCCTTCTTGTTGGTATAGGAGAGTGTGCAGTCATACAGGCGGTGAATTGGAAGTTGGCACTCGGAACAGGGGCGCTCATGGGTGTGGTGTCAATCCTTACGTCTGTGGCGTTTGGTTTGCCGGAGTATGGAAATACAGGAGGCGAAAATAATGACGTGGTATAAGTGTCCTGAATGTGGACAGAAGCTATTCATCATTACTCCTGATGCATCCATAAGAGGGATGCAGATAAAATGTAAACAATGTAGAAACTTAATAAATGTGAGCCTGTGAGCCGATTACTTAAAAAAGTAACCGGCTCTTTATTTTTTGGAGGTAAACACGATGAGCAAAGAACTTATAACACGGTTCTATGAATTTGACGTTAACGGCGAAGCCGAAGAATCCACAGCGGTTCTAACAGGCAGACCGATTGTATATAACAGCCGAACTGATCTCGGATACTTTGACGAGGTTATTGATTCCGGCGCTTTAAACAATACCGACCTGACGGATGTGCGGTTCCTTGTGAACCACGATACAAGCAAGATTCCTTTAGCACGCTCCCGCCGGAACAACGGTAGTTCCACCATGCAGCTTTCAGTTGATGAAGGTGGTATGGCAATCCGGGCAGAGATTGATATTGAAAACAACGCAGAAGCACGTTCCCTTTATTCAGCGGTTAAGAGAGGGGATGTAACAGGGATGAGCTTCATGTTTAGCGTTGACAGCGAAGAGTGGGACGATCTTGAATCCGAACATCCCACGAGACACATACTGTCTATCGGTTCTGTGGTTGAGGTGTCAGCAGTGACGTTCCCAGCCTATGAATCTACAGAGATAAATGCACGAAGCAAGGTGGCGTTGGAGAATGCCAGGTCTGCGGTGGAGACCGCAAGACAGCAGAGTGCGAATCCGGTGGAGACCGGACGTAACCAGTTGGCGCTTGAAAAAGCAAAGTACCACTTTAGAGAAATCTTTTAAGGAGGAAAAAAAAGATGCGAAAGGATATTCTCGAAAAGAAACTTGCACGTCTTAACGACAAGAAAGCAAAACTTGCCGAGCGTTGCAAAGCTTCTGAGGATGTGAACGAGGTAAGAAGCCTTACCGAACAGCTTGACGATCTCAAAGCTGAGATTGCCGAGACACAGGCAGAGCTTGACGCAATCGAGGAAGAGCGTTCTGCCGAGCCGGAAGTAATCGAAACCCGGAATGCTGATATTGCCAAAGCTACCGTAGCAAGCTTCACAGCTCCCGAAAAGCGTGATGCTGTTGACTATGGCTCTATGGAATACAGACAGGCATTCAAGGATTTCATGCAGAGAAATGTACCGATCCCCGCAAAGTACGCAAAGCGTTCTGACGGCATCGGCCCTGCAAACACTCAGGATGTTACAGCTATCATCCCGACAACCATTATCAACGAACTTCTCAAGGAAGTACAGGGTGTTTACGGCAATCTGTATGCAAAGGTTCGCAAGCTGAATGTTAAGGGTGGTGTGAAATTCCCGATTGCTGATCTGACAGCAAGCTTTAAGTGGATTACTGAAAGCACCGTTTCTCCAAGACAGGATGCAGGCGATATTAAAGAGTTTGTTGAGTTCAGCTACAACATGGCAGAAATCAGGATTTCTCAGTCTCTGCTTTCTTCTATCGTAGCACTTGATCTGTTTGAGCGTGAGATTACTCAGCTCATTCTTGAAAAGTATGTGGAAGAAATGGACTACGTAATTATGCACGGTACGGGCGTTGGACAGCCTACAGGTATTCTGAATGATCCGAGACTGCTTGCAAGAGTAGCAGATGGCAAGAACGTAATCACCATGACCGCCGCTGACATTAACGACTGGACAAAGTGGAGAAAGAAACTGTTTGCGCATATTCCGCTTGGTTCCCGTAATCAGCAGATGGAATTTATCTTCCCTGTTTCCACAGTTGAATCTTACCTGCTGACTATGGCAGATGCGAACAACAACCCGATCTTCCGGCAGGCAGCAGACCTTTCCGAAGATGGAAGCCGGTTCTTTGGCCGTCAGGTTTCTTTCGTAGAGCCGAACATCATTCCCGATTTTGACACAGCAAGTCAGGGTGACGTTATCGGTATTTACTGGAAGCCGACTGACTACGCTATCAATACCCAGCTTTCTTTCGGTATGAAGAGATACTACGACGAGGAAAAGAACGAGTGGGTTAACAAGGCGATTACCATCCTTGACGGTAAGATGCTCAGTCTGAACAATATCTGGCTCATTAAGAAGGGCTAAAGGGGGTGGCATCATGGATAAAACTGTGGATGCTCTTAAAGCTCTCTATGTGGCGTTAGGTGGTACCGGAACAGACTTCACGGCAAGAACAATCCCGGAAGGACTCATGATGATTGCCACAGTTGCCGGAACTATCGCAACGGCAGCCGCAACAGCCGAACTTCCCACAGTTTCCGCAACAGATAACGGCGATGTGCTTGCCGTAGTTGATGGTAAGTGGGCTAAGAAAACACTCGGATAATCTAACAGGAGGTAAACAAAAATGGCAGACAGGATTGTACCCGTACAGAATATTGATCTCATTTCTCTGTACGCACTGATTCTTAAACAGGATTCCAACAACAGCGGCCTTGCAAGGCTTAACGCCGTTGCTCCCGGAATCTTTGAAGCATCCACCGGATCACTGCTCCTTGCAGCAGAGCCTGTAAAGAGTCTTGACATTAAGTCAAGTCTGACAGCAACAAAGATTTACTTTGTGGCAGCTTACGACTTTGAAGGATTCTCTCTCGCAGGCGTTAAGGAAGAGCCGGCAGAAGGTTCTGTGGACGTTCTTAAAGATGCCACCACGCTTTATAGCGCAACGCTTTCGAGCGGCAACATCACTATCGCAAAGGTGGGATTGTAATGAAATTAAAAGTTGAGAGGCCCTTCATGGATAAATATACGTCTGAAAATTACGAAGTAGGACAGGTGATTGAAGTATCTGATGAACGAGGTTCTGAACTGCTTTCTGACGAACGGAAGCTTGTTTCCAAAGTGCAGAAAGCAAAGAAGAGTAAGAAAGCGGAGGAATAAACCATGCTGAATGTAACACTTGACGATGTGAAAAATGCACTCGGTATTACCGGAAATTATCAGGACGATACCCTGCAGATTTATTTTGACGAGGTTGTTGACTACCTGGTTGAAGCCGGGGTGAGTGACAGCAACATCACAAGTGGCATTGTGGCAAGGGGCGTTTCCGATCTGTGGGCATACGGTGAGCGTGACGGTGAACTGTCAGCTTACTTCATGCAACGGGCCGCACAGCTTAGTTACAAGAGGTGAGTATATGGCATGGGAGATAAGTAGAAGAGATTTCAAGCCGTATGCACCGTTTACGACAGCTATGAAACTTCTTATTCCGACAACAGAAAAGGTTAAGGGAGTGTCAGTAAAGACATTCCCTGAGCCAAAAGATGGTGAATTGATATACGGAACTTTCCGAACTTATGGCGGGACCGAGAAGGTTGAGAACGGAGTTATCACGGTCATAGACACTGCCACTATTGATACGTGGTACCGGCCTGATATTACAAGTGATTGCCGGGTTTATGTATGTGATAGCGAACAGACTTACGAAATCTTGGGTACGCCGGAAGATATATTGATGCGCCATCAGTATTTGCAATTTAAGGTGCGCAAGATAGGTGGGAAGCCTTAATGGGGAAAAGAACAAAGATTGACATAAGGTTTAGTGGATTTGCGGCAATAGCTGAGGAACTTGATAAGTTTCCCGGAGCGTTACTGAAAGCTACGGCAGAAGCCCTTCATACCTCAGCTTTCCTTGTTGACGTAAAACTCCACAAGGAAATGATGAAGCATGAGCATGACTACAATCCGAAAGCTTATGGAAAATTCAAAACACAATCTTCGATCATGGACGGTGCAAGACCCGACATTCACGGAAACATTGTGGAGCAAAAGGTTGGTTTTGATATAGCACACGGCGGCCTTGCATCGGTGTTTCTGATGTATGGCACACCACGCCACTATCAGCCGAATCAACGCAGGATGCACCCAGGAGTTAAGGCAGACAGAAAGCTTTATAACGCAATCTACGGAACAAAGACAAGAGCTGAACTTAACAGGATGCAGCGACTAATCTTTGAACAAGTTTTGAGACAGTACGGAGGACACTGGCATGGTAAATACCTTGATTGAATTACTGGAAAGTTTTAAATATCCGGTCTACAGGCAAGGTTCTATGCAGGACGATGAAGCTTACCCGGACACATTTATCACGTTCTGGAATGTAGCTTCTGAGGACGTAATGAACTACGACAACGATGCCAGGGGGACAGCGTGGTATTTCAACGTAAATACTTACTCAAATGATCCGGACACTACCTATGAACTTCTTGACGAAATCATAAGCGCACTGAAAGAAAATGGATGGCTTGTCGGTGGCAAAGGCAGAGACCTTGCAAGTGACGAGCCGACACATACTGGTCGAGGTATAGACGTTATATACCTTGAAACAAATAACTAACGGAGGTTAAAGAAATGGCACATACATATCAGGACTACAGAGGTGTTGAAGGTCTTGTTTATGCTGAGGTTATTCAGGATACGTCTGCAGGTTACATTACTGGTGACGTAAAGCCGCTTGCCGGTGTTGCTGAGATCAGCAAGACAACCGAAACATCCTCTGATACAAAGTTTTATGACAATATTCCTGCTATCGTAATTGACGCTCAGGGTGCAGATACTCTGACAATTACCACAGATGTTATCCCGTATGAGGTTCTGGCTGACATTAACGGTCAGTATTACGATGAGAATACGGGTATGTTTGTAGAGCAGGAGAGCGTTTCCAAGTATTTTGCTATCGGTTACGTAACAGAAACCACAAGCGGTCAGAAGATTCTGGTTTGGAGATTAAAGGGCAAGTTTAATATCCCGGATTCTGATCATATTACCCGTGATGCCGGAACAGATTCTAACGGCCAGGAACTTACTTATACCGGTATCAATACTACCTATAAGTTTGTTAAGACTACCAGAACAGCTAAGTCTGTTAACGTTCCTGTCAGCGATAAGGTTGATACATCCGACTTCTTTGACAGCGTACAGACTCCGGACACCGTAGGTGGAACACCTACTCCGAGTGTTTCCGTTGTTCCGAGTAGAGCAAGCGTTGGAGAGGGCAAGACAATTCAGCTCAATTCCTACGTTGTTCCGTCCGGCACTGCCGTAACATGGTCTACAACCGATACAACCTATCTGTCTGTAAATGCTTCGACAGGCGTTGTAACGGGCGTTGCAGAAGGCTCTGGAACTGTAACGGCTTCGATTACGGTTGATGGAAACACTTACACCGATACTTGCGCAGTGACTGTTGTAGCTTCTGCGTAAAACTTAATACTTGTGCCGGGGGAAACCCCGGCACTTTTAGAAAGAAAGGGGACTAAATTATGACACTTAATGTATATGACGATCAGGGAAACATTACAAAAACCTGCGAAGCGGAGTTTGTCAATATTAGATTTGGTACAGTACGTGCGCTTATGAATCTTTTGAAAATAGAAGATGATATTGACGGCGCAGCGCTTCTTAAAACAGTTTACGAAGCGTGGGACGAGATCACTAAGGTTCTCAATAGATGCTTCCCGGAAATGACAGACGAGGACTGGGATAACGTGGATGTTTCAGAAGTTGTTCCGGTTATTGTCGATATTGCAAAGACAGCATTCACAAAGATGCTTGATATTCCTTTAGTAAAAAACGTGAAGAGGGCGTAGATGATACGCCCCTTCACGAAATGCTTTTTGTTCTTGAATGTCAGATATGCGAGAAGTTTCAGGCACTTTCTCCTTTTGACGTAGAACAAAGAAGATATATAGAGATTATAGATTTATATGCGGATGTTAGAAGGATGCAGATGCGAGAAGAAAAAGTACAGAAAATCCTATCTGATCCGAACAGAGTAATCAGACGTAAAGCAGATGATAGTTGGTTTTAAGGCGGTGAAATAATGGGAAAACAAGCTGATGCTACGACAGTATGGCGAGCGGATATAACAGACTTCAAACGGGCTATGCAGGAAGCAAGGCGCTATGTAAAACTTGCAGAATCCGAATTTCAGGAAGCCACAGGAAAAAGTAAGAAATGGGCCACAGCTACAGACAGCCTTAAAGCTAAGATTGATTCTCTGAACAAGAAGGTTACGGGGCATGAGAGAGAACTTGAAGCCCTTAACATTGAATACGAAAAGGCCGTAATGAATCTTGGCGAAAATTCCCGGTATGCACAGGAATTACAGATCAAGATAAACAATCAAAAGGCGGCAATCAAAGACTGTACTAATCAGATAGACAAGTACACAGAAGAATTAAGGAAAGCTAATGCCTACGGAAACGACTTTGACGACACTATGGACAAGATGAATAGTGGCGTTGAAAAGCTTTCCGGTGGTTTTTCTATGCTCAAAATGGTTCTGTCAAACCTTATCGCAGACGGTATCAGACTTGCCGTTCGTGAAATGAAGGACCTTGCACAAGCCGCCTATGAAGCCGGTGCGAACTTTGAAACGTCCATGTCAGAGGTAAAAGCTATTGCACAGGCCACTCCCGAAGATATGGAGCGGATCACTGAAAAAGCAAAGGAAATGGGCCGCACGACAAAGTTTACCGCTACAGAAGCCGGAAATGCTATGTATTATATGGCACAGGCCGGATGGGACACTGAGGAAATCTTAGGTGGTATTGAAGGTGTAATGCACCTTGCGGCAGCAGGTGGACAGGACCTTGCGGAAACATCCGACATTGTGACTGATGCCCTTACCGCTATGGGATATGCGGCAAAGGATGCTAACCACTTTGCAGACCTTCTGGCAACCACTTCGGCAAACAGTAATACGAACGTAGCTAAGATGGGTAACACGTTCCAGTACGCTGCTCCGCTTGTTGGTACAATGGGCTACTCGATGGAAGATGCCGCCCTTGCAATAGGTCTTATGGCAAACAGCGGTATCAAGGCAGAGAAGGCCGGTACCGCTCTTAGAAGTATCCTTACTAACATGGTAGCACCTACAGAGAAACAGGCTAAGATATTAGACGCTCTTGGCATTTCTCTTAGGGATGAAGCTGGAAATATGTACTCTTTCCGGGATGTGATCTATCAATTCCGGGATGCTTTTAGTGGACTGAACGAAGTTGAGAAAGCGAATGCTGCCACAGTAATTGCTGGAAAGAGAGCGATTTCCGGTTTCCTGGCAATAGTGGATGATTCTGTTTCAACGGATAAAACCTTTGAAGAACTCGCAAACCAGATTGATAACTGCACCGGAGCTTCCGAACGGATGGCAGATACGATGCTTGACAATGTTCAGGGACAGTCAACAATCCTGAAATCTCAGATTGAAGGATATATGATTGAAGTCTTTGAACACGCAAGCGGTTCCATCAGGGAAGCAATCGAGATCATCAAGAAGGCCCTTGCAGAGATTGACTGGAAGAAGGTAGGCGAATCTGTAGGAAAAGCCATGAAGAAAGCTGTCGAGGGGCTTGTATGGCTTATTCAGAACAGAACAAAGGTTATCAATACTATCAAAGAGATAGGAAAACTTCTCCTGACAGCGTTCGCCACAGTGAAGATAACACAGTTTGGAACGGCTATTCTTCTGGCCTATGAAAAATTAAGAACGTATATCACGGGTTTAAAAGCAGCGGCAGCCATGACGAGCAAAATGAGTGTTGCCTCAAGCCTGCTGACTAAGATTGTTTCTCCGCAAGGGCTTATGGTTGCCGGAATTGCCACAGTAGCAACGCTTCTGTACAAGTATTGGAAGATGGGTAAAGGAACTACAGAATCCATTATTGAAATGACCGATGCCCAAAAGAAAGTTATTGATTCCGCTACCGAAATGCGGAACAAGCTTGATGATCTGAACACCACCCAGGAACAATCAAACGAAGCTTCCCTTGCAGAGACAAACTATCTCCGAAGTCTTGCAGAAGAATACAATTCTCTGGTTGATTCTAACGGTAACGTAATGGGTAAGTATGCCGACAGAGCAAACTTTATCCTGCATGAAATGTCAGAAGCAACGGGAATTGAGATTGAACAAATCCACAGCATCATAGATGCTAACGGAAAGCTTGGCGAAAGCTTTGACAGTGTTATCACTAAGATGCAATTAAAGGCACTTATCGAAGCCGGGGAAGAGACTTTCAAAGAATATCTCCTGTTAAAAGATGAACTGACTAAGGGGTATGCGGAAGCATCCTCTGAGTATAATAGTGCATCAGCTAAACTGTCTCAGATGCAGAATCATCAGTCTGCAGCAAAATATAACGAACGGTGGATAGGTTACAGGGGAACTGATTACGGAGAAGGCACAGACCAGTACGCAGAGCAAGTAAAACGTCAGACGGAGTACATGGACAAGCTCAATCAGGCGGTGCAGGAACAAACAGAACTGACCGGACAGCTTAACGGCGCTAAGCATTCCCTTGAAAATCAGCTTACGGAACTCAACCAGAAGAACGAAAACTATATACGTCTTGTTGACGCAGAGAGCGGAAGTATCGAGGATCAAAAACAGGCGGTTCTGACTTACACAAACGGCTTAAAAACTGCGGCACAATATAACACAAATGTTCTTACGCAACAGCTTGACGAGTATAAACGGCAGCTTGATTCTATGGAGCAGATGTATGCTTCCGGTAGTAAAGCCGTAACTAAGCAGCAGATTGACGATCAGAAAGAACTTGTCGCTATCGCAGAACGTGAGGTAGAAAAAGCTAAAGGCCTTTGGGTAGATGCCGGTGTACAGCAAGCCGATAACTACGCCGCATCCTACATGAGAGAAGCGAAAGCAAAGGCGAAACAGACAGCCAAAACAGTCACAGATGCTAACATAGATGCGCTAAGTGAGTACGATCAGGAGTGGTACGATGAAGCCGGTGATGAAGCCGACGCCTATGCCGATGGTTGGGAAGATGAAATGGACGATGGTGGAGCGGCCATCGGAAATTACACCAACAGCAAGATTTCAACCGGCCTTTTCAACTCTAAGTACGTTATAGAGAGCGCCACAAAAGACGTGGTATCTGCTGCAATAGAATCCGGAAAACTTGCGGCTTCGGATGCAAAACTGATTGGCGAATTTTTTGCAAGAGGTCTTGCGAACGGTATCGAGGATAACCAAGATGCTGTTATTTCGAGAGTACACAACCTTGCGAACTATTCACTGGAAGTTATGCGTGAGAAGTATCAGGAGCATTCCCCGTCAAAAGTAACCTACGAAATAGGTAAATACTTTACCGAAGGTCTTATAAACGGTATTGCAAGTCAGAGTAAAAATCTGATGAAAGGTGTTGATACACTGGCCGCAGAATCAGTAAAACAGCTTTTGTCTTTCACGAACCATAACTTTGATGAAGCGGCATCTAACGCAACAAACTACTTTACCGAGAGCCTTGCAGCAAAGGTTAAGTATATCACAGAGAAGATAACTTATCAGAACGAACAGCTCCTGAATGACTACACAACCACTATCAGTAAGTTACAGGAAAAGCTTTCTGCTGAATCAGACGAGAATAAGAAAAAGCAGATTCAGAAGGAGATTGACGCACAGCAGAAGTCTCAGAAGGCTTATCAGACTGCATCACAGAAGATGCTGACAGAATTTCAGACAGCGCTCAGTGATTACCAGAATGAGACGAAAACACTCATTTCTAACACATTCAAGGGTATTACTGATGAATATGAGAAACAGTGGAATGCGCTGGAAGATAAACAGAACAGCATGATTACTAAGCTGACAAGCACGGGAGAACTGTTCGAGGTTTCCGGTGCCGGTGTCATGACGATCAATGACATTACAGAGCAGACAAAGAAAATCAAGGCATACGCAAGCAAGCTTGAAAAAATACGTGGCAAGGTTTCTTCTGAACTCTTTGAACAGATTTCCACCTACGATGTGAAGGAAGGAACTGCATTTATAAATCAGCTCCTTGCCATGAGCAATAAGGAACTGAAAGCCTATGACAAAGCTTATGTTGAGAAGCAGACAGTTTCACAAACACTTGCCGAGAAGCTTTACAAGAGCGACTTCAAGAAGGTGGAAGATGCTTACAAGAAAGAAGTTGACGGTATCTTAGTAAGCTTTGAAGCGCTTGGAGCGGATAGCATGAAGGGCTTTGTGGATGGCTTTGTGAAGAATACAGACTACATGGAAGAGTCAGTCAAGACATTTGTAAAAGGCATGGTTGACACTTTCAAGAAGGAACTGGATATTCACTCTCCTTCTAAGGTTATGGCAAAGCTTGGTAATTTCTCCGGCACCGGTTTTGTAGAAGGGCTAAAGAATACTGTGAGGGACGTGAAGGATGTGACGAAAGGTTTTGTTAACAGCATGACAAACCCACTCAGTAATCTAAACATCAATGGGCTTAATATCTTAGGCAATAGCGGTGCAGCACCGGGAACTACAAACGTTACTAACACTTATAATCTGGTACAGAACAACAACAGCCCGAAAGCGCTCAGTGCGCTTGACACTTACCGGGCAAGGAGAAAGCAGATTGCCATGATACAGGCGGCAACACAGTAGGGGGAGCAAAGATGTTCACACTCATAGCAGAAAATAAATATGGTCAGACACTTAATCTCACCCACAATCAGGCATACGATATTAGTAGTATTGATGGACTTGCGCCGATTGATGCCACTATCAATACTACTAAGAATGCCGGACAGGATGGAAGTGTTTTTAATTCATCGTATAACAACGAACGGCAAATAATTCTTACAGTAGCGATCAATAACCCGGCAGAAATGAACCGCCTGAATCTCTATAAGTACTTCCGTACAAAGGAAAAAGTCAGGTTATATTACACAAATGACAGTTTGAATGTATACATTGACGGGTATGTAAGTGAGGTTTCTGTAGATTATTTTGCAAACAAACAGATTGCGCAGATTACAATTCTCTGCCCGGAACCGTTCTGGAATGACGTTTATACTTCTGTGCAGACTATTGATCCTTCCGTTCCGCTGTTTGAGTTTCCATTCTCGATTGAAGAAGATGATCCGATTCCGTTTTCCGAACTGGACTATACGGGAGAAACGAAAGTATTTAATGACGGAAACATAGAGTGCGGATGCCGGATTACTGTCATTCCACAAGGCAACATAACAAAATTTACAATAACAAACAGTAACACGGGCGAAGTATTCAAGTATACGGGAAGCGTAACGGCTGGTACTCCGGTTGAGATTGATACAAGGGTGGGCCACAAGGATGTAAGAATTTACACCACTAAAAAGATTCAGTACGTTGCGGCAGGTTCAACATGGTTTCAGCTCCGGCCCGGTGTCAATCCGTTCTATGTGACCACAGGAACAGGCGAAGCTTCCTGTGAAATGATATTCACGGTAGTTAACCAATATCAGGGAGTGTGATTGCTTATGATATATATTCTAAACGGTTTTGACGTTGTGGATGCCATCGAAACAAATCGCTCCGTGATCTGGAATGAGCAGTATAACGGCCTCAGTGAACTGGAACTTGTTGTACCGGGAACTGATGAAAACATTGATAAGCTTGTTATGGGACGCTATCTTGTCCGTGAAGAGGACGTGACAGAGGACGGTTTTAAGAATGTCATGATTATAAACGACATTAAACTGACGTTCGATACGGACGAAGGGTGGCTGCTTACAATACATGGTAACGGTCTTAAATCTCTCCTGAAAAGAAGGGTGATCTGGACACAGACAAACCTTCATATGAGCGTTGAGGTAGGCATCCGGCAGGTGGTTACAGAGAACGTAATCAATCCTTCCGATACTGACCGGAAGATAAATGATTTCATTCTGGATAGCCAGAAGAGCTTGCCCGGTGTGTTTGAGTGCCAGTGTTTTGGTGAAAACCTTGCAGACTGGATTCAGGAAACGTGCGAAACATATAACTACGGATGGGACGTTTTTATAAAGAATAATAAATATGTTTTTTCTTTATATAAAGGCGCTGACCGAAGCAACAGCATAACCTTCTCTCAGGAATACGATAATCTACTTGGAAACGAGTACGAGTATAACAGGGAAGAATACAAGAATGCAGCCCTGATAGGCGGTGAAGGTGAAGGAACAGATCAGCGCTTTGCATCCATAGGAACAGCTACCGGCCTGAACAGGTTTGAAGCATACATAGATGGTTCTGACGTTTCAAGCAACGGGGAGATAATCACTCTTGAAACCTATATCGAACTTTTGAAAGAGTTTGGTAAACAGGAGCTTGCACAGACAGCTATCACACAAACCTTCACAGGGGAGATTGTGGCAGACGGGCTGTATAAACTGAACGAGGATTATTTCCTGGGCGATATTGTCCATGTCAAGAACAGCAAGGGCATTGAAGCGGATGCCAGGATAACCGAGATCATTTATTCCGAGGACGAAAACGGAATAACTATATTACCAACATTTAGTGAATGGGAGGTTGAATCATGAGTTTAACGTATGGTTACTTTGACAGCGTTTCCGGCGACAGGGTATACACTGCAGATCAAATGAGCCAGTATTTCAAGGGGCTTATTACTGACGGTGTATATCAGTCCGTAGGAAATTCCATGTATGTGACAGCTGCCGGAGGTATGACGGTCAGTGTTGCTGCTGGACGTGCGATCATTAAAAGTAAATGGGCTGAACTGGATGCGGCCGAGACGCTTAACATTACCGGAGCGGACAACACAAACCCACGATGGACGGCGGTGTGCTTAACGCTTGACACATCGAACAGACTTATCAAACTGGAAACAGTTGACGGGACAGCGGCGGCTAATCCCGTGAAGCCTGCTAAGGGTGCAAACAGTCTTATCTTAGCATATATTTATGTAGCAGGTGGAGCAACAGCAATCACACAGGCAAATATTTACGATACGAGACCTGACAGCGATCTATGCGGATGGATTACTTCTGTAGTACAGACCCTTGATACGAGTGCGCTCTATCAACAGTGGTATGATGCTTATGCAGCAGTTTTGCAGAATATGCAGGATCAGTGGGACGCATGGTTCCATGATATTTCCGAACAGCTTCAAGTTAACACTTATATTAAAGAGCATTACTGGATTGAAGAAGTGGAAGCAGACAGCCCGAACGGATATATTGTTCTGACAGACGGAGACTATGTTTATAGTGATAATGATATTATCAACGTATACATTAACGGTCTGTATGAAACAAGCTACTCGATAGGAACCGACCCGTTCAGTGATGCACCGGCTTTGTATTTCTACTATCCGAAAGCAGGAACAAGGGTTGAGGTAGTAGTATACGAAAGTAAGATAGGTACAAACCCGCTTGTAACGAGTGACGGCAACAGTATCATCACGAACGACAGTGATAATCTGATTCTGGGATAGGAGGGAAACAATGGCTGATGTAAGAATAAAGGACATAGTAACCACAGCAACAGATGCAGCAGGCGATGATTATGCCGTTCTGGATGGTTCAACAAATGGAACGAGGAAAATCCTCGCAAGCGCTCTCGGTGGTGGCGGCAATATTGATTTCTCCGCTCCGCACAAGATAGGAATGTTTGGAACTGATGAACTGTGGGAAGCTTATATAGTAGAGAGTAGTTATTCAGGTGGTGGAAGCTACACAAAAACGATCACGTTCTCTGACTATGACATAACCGGAATCAGTCAGGTGTTATCTATTGACGGAGTGGCGACATACAATGACGGATGGAGTTTTGTTATGTTTGCACCTAATGACAGTGGCAGCCACAAGTTTATGAATAACGGATTTACAACATCATCTATAAATATTTATGATCCGTCACAGAGTAACTATAAAGCAATCCTTCATCTTATTTATACTAAGGCAACGAGTTGACAATATTATATATCGGGACATCAGGAGGTTATTATGTGTGATTTTGATGTTCCGAGATCAGTAATAGAACATGCTATAGAAGAGTGGGTATTCAACGAAAGAAACCGCATGATATTAAAACGGAGGCTTCTTGACGGACTTACCTACGAAGAATTATCAGATGAGTTCTTTCTGTCGCCACAAAGGATAAAGGCGATAGTTAAAGAAGAAAAGTGCCGTATCGTCCGGCACCTTTAGTCCCCTATACCGGAAGGCTGTTTACGTTTTGTAAGCAGCCTTCTTTTATTATGTACGAAATGTAGACATAAACAATACTATAAACATCTGTTTGCTTGCTCGTTATTGAGCAAGCTTTTTTATATCGTATTCGTATGGAGGTGGTTTGAATGTACAAGTATTTTAACAATAATCCGGCTGGAAGAATTGTAGGAGATTGTGCAATACGGGCGTTGTCAAAAGCACTCAACATTACATGGGAATGCGCCTATATAAAAACAGTATCAGCAGGATTTAAAATGTGCGATATGCCATCATCGGATTCTGTATGGGGAGCGGTATTAAGAACCGAAGGATTCTATAGAGAAAGCATACCGAACACATGCCCAGAATGTTATACAGCGGAAGATTTTGCAAACGACCACCCAGAGGGAACTTACGTTTTGGGGTTTGGAGGACATACAGCAACGATTGTTGACGGAACTCTTTATGATTCCTGGGACAGTAGTAACTTGATTCCGCAATATGTGTGGTATCGCCAATGAAAGCCGCCTGCGGTCTTATTTTTACCTTGACAGCATAAAGTTATATTTCCTTGTCTTATTGGTGGATTGAGCCGGGATGCTTCAGCAGCACTTTTATAAATGATTTGTGTTTCAACACATATTACAGGCTTTGATACTTTATCTATTTGCCGTTGAGATCGTGTTCCGTAATTCATGTTATATGAGTTATCGCACCATTCAAGATTTTGTACATGATTATCTTCCTTGTTTTCGTTTTTATGATTGATTTGTGGAAGGTTATCGGGATTTGTAATAAACGCTTTAGCAACAAGGCGATGTATGAAAATGCTTTTGGCTTTTCCGTTTTTTGAAAGACTTACAGCCAAATAGCCTTTATGAGTTTTACCAGGAGATAATATGCGGCATGATGTACCGTTCCATTTTTTTAAACTTTTTACTCTGCCGAAATTGCTAATTTGATAATTACCATTGTAATCGGGAATATCTTTCCATATTTCTTGCATAAAAATAACACCTGCCTTTCGTGCGTGCCTATTAGATCATGGTGGAGAGCCGTTAGGCATTACGGCTTTTCGGGAGCTACCCTATCCACCAAAACAATTATATTAAATTTAAGGAGGAATAGCAATGGCGTACAATAATTATTTTCCTATTGGTTATCAAAGCCCTTATTATCAACCACAACAAATGCAACAAATGCAACAAATGCCACAACAGGGACAGCAATCATCATTACAGCAAGGCTCTCCTATCTGGGTACAAGGAGAAGCAGGTGCTAAATCCTATCTTGTAGCACCAAATTCAACAGTGCAGCTTTGGGATTCAGAAGCAAATGTTATATATATCAAGTCAGCGGATGCGAGTGGTATGCCAAATATGAGAATACTTGATTACACAATCCGGGATTCAGTACAAAAACAACCTGAAACGCTACCTTCTGTAACATATGCGACAAAAGACGAATTATCTGTATTAAAAAAGGAATTTGACGAACTTCAAAAAAAGATAGGAGATTTATTCGATGAATAATATTATTCAGCAATTTATTCAGTTTAGAAATAGCTTTAAAGGAAATCCGCAAGAACGGATTCAGCAAATGCTTAATTCGGGACAAATTACACAGGCACAGTATAACGCCGCCGTTCAACAGGCACAACAATTCCAAAAGATGTTGAACGGAATGAAATGAAATCAGGCGGTGGCCACGCTTAGATATTAAATAAAACAGGAGGAAAAAATAATGGCATTAACAGAAAACGGAAGCGGCATGGATGCTACCATGCTTGTTCAGCCTTCGGGCCTTGTTGGAAACAACGGAGGTTTTGGCGGTTTTGGTTCAGACGGATGGTGGATCATTCTTCTCTTTATTCTGCTTGGGAATAATGGATGGGGTAACGGATATGGCAATGGCGGTAATGGCGGTCTTTATCCGTGGATGAATCAGGCAAATATCACGTCTGATGGATTTCAGAATCAGCTTATGAATGACAACATTACATCTATTCGTGATGGTGTTCATAGCCTGTCTACTCAGCTGTGTAACTGCTGCGGTGATATGCAGATGGCTCTCGCAAACGGCTTCTCAGGTGTAGAACAGGGAGCAAATGCACGTCAGATTGCAAATATGCAGACAGCATTTTCAAATCAGACAGCTATGACACAGGGATTCAACAATGTACAGTCTCAGCTTGCTCAGTGTTGCTGCGATAACCGGGCGGCAACCGCAGACCTGAAATACACAGTCGCAACAGAGAATTGCGCTGATAGATACGAAGCGGCACAGAATACTCGTGATATTATTGATTCTCAGACTCGTGGAACTCAGGCAATTTTGGACAAACTCTGCCAGCTCGAACTGGATGGGGTTAAGGCACAGGTCGAGGCGAAGAACGACAGAATCGCAGAGCTTCAGACACAGCTTAACATGGCAAACCTTGCCGCATCTCAGACAGCTCAGAATGCATTTATTGCTCAGGGCTTCAGTAACGAGGTAGATCAGCTTTATAACAGGCTTTCAAATTGTCCTGTACCCACTACCCCTGTTTATGGGCGCACACCGATTTTTACCTGCAATAACAATGGTTGCGGCTGTGGTTGCGGAGCATAAGGAGGTGTGATCTATGGCGGAATATTTAGCAAATGCAGTCCAGAGCGTTGCTCTTAACACTCCGGTGCTGTTTACAGCTTCCATTCCCTGCACAAAAGGATACGTCTACCACGAAGACGAGACGGGAATCTTTATTCTGCGTGGATGCACACAGAATTGTTTTGCGCGGTATCAGGTGACGTTTAATGGCAACATTGCCATCCCGGAAGGTGGAGCGGTCAGCCCGATTGCTGTCGCTATCACGGTTAATGGTGAGCCAAGGCTGACAAGCAGGGCGATTTTCACTCCGGCCGCTGACGAGTACGGCAATGTCACCAGTACGGCAATCATTACTGTACCGAAGGGCTGTTGTTTTAGTCTTTCCGTCCGGTATGTGGATGCAACGACAGACGATCCGGCTGTTACTCCTACACCTACAATAGAAGTGCAGAATAGCAATCTTGTAATTGATAGAATTGCGTGAGGAAGGAGGAAAAACCATGAGAGAATTATATGAGTTAAAAGATAAGCTTTGTGAAGAGCTGAAAGAATACGGCAAGAAAGACATGAGCGCCGGTTCCCTGGATGTAATTGATAAGCTTGCGCATACCATTAAAAATCTTGATAGAATTATTGAGACATATAACGATGGCGGTTATTCCGGGAACTATATGCCAAGATTCTATGATGGAATGAACATGGCTCCCGGTTCTTATGCAATGGGCAACCGTTCTTATGCAAGAGGACGTGGAAGCAACGCAAATCGTGATTCTATGGGACGTTATTCAAGCAACGGATATTCTTATGGAAATGAAGATATGATTTCAGAGCTTAGGGAAATGATGAATGATGCTCCTGACAAAGAAACCAGAGCAGAATTTCAGAGATTCATTTCAAGAATTGAAGGTATGTAAAAAAATAATGTAACCAAAATGTAACCAAAAAGCCGTTTCTAAGAGTGTAAAAACCCTCAGAAACGGCTATTTTACTTGTCGGAATGACAGGACTTGAACCTGCGACCTCTTGACCCCCAGGCATATTGCCTATATTTCTGCTATGTCACATCAGAAACCTTGTAAAACCGCAGAAACCCTTTATTTATAAGGCTTTAAGGTCCTTTATTATTGTGAAAAAGTATTGCCAAAGTATGCCAAAGTATGCCAAAGTAGATGTAACCAACGTGTAACCAGGCATCCATTTTGACCCTAATGTAACCAACGTGTAACCAAAATCACGAGAAAATGTTATTGAGCGCCGTTGTTGTATCTTCCTTTTCTGCCAGAATATGAGAGTAAACATCAAGAACCATCTTCTCCCGGTCTCCGAGAAGCTTCGCAACCATCTTCGTGGAGATCGCCGGTATCTGATAGCAAAGCTGTGTACAATAGTTGTGACGGAATATGTGTGCGGTAAGTCCTGTAATGGGTTTAGGCGGTTTGTTCTTTTTCTGCTGAGGATTGTAACCGGCAGCTATGTTCAACGAACAAAGTATCGAGTCCCACATTCTCCGGTATGCATTATCAGTCATTATATTTGCATCTTTTCCATGAAATATGTTTCCGGTTTCCGAATCCACAAACGGTTTTATCTTGTCAATGGCAACGTCTGGGAGCGGTATTACCCTTATTCCATTATCCGTTTTTGGGTATGGCTTTATTTCCGGAGTGGTTATCCATGTTTTTGAAATAGAAACAGTTTTATTATTCCAGTCAAAATCTTCTGGTGTAAGAGCAAGCGCTTCACCTCGCCTGACTCCTGTATAATACAGGATGGAGACAAATGCACGCTTTCTTGGATCAAGTTCTGCCTTTTCAAGAGCATCTTTTTCAAGCGCCGTAAGCGCCCTTTTAACAGGCTTTCTGTACTTCGGCATGGAAATGTCCTCAAGTATGTCCTGAATGGCTGTACGTGGAAGAATGCGGTCGTGTACTGCTGATTTAATAATTTGTGCAAATGTAGCATGAATTAACTGACAGGTCCTTGGATGATCCTGTTTCATATTGATCGCTTTTTGAAAATGAGAATGTGTAATATATTGGAGCGGTATATCATAAATATCATTAAAACAAGATGATATAATATGAGCATATATTTTTTTAGTATTTATTTCACACGTTGATTTTGATAAACTTAGCCACTCTTCCGCATACTGTCCAAACGTATATGATGATGGATTTCTAAACAATTCATTATTGACGGCGGCCTTCATTGCATTTACTTTCTTTTCAAGATCAGCAGAGGACTTTTTAGATGTGACTCTTTTCCTGTGCTTTTCTCCCGCAGCGGTGTATGTGCCGTCCCAAACGAGCGTATACCATTCTTTTCGATTTTGGTTATACGTATATTTTGATTTACCCATTATAAATTTTACCCTCGTTTTCAGATAACTTTGTTAATATATTTAACAATCTATCAATCTGTCTATCTTTAACGCTGATTTGCTCTTCCAAAAACAAAATAAACTGGTTATCAGTATTTGTATCAATCTTAATATTGTTGAGTAAGCAATCCTGTATACACCTGATTGTATAAAAGCGTGGATTTAATTTATCGAGATTTTCTGTAAAGAAACGATGAATTGTTGATTTAGCAAGACCTGTTTTTTCTTGTATATCTTCATATGTAAGTTTTTGTATTTTGCGTTCTTCTCTGAGTTTTTGTACAAGTTTTTTTGTGTCAGTGTCCATATGCTTATTAAATGAATACCAAATGATACCCTTATCGGAATTGTGATTAATAATTCAATGAGTTACGATATATGTGTCCCGATAAAGCAAGGCCGGAACGATATGCTCAACCATCAATCCGGCCCTGTTTCAAACGAGGAGGAAATCAAATATGAATAATAACACCGAATCACAAAATATTCAAAAAAGATTTGAAAATATTGAATTTCAAAAACTATATGAGGAGGC
>JAZSMJ010000009.1:0-6524 GCA_045535815.1 Eubacteriales bacterium
CTCGGTCTTAGCAAGAGTAACCTTTACTGTGCCGTAAAGCTCGGAGGTGTAAACCTTCTCGCCCTCTTCAAGATGAGAGGGAGCCTTGGTGATCTCGGCGGTCCATACGGATGCGTCGGTAAGAACGGGGATTATGCCCTGCTCCTTTGCGCCACAAGCACACTCGCACTCAGCTGTGCCGGCTGCGGTCTCGGTAGCCTGTGTGATAACTGTCCATGCACCGTAAGCGTGACCCTCGGTCTTAGCAAGAGTAACCTTTACTGTGCCGTAAAGCTCGGAGGTGTAAACCTTCTCGCCCTCTTCAAGATGAGAGGGAGCCTTGGTGATCTCGGCAGTCCATACGGAAGTGTCGGTAAGAACGGGGATTATGCCCTGCTCCTTTGCGCCACAAGCACACTCGCACTCAGCTGTGCCGGCTGCGGTCTCGGTAGCCTGTGTAATAACTGTCCATGCACCGTAAGCGTGTCCCTCGGTCTTGGGAAGAGTAACCTTTACTGTTCCGTAAAGCTCGGAGGTGTAGGTCTTCTCACCCTCTGCGGTGTGAGTAGGATCGGTGGTAACCTCTGCCGACCATACGGTAGTATCTGCAAGAGCAGGTACGCTTACGTTTTCGGTTGCACCGCACTCACAAGTCTTTTTTGCCTGACCCTCAGATGCCTCGGTAGGATTTACGGTCAAGGTGTAAGTCCATTCGTGAGGAATTATAGCCAGCTCGAATTCTACAGATCCGTACAATGAGGAATAAACCTCTGCACCTGCAGAATTGTGTGTTGCGGGAGTTACCTGCTTTGTCCAGAACTCACCATCGGTGAGAGGAGGAAGAGTAACTTCCTTGGTCTCGTTGCATTCACATTTACCAATAGCAGCACCGGAAGCCTGTTCGGTTGGGGCTGTCTGTATACTCCAGTTGGAATATACGTGCTCATGCTCTTCTGCCGGGAACAATATGTCACAGCAGGTAAGCACCGCAACCATTGTAAATGTCAAAACAAGTATCGCCAAAATTTTCTTTGCGTTCATTGTTTTTTCTCCTTTACTATCCGAGAAGTGATATACGTCAGGGTATTTGCTCGTCCGGCACTGATAAGCATTACGTCCCGACGTATCATTCCTCATAAATTAGATTTTTATATACAATCAATCTGCAATAAGCAGAGCACCTATTGAAATATAGCCCTGCGCATCGGATGAAAGATTGGTGGATTGAAGCTTAAGCTGATTGATGGAGATCACGTCCTCCACGTAGAAGGTGAAGAAAACGTCGCCGACAGAAACCGTCAGCACATCAGCCGAAAGCGAATAGGTAGCCACCCTGGTATCAGAGGTGGTGAAGATGGGTGAATAGCTATCAACCGTACATCCGTCCGTCTCGCTGTCGTGGGAGGGAGAGATGGAGGTGATATTCATCCTGCCGTCCTCAAGGAAGGCAAAGGTTGTTTCGGCGTCGTAAATAACGTCGTCACATACGAATCTATAGCTTATGCTATAGGAATTTCCTACAAAGCTGCTTGCACTGAAGGGCAAGGCTTCTTCTGTGTAGGTCATTGTATCGGTGTTCAGGATAAAGCCGTGAAGCTCCTTGAAATTAACCACGATCCACTTGCCGTTCTGACGGTAGGTTCCCACGTTATCTCCAAGCTTTGCCTTGCCGAATCCGTCAAGGATAAGATCATCCTTACCCTCTGCGGTGAAAGTACCACGCCAGGCATCAGACTCTGTAAGTCCCTTATTTGAGCTACCCCAGCTGTCAATTCTGACATATACGGTCTTAGCCGAGCTATCTACCTTAAGAATTGCGCCGACAACGAAGGGATTGTCTGAATTGAGACAGGTTAAGGTCGCCTCATCACCGATAGATGAAAGAGAAGCAGCCAGGCGGTACACCGTTTTTCCGCCCACCGTGAAGGCACGAAGCACGACGCCCTCTCCTCCTGCCACGTAGGAGGTTCCTGTGGTGTAAAGCTCGGTGAAGTTTGCTGCACCAGAGGCAACGACCTTAAGCACGCCGTCGTGAAGCATATTGCCACGAAGGGTGATCATACCGCCGTCCTCGCCGTAAACTCTGCCGCTGAACTCATTGTTCTCTGCCCCAAGGGTTGCAAGACCCGCATAGGTAACGTCACCGATACTGAGCTTCATTCTGCCGTAAAGATCAAGCGAGAAGAAGCTGTTCTGGAAGAGCACGCCCTGTCCGAAGATCTGGGCAACGGGAGCACTGTCTGCCAGGGGAGCAAGGATCTGAACCGTGTAATAAGATGTTACCGTCTCACCGCCCACCGAGATGCTTACTCCGAAGCGATAGAAGCCCGGAGCAGTCCATTTTACCGTGTTGGTGGTAAGGCAAGCCTTCTTTTGCGCATCGTTCATCACACCGTCCTTGGTCGTGATGGTAATACGCTGATAGAAATCATCCTTGGCGTTTACGCTTGCGCCGATCTGAAGTGTCGACATATCAACGATAGCACCGTCAACTATAGTGCTGTTACGCCAGGTTGCCCCAACCTCACAGACGTCTGCAAAGGATTTAGCCACAAGCAGATTTCCGAGAGGATGAGTATAAAGCACTGCACCCTTACCGTGAGTAAAGGTTGGAATCGTGTCGAGATAGGTGATATGAAGCTCCTGTCCAACAAGCTCATAGGAAAGCTCGGTGACGGTATATGAGGACCTGTTGAAATTGATAACGCCGTGTCCGTAGCCGTTAAGGAACAGATACATATTTCCAAGCTCGTAGAAGCCGAACAGATTATCTCTTTCCACAAGGGTGAAGCTGTGCGACGACTCGTCGATCATAAAATGATAGGAATAGGGATCGTATTCATCATCTGCATAATCGTAGAGAAGAAGCGATGAGCTTGCCTCGTTTACACCGCCATATTTCATACGGTAGAAGGATTGCATATCGGTTGTGAACTGCTTTACGCCGTCCACGTATAAGGTATAGTGTCCGTAATTATTTACCTGAATTCTTGCGGTCTTGCCGTCTACGGTACCGCTGAAGGTCTGGTTAGCCCATTTCTTATTGATCTCATCCTCACGGTTGATCTTTCCCTGCTTAAGAGAGGAAAGAGTGAACTCATAGGACTGTCCGTCAAGAGTTACCGTAGCAACGTCACCCGCTACAGCGGTATCGAAATTGTTGCTGAGTCGGGCTTCGCCCCAGGTATTCACGTATACGGTGTCGGATGAAAGCTTTGAAACGAGATGCACCTTCTGTCCGTACCAGAAGGAAGTATTATTCTCATTTGAGGTGATGTAGAACAGGTCGATGCTGTAGTGAGCACCGTTTGCTGAATCAAGCACGTAATCGCTGGTCTGATTTACGATGAAGCGTTTTTCAACGGTCCAATCCCTCTCGTGGAAATAAACCGCAGGACGCTTCTCGTTGCTATAGCTTAAGCGAATAGAGTTCTCGGGATCAACCGTGATAATACCGTTATCGTAATGAATGGTATGAAGGAATGAGAAATACTGAACGTTGAAGGTATGCTCGTCTATAGCGGATACGATAGGACATACCCTGCCCTGCATTCTGACCGTACCGTCATCATAGATGATAAGGTCACTGAGCTGAGTTGCCTTCTCGCCCTCCTCGATATATCCGTCGCCGTCCTCGCTGTCGCTTGAGCCTATAGTGGTAAGCTTGGTGTGATAGGTACCGAGCATACCGTCATCAAGAACGATAACCTTAGCCTCGGTATTAATACCACGGTATACCATCGAAACGGTATAGCTACCGGGGGTGAATACGTCAACCTTGCCCGAGATCATATCATAGCTTACGGGAACGGATTTACCCGCCTCGGTGATATGGAACAGATCCTTTACAAGCAAGGGACTTCCCGCAAAGACGGTTGCGCCGTCTGCGGTGATCGAAATATCAGCCTCTACACGAAGCAGGTAAGAAACCTCAACAGGCTCACTGTCAGGGCCGTTTACGTAAACAGCAACACGAACCTCCTGATCCGCCACGCTATTGAAATCAATGGGATCGGACAGCACCCTTGCGTAGCAGGAGATGATATCCACGTGGGCGGGATTTGTCGTAAGAGTCTGATTATATCCGTTGATCTTAACCTGAATATTGTTAAACACGTTATAGGACGTAGTTCCTATGCCGAGAAGCAGCGAGGGCGCCTTTACAGAAACCTCGTATGTGGTGTCGGTGACGGAATAGATGATCGTCTTTTTCACGTCCTCGTATTTAGCAACACCCGAAAGACCCGAAAGAGGAGTCTTGTTATAACGGATGGTAAGTGTTACGGGATAATCGCCTGTCTTCGTAAAATCAACGCTTGAAAGATCGAAGCAGGTGATGGGGATCTGGGAGAAGCGTACGCCGTTTATTATTACGGTAACGTCGTTTTCGAAGGGATAATCCGAAAGAGAGGTTCCACGCTTTACGGTAACCCTCTCGGGTGAGAGGATAACCACTCCGCCCTTTACCTCAACCTGCGCCACTATGGGCTCGTGGTCGGGATAGCTAAGGGTGATGGGATATATTCCCTCCTTGGTGTAATCAATAGCTCCCGTAATATAGCGCACGGGGGTTTCAAGAAGCTTCTCGCCCTTTCTTATCTCGAAAAGCGAGGCAAGATCAATAGCAGCACCGTTGGGATAGGTCACGATGCTTTTCGCCGTAATGCTGATCTGCTCCTCCTCTACGATACGAATAATTGTTTCGCTTTCACATAACGTACCATCATAGACGTATGAGAGGTTTACGGTATAGCTCTCTCCGAGCCTTGCATCCGAAAGAGCCGAGGCATCGATCATATCAGAGGTGACACGCACGGGAGCTCCGTCAACAAAAAGCGAGAAGAGAGTGGTGAAGTCAAAGCCCTCAAGCTCAGAGAGGGTCACAGGCAGTTCACGGTATGCCGCAATAGCCTCTACCCAATGGTTGGGATTGACGGTAATGCTGAGCGTGCGGGAGATGCCGCCGAAGGTGACGGTGTACTCATACACGCCTGCCTTGTTTTCAAGGTTAGTAAGGATCATTTCATCGGTGATAGCCACGGTCTCGCCATCCTTTTCGGCAGTAAAGAGTGCTGAGAAGTCGTAGGACGCAGCCTCCGATTGAGTAAGGACTATGCTGTCCTTGGATAAGCTGAGCTTATATACCGTAGCCATTACCTTTACGGTAACGGTTGCCTGCTTGCCTCCGTAGGTGCAATAGACGGTATATTCGCCCGCAGTAGCGCTCACCTCATTCTTATCAATAGAATTGGCAGGCACGGTGACAGATTCACCGTTTTCGGTGATCTTAAAGAGGGTGGTGTAGTCATAATCGGCTACCTGCTCGTCTTTAATGGTAACGCTGGTGACTACACCTGCGACCTCCACGCCCTTATCATCAGGCTCATCGTCTATGATCGGCGGGGGGTCGCCATTGAGGTCTTCCCACAGCCCGCAGGATGCGAGAATAAGGATACATAGTACGCATAATAATGCGACTGTGAGTATTTTTTTCATAAAAGTACCCCTTTGTTGGTGTAGATTGGTCACAAGGGTTGTTAATTAAGCTTAATAACTGTCAGTCAAAAGCAGATCACATTGGAGTCTGGAGATCGCAGAAGTAAACCCAGAGATATTTAGTATGATTGTTTTCGATAACGATCTTAACGCCGCTCTCGTGAATGAGAGTAACGTAACGGTCTGCCTTACCGCTCTCGCCGCCCGACATATCGGTGTTAGCTGCAGAGAGGCTGAAGCCGTACTTTACAAGCTCGTCGATCACATTCTGCATAAGCTCCTCGTAATTGGTGATCTTTGCATTCTCATCAAACTCGGTGCTGTGGGTGGTGATGCTCATATAACCGTGATTCTCACCGTTTACCTCCTTCCAGTTATAGAAGGGACCACTGATGTTATCGCCAAAGAGCTTCATAAGAACCTCGGGAGAGGGTACGTTTGTCCACGCCTCGCCGAGAACACCCTGAAGAACGACATCAGCAGTTGCAACGTGGCCCTTGTGGTTGTATGTACCTGTAGCCTCGTCATAGCAGCCGTAGTTCTTGCAAAGAGTGGTGTAGAGGTGATAGTAATCGTCAAGAGTGTACTGACTCCAAGCGGTCTCGGGAACTCTGGGACGGTAGTTGTCGAATGCGTCCTCTGCGATGGTGGTGCTGCCAACGTTCTCATAGGAAACGATGCAGGAGCCGCCGTATACACCGCTGAGGTCATAGGGGAACTGTACGGAAATGAGATTGCCGTCCTCGTCTACCTTGATGGTGAGAAGCATAGCGGAGGTGGCTGATGCATCATCTGCGTAACTGTAAGCGCAGAGCTGCATAGCAACGTCTCTGGTAATAGCAGCCTCACGCAGAGCGAAGGTGTATTCTTCCTTACCGGTATGATGATCAACGTTGATACCGATAAGTATGAGTACACCTTCGCTCTCCGTGAGTCTGCTATCACCAGAGAGGTTGCTATGGAGCTTTGCGCTTACAGTTATGCTGATGATGCTGCCGCAACCTCTGCTATGCTTCTCACCATCAAGGTACACGAGGACGGCAATCTCA
>JAZSMJ010000056.1:0-2600 GCA_045535815.1 Eubacteriales bacterium
CATGGCTACGATCCGACTTTGCTGTACAGCTCCATTATCGTTTCTTTAAGCTCACGGAATCCCTTTGAGGCAAATTCGTAGCGGGAGAGGATGTCGTGCAGCTTTACTATCGACTGGCTGTAGGTCTCAAGCTCCTTCATGCGTTTGATGAGCTCCCATATCGTTGCGTTTGAGTCAAGCGCACTTGTGCGCAGCATGGTCGCAAAGCGCATTTCATCAAGCAGCGTGTACAGCTCGTCGCTCAGACCTGGATTTGCACGCAGGTCGCAATAGATATCGTGACGGTATCTGACCGTCTGCTCGTCTGTCGGCATACGGCGCAGCAGCTTTGTCAGCGCAATGCGCTCGCTCTCGACCCTTGTCATAAAGCCGACGATGTAATCTATCGACAGATCGTCTGCGGTGTTGTCGCTCAGCTCGTGGTATACGCTGTTATCGGTTGAAAGCAGGCTGAATGATGTAAGATCCCTCATTGTCAATTATCCTTTCGTGATGAATTATTTGTGTAATACTGCGCCTGTGCGTTCCACAGCTCGTAGTATCTGCCGGATTCGTTGGCAACAAGCTCATCGTGAGAACCCGTTTGAACGATCTTTCCGTTGTCAAATACTGCAATCCTGTCACAGAAACGGCAGGAAGATAAGCGATGGCTGATATAAATTGCTGTTTTATCGCCTACGATTTCGTTAAATTTGGAATATATTTCATATTCGGAAATTGGATCAAGAGCTGCAGTGGGTTCATCGAGAATGATGAATGGTGCATTTTTATAAAGAGCGCGTGCAAGCGCAATCTTCTGTGCTTCGCCACCGGAAACTTCTACGCCGTTTTTGTCAAAGTCCTTATAAAGAGGGGTTTTCACTCCATCAGGCATCGTTGTAAGGCGTTCACCAAATCCCGCTTGATGCAAAGCTGATATCACAGAATCGGTATCATAATTTGTTCCTGCGGCTACGTTTTCTCCGAGAGAGAAGGAGAAAAGCTTAAAATCTTGGAATACTACTGAGAAAATGGACAGATATTCATCATAGTCATATTTCTTTATATTAACTCCGTTCAGCAATATCTCACCCTCTGTCGGGTCATAAAGACGGCACATCAGCTTTATAAATGTGGTCTTTCCCGAGCCATTCATACCAACTACCGCAAGACGTTGTCCCACTTTAAATTTCATATTAACGTGACGAAGTGCATAAGTCTCAGCTCCGGGATACTTGAAGGAAACATCCTTGAATTCCACATAATATTCATTGTCGTCGCGCTTTTCAACAGTAAGCGAGCCTTGGTACATCTTCTGCGGAATATCGAAATATTTGAGATAATCCTCCACGAAAGGCGTATTATACTTAATGTCTCCAAACACATTGAAATAGCTTGTAATACAGCCGATGATTGTTTCAACAAAGCCGACGTATTTAACGATACTGCCAACGCCAAACACACCTACCAACGCATACATGCATACAAAAATGTAGATAACAGCTTGCAGCAAAATTCCCGTAATCTGTAACGGAATATTTGCCACATATCGCTTTTCCGCCATTGTGCGAAAAGCTTTTTTATGGAGACTAAAAGCATAGTTCTTGATCTTCATAATAAGCTTATCTTGTCTGTAAAGACGAACATCTTTACCCATGTTGTAGCAATCAATAGCGTCATCAATGCGGTTTTCATCGATCATAGTTTGAGACACGTTTTGAGAGATGGCCCCCATTTTATCTTTAACCTTGAAGGAATACCAAACGTTAAATACTACAACGCCGATGATCATAGCAGCGAACAGGACGATATACCAACTGAATCCCGATGCAAACATAAGGCTAAACATTTCAATTCCGAGGACAAGTGAAAGTATCGCACTGATCGTAATATTGACAAGTCTTCCGACTGACATCAACAGCAACTGTTTTCCGTGCCAGTTGATCTTAGCGGATTCGGTGATTTTTCTGCGAAGTTGACGAACTTCGGTGTTTTCAAGATCGTCATAATCAAGTGTAAGCGTTTTCTTGTTAAAATAAGCCGCCTCGGCTTGATAAAACAGGGTTTCTTTATGTCCGAAAATGCGATTCAAAATACCGCCGGTAATGGCAATAGCGAAGTTACCGATTATTGTGATCAGCACAAGTGCTATCAGCTTGTCTTTGTCTTTTGCACCGACGATTTCGTTGACGATTTCTGCAGATAGATAGAGATTGAAATAAGGGGATAGTTTTCCAAAAAATGATTTTACAACCATCAACGGAAAATAGGATGGACAAAGGGAATGAAAAAACTTCAGAGCACGGATATTAGGATTATTTTTACGCATTGTTTCCATCCTCCTTATAGTAATAGCTTTGCAATTCAAACATATGGGAATATTTACCACCAAGCTTCATCAGCTCATCGTGAGTACCGCATTCCACAATCTCGCCGTTTTCCAGATAAACGATACGGTCACAGAAGCGTGTGGAGGCAAGACGGTGAGAGATATATACCGAGGTCTTATTTGCCGTCAAATCATTGTATTTAAGATAAAGCTCATTTTCTGCAATCGGGTCAAGTGCCGCGGTGGGTTCGTCAAGAACGATCATAGGTGCATTTTTATAGAGTGCACGTGC
>JAZSMJ010000045.1:0-20253 GCA_045535815.1 Eubacteriales bacterium
CTGGGAGTATCAGCGTTTGTACGAACCTTAAGTGTTCTGTACTTGTCAGCCCATGCCATGATTCTACCGAACTCACCTGCGATGGAAGCATCAACTGTGGGGATGATTCCGTCGTAGATCTTACCTGTAGAACCGTCTATAGAAATGAAGTCACCTTCGTGGAATTCTTTACCTGCAAGAACGAACTTCTTGTTTTCTTCGTCCATGTTGATCTCGGAGCAACCGGATACACAGCAAGTACCCATACCACGTGCAACAACCGCTGCGTGAGATGTCATACCGCCACGTACTGTGAGGATACCCTGAGAAGCCTTCATACCTTCGATATCTTCAGGAGATGTTTCAAGACGAACGAGAACTACCTTCTCGCCTCTTGCTGCCCATTCCTTAGCGTCTTCAGCAGTAAATACTATTTTACCGCAAGCAGCACCGGGAGATGCAGGAAGAGCCTTACCAATCGGTTCAGCAGCCTTGTGAGCCTTAGCGTCAAACTGCGGATGGAGAAGTGTATCGAGGTTTCTGGGGTCTATCATAAGAACTGCTTCAGCTTCTGTCTTCATGCCTTCGTCAACGAGGTCGCAAGCGATCTTGAGGGCAGCCTGAGCGGTTCTCTTACCGTTTCTTGTCTGGAGCATATAGAGCTTACGGTTTTCAACTGTAAATTCCATATCCTGCATATCGTGATAGTGGTTTTCGAGGATCTGGCAAACTTCCTGGAACTGCTTGAAAGCTTCCGGGAACTTGTTAGCCATTTCAGCGATAGGCATAGGAGTACGAACACCTGCAACAACGTCTTCACCCTGAGCGTTTACAAGGAACTCACCCATGAGCTTCTTTTCGCCAGTTGCGGGGTCACGTGTGAATGCAACACCGGTACCGCAATCGTCACCCATGTTACCGAATGCCATTGCCTGTACGTTAACAGCTGTACCCCAAGAGTAGGGAATATCGTTGTCACGGCGGTAAACGTTAGCTCTGGGGTTATCCCAAGAACGGAATACGGCCTTAACTGCGCCGAGAAGCTGTTCCTTAGGATCGGAGGGGAAGTCTGTACCGATCTTTGCCTTATATTCAGCCTTGAACTGACCTGCGAGTTCCTTTAAGTCTTCAGCAGTAAGCTCAACGTCGTACGTTACGCCCTTTTCTTCCTTCATCTTGTCGATGAGCTGCTCAAAGTACTTCTTTCCAACTTCCATAACAACGTCGGAGTACATCTGAATGAATCTTCTGTAGCAGTCCCATGCCCAACGAGCATTGCCGGACTTAGCAGCGATGGTTTCAACAACTTCTTCGTTGAGACCGAGGTTGAGGATAGTATCCATCATACCGGGCATGGATGCACGTGCACCGGAACGAACGGAAACGAGAAGGGGATTTTCCTTATCGCCGAACTTCTTGCCGACGATCTCTTCCATCTTAACGATGTATTCCATGATCTGAGCCATGATTTCGGGATTGATCTGTCTGCCGTCTTCATAATACTGTGTGCAGGCTTCTGTGCTTATTGTGAAGCCCTGAGGAACGGGAAGACCGATATTTGTCATTTCAGCAAGGTTAGCACCCTTACCGCCGAGAAGCTCACGCATATCAGCGTTGCCTTCGGAGAACAAGTAAACATACTTTTTACTCATTGTTTTTGTACCTCCATTAGGAAAAAACTTATAAAATATTATTTTAAATATTATTTTTTTACGAACAGAGACATTATAACACAAACTACTGCCAATTACTATAAATTTTAGAAGAATTTACATTTTGTTTAAAAAAAAGAAGCAACCTACCTTGCAAAAGGGGCATTTTGAAAGTATAATATGATTAGAGAAGATAATATAACGAAAGGTGGATATATATGACCAATTTGTCAGAGCTGCAGAAGAAGCTCGGAATCCCCGGTGGAAAAAGCGTATGCTTTTGCGATCCGGACGGTATTCTTCCCGAAGAATTTGCAGGTGTTGAGAGCATTGCGGAGTATTATGATGCTGTTGAAAAATACAGAAAAAACATACTTGTAAAGCACGCAGAAGGTGGCGTTATTTTTGAATCCTTTGACGGTGTTGTCATTGCGCCCGATGCAAAGATAGGCTCGGGTACGGTGATACATCCGAATACCGAGATAAGACGTGGCGTTACAATAGGAAACGATTGCGTGATCGGTCCCTGCTCGGTTATCGAAAACAGCGTTATCGGAAACGGCTGTACTGTTAACGCAACGCAGGTATATTCCTCTGAATTTGAATATAACGTAAAGATAGGTCCGTTCTGCCACGTAAGACCCGGAAGCAAGCTTTGCGAGGGTGTCAAGGTGGGCGATTTCGTAGAGATCAAAAACTCCAATATCGGAAGCGGTACACATGCGTCTCACCTCACATATATAGGAGATAGCGACGTTGGCTCTAACGTAAACTTCGGTTGCGGAGTCGTTACAGTAAACTACGACGGCAAAAATAAATCGAGAACGGTCATAGGCGATAATGCCTTTATAGGCTGTAATACAAACCTCATAGCGCCTGTTAAAATAGGTGATTTTGGTTATACGGGAGCAGGCTCTACAATTACCCGTGACGTTCCGTCGGGTGCACTTGCCGTCGAGCGTGCAGAGCAGAGAAATATTGAGGGCTGGGTTCTTAAAAACCACAAGCTGAAGGGTACCTGATATATGTACGGTATTTCCCCGGATGAGACGTTTACAGAGGTAAACGGCGGTATATCCATTATACAGAAAAAGGACAGTCTTATATACGGAACGGATGCACTGTTGCTTGCGGCTTTTCTTCGTAAAAAGGCAAGAGCAAGGGCGGTTGAATTCGGCGCAGGATGCGGAGTCGTATCCCTTCTTGCGGCAAAGAGCGGCAAGGTAGGCAGAGTATACGCCTATGAGATAAATCCGCAGAACTGCGAGTGCATGGAAAAGAATATAGAGATAAACGGACTTGCCGATAAGGTTATCCCCGTATGCTCGGATATCCGTGATATCAAGCTTGAGGATATCGGGGGCGAGGCTGACGCTGTGTTTATGAATCCCCCGTATATGACGGTTGATTCGGGTAAACGAAACGAAGGCGACGGCAAGTATGTCGCACGTCACGAGGTGTTTGGAAATATAGGTGATTTCTGTGCTGCCGCATCTAAAATACTCAAGCACGGAGGCTCGCTTTACGCAGTTTACAGACCCGACAGGCTTGCGGATCTTATATGCTCAATGAGAGATAATCATCTTGAGCCCAAGCGTATGATAATGGTGTACGATGACGCCGAGCACGATGCCTCTATAGTTCTTCTTGAGGCAAAAAAATACGGAAAGCCGTCTGTATTCGTTCCTAAACCGTTTTTTATAAAAGACAGAGACGGATACACAAAAGACATGATGCGTATTTACGAAAACGGAGAATTTGATGAAAGATATCTTTGCTTCTGAAAGCAGTGAAAAAAACAAAATAGAAAAAGGTACTCTTTATCTTGTCGCAACACCTATAGGCAATATGAGCGACATAAGCCAAAGGGCGATAAAAGCCCTTACTGAATGTGATTTTATCGCAGCTGAAGATACGAGAGTAAGTGCAGGAATACTGTCTGCAATAGGCGTTTCCAAGAGTATGGTCAGCTATCACGAGCATAACAAAAAGACAAAAGGTGAAGAGATAGTCAGAAGGCTTTCGGAGGGTGAATCGTGTGCGCTTGTGACCGATGCCGGAACTCCTGCAATAAGCGATCCCGGAGCAGATATCGTAAAGCTTTGCATAGACAGCGGGATACCGGTGACTTCAGTGCCCGGAGCGTGTGCCGCCGTTACTGCTCTTATTCTGTCCGGGTTTGATACGAGAAGATTTGTTTTCGAAGGCTTCTCGGGTTCAGATAAAAAGGAGAGAAGAGCAAGACTTGAGGAGCTTTCTTCGGAAAAGCGCACGGTTATATTTTACGAGGCGCCGCACAGATTGAGAGATACTCTTTTCGATATGCTTGATATATTCGGTGGCGACAGAAAAATTGCCCTCTGCCGTGAGCTTACCAAAAAGAACGAGGAGATCATCAGAAAGACTCTTAAAGAGGCTGTTGAATACTATTCTCAGCGTGATCCGAGAGGGGAATACGTCATAGTATGCGAGGGGTATAAGGACAGCGGATCGGATCTGTTCTGGAAGGATATGACAGTGAGCGATCACGTAGAGTTTTATATAAACGCAGGTATGTCAAAAATGGATGCCATAAAGGCAGTCGCCAAGGACAGACACGTGCCGAAAAACGATATCTACAAAGAGATGATTTGATAATATTTCTAAACAAAAAAGCAGCAACGAAAGTCGGATGAAACATAATGGGGAAATATTCCTTGCGGTCACTTTGACCGCAAGGAATATTTCTAAATGAAAAAGCAGCAACGAAAGTTGCTGCTTTTTCATACGGATCCGAACTGTAAGCCGGGTTCTGTTCATCAAAGATGCTGCGACCATCTATCTTGTCTGTACGTTGCCGTACAGCTCCTTGCCACCCACGAAATTCTGACGGGCCGCCATAGCGCTTACGCACTCTTCCGCATACGGTGTTGCTTCGGATAGGGTTTACATTTGCACACAGTTACCTGTAGTGCCGGTGAGCTCTTACCTCGCCTTTCCATCCTTAGCTGAATAATTCAGCCGGTTTATTTCTGTTGCACTTTCCCGGGAGTCGCCTCCGGCGGACGTTATCCGTTATCCTGCCCTATGAAGCCCGGACTTTCCTCATAATAATACCTTTCGGCGTGATATTACGCGGCCGCACATCCGGGTCCGTAATTTAATTATATCCGTAAATGCACAATAAGTCAATAATTGTGCAAAGAAAATGTTGAAATTATTGTAATATAATGTTATAATATATTATTATATTATGTCAGTATTTGTAAATTAAAGGAGGTGCTGTTATGAAATCGGGAAATGAGCGTTTTGCACACAGGCTTGATATGCTTGCCTTTTTAGAGCTTGCCTTCATTCACGTGCTTTTGCTTTTTAGGCTTGTTGGATTTAACAAACGGATAAGGCTTGACGAATATTCACTTGCGTTAGCGTTTGCTACGCTGTTTATAATATCGGCAGTTTCGCTTGTGCTGATTGCTTTAAAAAAAGACCCTCTCCCGTTTGCGTTTACAGTTTATACTCTCCTTTGCATTTTGATGTGTATTGACAGTCTGTATTATTCATATCGGTCAAGGCTTCCGAGCCTGACTGAGCTTAAAATGGCATCCATGCTTACAGATGTCAGCAGTACCATAGTCGATCTTATCACTCCGTTCCATTTAGTTCTTCTGACAGAGCTTTCCTTGTGGCTTCTTTATGCAGTAAATTGCAGAGATAAGCTCAAGAGATTTATTAGCGAAAGAATCGGAGATATTGCGTTAGTTATCCGAAGATCCACCATTATACTTGAAGCATTGTTTGCTGTGGCAGGTGCTTTGTTTATCTTGTGGAGCATGCTTTTCGGCGGCTTCAAGACAGCGTATCTCAAAAATGAGATAATTACCTATCACATATCTGACGCCGTTTCACTGATGATACCCGAGCCGGGAATGGAAAGCGTTGATATTACCGATTACATAAGCCCTCTCGCAGAGAGCGATCGAGAATATTTCGGAGTTGCAGAAAAGAAAAACGTTATAACCATACAAGTGGAAGCAATGCAGGATTTCGTTATAGGGCTTGAATATAACGGTCAGGAGGTCACTCCGTATCTGAACAAGCTTTTGAAAACCGACACTCTTCACTTTGATAATTACTATTACGTTGTTGGCGGTGGCAATACTGCCGATGCCGAATTTTCGGTAAACAATTCACTGTATGCTCCCGAATCGCAGGCGGCGTATATTCTCTACGAGGATAATAATTATTACGGTCTGCCGTTTATCCTCAAGGATAACGGATATAGCGGAGCATACGCCTTTCACGGCTACAAGGGAGATTATTGGAACAGAGAAAACGCTTACGTAGGTCAAGGCTTTGACGATTTTATCAGCGAAGAGGATCTCAGCGTAAACGAGGCAACCGGTCTTGGCATAACCGATGAGGATTTTCTGCGTCAGGTTTTGGATGAAATGGTCGGATATGAGCAGCCGTTTTACTCATTTATAATAACTCTCAGCTCTCATCATCCTTACGTTATAGGAGATGAATTCAGAATGCTTGAGCTTTTGCCAGAGCACGAGGATTCTTTGTTCGGAGATTATCTGCAGAGCATTCGATACGTGGATCACTGCCTTGGGATTTTTATTGAGGGCTTGAAGGATAAAGGATTATACGAAAACAGCGTGATATCAATATACGGAGATCACTTCGGGCTTCCGGATTATGATCATAAAAGCTTTGTTTTTATGTCAGAGCTACTCGGAAGAGAATACTATGCGAATGATATATTCCGTGTTCCGCTTATAATACACACACCGGGTCTTGGAGAGGGGAAAACGGTATCGGTCACAGGCTCTCATATAGACTATCTTCCCACCATACTCCATATACTCGGTCTTGAGAACAGGAAAAGCGTTATGTTCGGTCAGAATCTTCTGACTGCAAGCAGCGGTATAGTTTATGAGGAGATGCATATGGCAAGAGGCTCCTTTATAAACGACGACATTATTTATTCAATTCCTATGAGCGAAATTCTGTTGCATATAAAGGCCTTTGATAAAAAAACTGGCGAGCGGATCGATACGTTTGGATATGAAGATATAATCGCAAATGCCAAAAAGGAATATTCGGACTGTATGGCTATACTTGACGCTGACGCAGTCGTTTTTGAAGAGTGAAGCCCTTGAACATCTGAAACTTCTGAACAAAAAGTAAATATTATATACTTATTTAATTAAAATATTTGAATTTATATATAGTATGTGGTACTATATAGTTAAGAGCATAATTTTAACAGCACGGAGAAACGATATGAGTTCTTTTAACGAATACACAGCTCAATTTTTTAACTATTTCATAAATCAGATAAGGTCGATAACGTTTATAGATATTATCGACATACTTTTTGTTGCTGTAATATTCTACTATGCGTATCTGTTTATAAAAGAAAGACGTGCAGGCAGACTTGCTATCGGCGTAGTGCTTCTTATCGTATTGCAGCTGCTCAGCAATATCTTCAATATGATAACATTGAATTTCCTCCTCGGGAATCTTCTCCAGGTCGGAATTATTGCGCTTATAATCGTGTTCCAGCCTGAGCTCAGATCCGTGCTTGAAAAGTTTGCTGACGGTATAAAGCTTAAAGATATCAATATAAAATTCAAGGACACGGGAAGCAAATCGGATGAAAGAGTTATCTCGGACCTTGTTCGTGCGGTATGCGATCTTTCAAAGGAAAGAACGGGAGCCCTGGTCGTTATAGAACGCTCTACTAAGCTCGGAGATATTATAAAGACCGGAACGCTTGTTAATTCCGATATGGAGCCGTCGCTTCTGAAAAATATATTTTTTGATAAAGCTCCGCTTCATGACGGTGCGGTTGTCATCCGTGACGGAAGAATACACGCAGCAGGATGCTTCCTTCCGCTTACGTCGAATAACGGCCTTGACAAAACACTCGGAACAAGACACCGTGCGGCTATAGGAATGAGTGAAGCCAGCGATGCTGCGGTTATAGTGGTATCTGAGGAGACCGGAACGATATCTGTTGCGCAGAACGGTGTTCTTAAAAGAAATTATGATTATACCACCCTTGAAAAAGAGCTCAGAGAGCTGATCGACAATCCCAAGCATGGCAAGGGAAGTGCAGATAAGAGCAAGGATAAAAAGGATAAGGTCAAAAACGCAGTTGCAAAGGTCGTGTCCTTACTGTTTGCTTTCGTTATATGGTTTTATGCCTCCGGATTTGATACGTCGACCTATACAAAGGATTTCTCCCAGATCGATATCGACATAAGAAACGAAAGCGAGTTTTCTATTCTGTCGGGATCGGGTGCAACTATAGATATTTCGGTTGAGGGCAGTAAAAATATTATAAATAATATTTCTGCAGACGATATAAATGCTTACGTCAGCATTAAAGACATAGCTCAGGCAGGAAGATATTCGTTTGATATTGTAATCGAAACTCCGGACGGCGTTTCGGTGAGTGCAAAGACGTATGATAAGCTTACGGTATATCTTGATAATACGACCTCTGTAAGCGTTCCCGTAAAGCTCGATCTTATAGACTATATGATTGACGACGGATATGAGCTCGGTGAAACGGATGCTGAATACAACTATGAAAGCATAACCGTAACGGGCCCCGAGAACGTGCTCAACAATATTGAAGCCGCTCAGCTTACGGTCGCTCTTGGCCACGTTACTAACTCAGTTACCTGCAAGGGTACGCTTGAGCTTATCGATAAAGACGGCAATGCGGTAAATAACCCCTACGTAAAAATGCAGACCAGCGAGATATCCGTTTATATTCCGCTTTATAAGAGCAAGAGCGTTCCTTTGAGCGTTGGATATAAGCACGGCTATTACAACGAAAAGAACTCTTCGGTTGAAATAACGCCCAAGGAAATAACTGTTAAGGGCGAGCCGAATGAAATAGATGCGATTGAGTATATAAGCCTTTCAGATATAGACGAAAAGAACATCTATAAAGACGGTCAGTATACCATGAAAATAAACGTTCCGTCAAACGTTGAAAACGTTGACGGTATTACAAGTGCCACGGTCAATATAAAGCATATCGATACGACGACACGTGATATGGTTTTGAAGAATATAACGGTCAAAAACCCCAAGGGACTCAGATATGAGCTTGCGGCAAATGAGCTGAAGGTCACCTTGAGAGGTCCGAGCTCTTATCTGCCGTATATCTCTGCCGCAACGATAGGCGCAAACGTCGATCTTTCGGATATATCCAATTCAAGCGGTACTGTCATAGTTCCGGTAGATATTGAAATTAACAGAGTTTATTCATCAAACGTATACGAGTTAGGCTCGTATTCGATAACGGTAAAGATAATAGGCGAATAACTAAACGGGTACTTCCCGAAAAGCGAAGGTAGAAATGCACGATACGAAAACGCTGCTTGTAAGAGAGATCAAGTGTACGCTTGACGCATCTGAGAGCGAGATATTCAGAGCCGCAAGAAAAAAGCTTGGTAAAGGCTTATCCGATAAGGATATCTTGGGATACGGCATATATAAAAAATCAATAGATGCAAGACGGCGCAGCGATATCAGGCTGGTTTACACGGTTTCGGTAAACGTTCGGAGCAAAGCGGCAGAAAAGCTAAGGGATGATGCTGCCGTTACCGAGCTTAAAAGCGGTGAGCTTTCGTTTGATAAAGGAAGTGAAAAGCTGTCTTCACGTCCGGTAATAGTAGGCTTCGGCTCTGCGGGAATGTTTGCCGCCCTTATACTTGCGGAGCAGGGATATCGCCCAATAGTTATAGAGCGAGGATCTGACGTTCCCGAAAGAGTGCGCAAGGTCGATGCTTTTTATAAGAGCGGAGTGCTTGACACGGAGACCAACATTCAGTTTGGAGCAGGCGGAGCCGGAACGTTTTCGGACGGAAAGCTTGTTACCAGAATAAACGATAAAAAGTGCGATTACGTGCTTAGGCGTCTCAGAGATCTCGGTGCTCCCGACGATATACTTGTCAGAGCAAAGCCTCATATAGGCACCGATAATCTCAGACTCATAGTCAGCAATATAAAAGAAAAAATAATAGCCCTCGGCGGAGAGGTAAGATTTGATACAAGGCTCGAAGGAATACATAGCGATTCCTTCGGTCGGGTTGACTATATTATTACAAGCAACGGAGATATACCCTGCGGTGCGCTTATTCTTGCAATAGGCCACAGTGCACGTGATACCTACGGTATGCTTAAAAAGGCGGATTTTGATATTCAGCCTAAGCCTATCTCTGTCGGTGTCAGAATTGAGCATCTTCAATCGGATATCGATCATGCGATGTACGGTGATTTTGCCGGCCACAGTGCACTCGGACATGCAGAATATGCACTTTCAAAAAGGGTTGGAGAGAGAGCCGTTTATACCTTCTGTATGTGCCCAGGAGGAGAGGTAGTTGCGGCCGCATCGGAGGAGAACAGAGTAGTTACAAACGGTATGAGCCGTTATGCAAGAGACGGTGTCAACAGCAACGCCGCACTTGCTGTTTCTGTTACTCCAAAGGATCCTATGGAATTTCAGAGAGAACTCGAGAGTGCCGCATATCAGGCAGGTGGCGGAGGATACAGAGCGCCTGTACAGACAGTTGGAGATTTTCTTGAGGGAAGAGCAAAATGCGAGCCTTCAAGGATCATTCCAACCTATATGAATTCAAACGTCTGTGTTGCCGATCTTAATAAATATCTGAGTAATGACATATCTGAAATGCTCAAGATCGGTCTTGTGGATTTTAATAACAAAATAAAAGGCTTCTCCGTTTCCGATGCAGTGCTGACGGGCTTTGAAACCAGAACGTCAGCTCCGTACAGGATATATCGCGGAGATGATTTTATTGCAAGGGGATATAACAATATTTACCCCTGCGGTGAGGGAGCAGGCTATGCGGGCGGTATTACAAGTGCCGCAGTAGACGGTATCAATTGCGCTCTTGCTTTGATCAGCCGTTTCTCAAATCACGGTATTTAAAAACGCAAAATAAAAAAGGAAATATATATAAATGAGCAAGAAAACAGTATGGAATGTAAAAAGGACGGTAGAAGATATTCCCGAAAGTATCAGAGCAGTCTCAGAAGAGCTTGGTATACTTTTGCCTACGGCTATACTTCTTGATAACCGAGGTCTTAAGGATCCTCAGTCTGCCGGTCGCTTTATCAAAAATGAGGATGAATTTTTTCACGACCCATTCATTTTGCCTGATATGGAGAAGGCGGCTTGCCGCATAATCGAGGCTGTAAATAAAAAAGAGCGTATCTTTATTTACGGCGACTACGACGTTGACGGAGTGACGTCGGTAAGCACGCTTTATCTTTATCTGAAATCAAAGGGAGCAGACGTTGATTACTATATCCCCAGCAGAAGCGGTGAGGGATACGGTATAAGCGTGGCGGCGCTTGATATTCTGTCGCAGAAGGGCGCAGCACTTATGGTTACCGTTGATACGGGTATAACTGCTATTGATGAGACCGAATATGCAAAGAGCCTCGGTATAGACGTGATCATTACCGATCACCACGAATGTCATGCGGCTATACCGAATGCAACTGCGGTCATAAATCCGAGAAGGGCAGATTCTGATTATCCCTTCAAGGAGCTTGCCGGTGTCGGCGTTGTATTTAAGGTCATCTGCTCGATTGAGTATATCCTCTGCGGAAGACCCGATAATTACGATTACTTAAAGAATATCTGTATTACCTACGGAGACCTTGTTTCTATCGGTACGGTTGCAGACGTTATGCCTTTGATCGACGAAAACAGACTTATCGTCAGCATGGGGCTTAAGCTTATCGAAAAAACCGAAAGACCGGGTCTTAAGGCTCTGCTTGAAATTGCATCCAACAACGGAAATAAAAAGCCGGACAGAGTAAAGAAAAAGAAGCGTGTGACATCTTCGCTTATAGGCTACGTCATTGCTCCGAGACTTAATGCAGCAGGAAGAATAAGCAACGCTTCAAGAGCGGTTGAGCTATTCCTTACCGAATCGGAGGAAAAGGCGCTTGATATCGCTCAGGAGCTTTGCAACGATAACAAGGAAAGACAGACTCAGGAAAACATAATAATTGAAGAGGCCTATAAAAAGATAGAGGCAGAGCACGATTTTGAGAATGATTCGGTCATTGTTCTTGCAGATAACAACTGGCATCACGGTGTTATCGGAATAGTTGCCTCAAGAATAACCGAGCATTACGGTCTTCCTTGCATACTTATTTCATTTGACGGCGACATAGGAAAGGGATCTGGCAGAAGCATAAAGGGTCTTAATCTTGTGAACGCTCTTTCCGATTGCGGAGATCTTCTTGTCAAGTACGGCGGACACGAGCTTGCGGCAGGTCTTTCTATTGAAAGAGACAGGCTTTGCGACTTCAAGAAGAGAATAAACGATTATGCACGCAATAAATTTGAGCATGACAATATGTTTACTCAGATAGATATCGACTGTGCTATCAGCAGCCGTGATATCAATATTGCCCAGGCAAACGAGCTTTATTATCTTGAGCCTTACGGTGTGGCTAACCCTATTCCCGTGTTTGCTCTTATGGGGGCAACCGTTGAGGAGATAAACGGTATAGGTAACAACAGGCATACCAAGTTTATTCTCCATTCCGACAGACAGATATTCACTGCTATCAATTTCGGACACTCGCCCGAGGATCTTGATATGAGTGTCGGAGATAAGGTTGACGTTGCCTTTAATCTGGAGATAAATGAATATCAGGGAATGCAGAACGTTCAGCTTATCGTCAGGGATATAAAGAAGACAGGCGATTGCATTAAAAATCAGGAAGACGATTATCAGCTTTATACCGATATCAAAAACGGAGGAAATATTCCGAACGCCTCGTATATAGTTCCGGAGCGTAATGATTTTGCGGACGTATACAGATATATACAGAATGAGATCAGACACGGAAACGACATAATCAACGTCCGTTCAATGACTCACAGATTCAGAAATTCCGAGAAAATAGGATACGTTAAGATCAAGTTTATAATCGATATATTCCACGAAACTAACGTTTTGGGCGTTGAAGATCTCGGAAACGATAAATACAGATTCAAACAGAACAATTACATCACTCAGAAGATAAATCTTGATAAGTCGTCTATCTACAAGAGGCTCAGGAGCAGAGCCAAGACCTCGACTTAAGAGCTGTCTTCGAAAAAATATTTAACAGAGAAGTCGGGCGCAATAGTGCCCGATGTGGGGATCATATGTATTCAGCAATAGACAATTTGATGAATATGATAGAGGCTTCTGGTAAACAGTACGATACCGAGGCTATAAAAAAGGCATATCTTTACGCAAACGAGCTTCACTGCGGTCAGTTCAGACAGAGCGGTGAGCCGTATATCACACATCCTATCGCAGTTGCGGAGATAGTGGCATCACTCGGGCTTGATACCGAGTCTATATGTGCCGCTCTTCTTCACGATACGGTTGAGGATTGCGGAGAGAAGATAGACCTTGAAAAACTGAGAAAAGAATTCGGCGATGGCGTTGCTTTGCTTGTTGACGGTCTTACAAAGCTTGTACAGATCCCGTTCGACGATAAAGAAGAAGAGCAGATGGAGAACTTAAGAAAGATGTTTCTTGCCATGTCAAAGGACATCAGAGTTATCTTCATTAAGCTTTGCGACAGGCTTCACAATATGCGTACACTTAACGCAAAGGCTGACCATAAGCAGAGAAATACCGCCCTTGAGACCATGCACGTTTATGCGCCTCTTGCACACCGTCTCGGTATGCAGAGGATAAAGCAGCAGCTTGAAAATCTTGCGCTCAGTTATCTTGACCCGATAGGCTATAACGAGGTCAAGGACGTTATTGACCGAAAATTCGGTCTTAACAGAGACTTTCTTGAAAGCGAAAAGCAGAAAATAGAGAACAAGCTGAGAGAATCCGGCTTTGATTTTTCGCTTGAGGGCAGGGTAAAGTCGGTATACAGCATCTATAAAAAGATGTACGAGAAAAACAAGAGCTTTGATGAGATATTTGACTTTTACGCACTTCGTATAATAGTCAGCACAGAGCTTGAGTGCTATACCGTGCTCGGTATAATCCACGATATGTTCAATTCCGTTCCCGGAAGATTTAAGGATTATATCTCAACTCCCAAGCCCAATATGTACCGCTCGCTTCACACCACCGTAATCGGCAGAAACGGTATTCCTTTCGAGGTTCAGATAAGAACCTGGGAGATGCATCAGGTTGCCGAATACGGTATCGCTGCACACTGGAAATATAAGAGCGGTGAAAAGAGCAGAGACGATATAGACCAGAAGCTCTCGTGGGTAAGAAAGCTTATTGAGACCGAAAATGAAACTCTCGATCACGATGACTTTTTGCAGGCACTCAAGATAGATATATTCCATGACGAGACCTTCGTGTTCACACCCAAGGGTGACGTTATAACCCTTCCGCTCGGATCAACCGTTATCGATTTTGCCTACGCAATACACTCTCAGGTCGGAAATAAAATGACCGGAGCTAAGATAAACGGAATGATAGTTCCGATAGACCGGGTTCCTCAAAACGGTGAGATAGTAGAGATACTGACGTCATCAAGCTCTAAGGGTCCGAGCAGAGACTGGCTTAAGATAGTTAAGACCAGCGAGGCAAGAAATAAGATCCGTCAATGGTTCAAGCGTGAGATGCGTGATGAAAACATCATAGTCGGTGAGGCGGAGATAGAAAAAGAGCTGAAGAGGTTTGCGGTCAAATATACAGAGGACCAGAAGAAAGAGGTTCTTACTGCCGTTATCGAAAGATTGGGTATTCAGGAGATCGAGGATCTTTATAATACCATAGGCTACGGCGGACTTTCCGTATCCAAGATATCGGGTAAGCTGAGAGATGCATTAGAGCGCATAGTTAAGATAGAGGCTCCTGAGCCTGTTGTCGATACCGAACAGATAAAAACCATTGAAATACCTAAGCATAAGAAGGCTTTGGGTGGCGTTATCGTTGACGGGGTTGACGGATGTGCGGTCAAATTTGCAAAATGCTGTAATCCGCTTCCCGGAGATCCGCTTATCGGATTTATCACAAAGGGATTCGGTATATCAATACACAACATCAACTGTCCCAACGTTAAGGCAAATCAGAGCAAGGAAGAAAATAACGAGCGTTGGGTAAGTGCACGCTGGAATAAAGAGGGCTCCTCGGGCAACAGTATTTTTGAAGCTACCTTCAGACTGTTTGTTGACGACAGAATAGGTATGCTTGCCGATATAACCGCAATGCTTGCCGATATGAAGGTCTCACTTACCAGCATCAGCACACGAAAGGAAGGGGAGGACCATATGGTGATAACACTTTCTCTCGGATGTAAAAATCTTGACCATGCAAATTCCATGCAGTCAAGCCTTCGCTCAATAAAGGGCGTTGAAAGCGTTACAAGAGGTTACAATTTATGAAAGCAGTAATACAGAGGGTAAGCAGTGCCTGCGTTAGGGTGGATAACCAAACGGTCGGAAGCTGTGGCATAGGTCTTCTTATCCTCCTTGGCGTTGAAAAAGGCGATACCGAAAAGGATGCTCAGCTTCTTGCCGATAAAATAGGAAAGCTGCGCATATTCAGTGATGAAAACGATAAGCTTAATCTTTCGGTTACCGACGTTTCGGGCAGTGCGCTTGTAGTATCGAATTTTACGCTGTGCGCAAACTATAAAAAGGGCAACCGCCCCGATTATCTGAATTCTGAAGCGCCTGACAGAGCAAATGAGCTTTATATGTTTTTTTCGGAAAAGCTTTCCGAATACGTAAAGGTTGAAAACGGCGTATTCGGTGCTGATATGAAGATAGAGCTTGTGAACGACGGACCGATAACCATAGTTATGGAAAGCTCGGTTTTGGTTGGAAAAAATAACTGAACATTCTCGATGAAAGAGGACAGCCCATTGGGTTAAAATAAAAATGATACTTAATATTGAGGGCGGAATAAACCGCTACTATGCGCAGACTCTCTGCCTTATGTTTTTCCCCGGAGCAAAATTTCCCGTCGGAGAAGAGCCCTCTGAGAGCATCCCTGTCGTTAATATAAAAACGCAGCGCACCGAAGAGGGATATAAGGCGTTTGCATCAATAGAATATAACGGTAAATATACAAATGCAGAGGCAATCGAAAGGTTCAAAAAGGATGAAAGATACACAGACGAGAGAACCATGAAGGTCGCTGCCGGACTTGCTATGTATTCCTGCGGAAGTAAGCATTTCGGATTTGCTCCCCCTTGGGGAATGCTTACCGGGATAAGACCTGCAAAGCTCGCAAAGGAGCTTTACCGCATGGGAAAAAGCAAGGCAGAGATAAAAAGAGCTCTTACCAAGGACTATCTCGTAAATCCTAAAAAAGCAGCTCTCGTTTCAGATATAGTTATAAACGAAGCCAAGACTATCGGAAATATCGGAAAGGATAGCTGCAGTGTGTACATCAGTATACCTTTCTGTCCTACGAGATGTGCTTACTGTTCCTTTGTATCTTATTCTACCAATAAGCTGCTTGAGCTTATTCCCGATTATCTTGAGCGTCTTTGCCTTGATATAAAAGATACTTTCAAAAGAATACATGAAATGGGAGAAAAGATAGTATCAATATATATAGGCGGAGGAACTCCGACAATACTTGATGAGTTTCAGCTTGAAAAGCTTTTGAAGACCGTTTCGGAAAATCTTTCAGGCGATGACCATGTTCGTGAATTTACTCTTGAAGCCGGAAGACCCGATACGATAACCGCAGGAAAGCTTAAGGTAGCATCGGAGCACGGAGTTACAAGGATAAGCGTTAATACGCAGACCCTGAATGACAGCGTTCTTGATATGATTGGACGAAAGCATACTGCGAAGGATTTTTACAACGCCTTTTCTATTGCAAGAGAATCTGACATAAAATATATAAATACAGACCTTATCGCTGGTCTTCCTTACGAATCGTATTCAAGCTTTTCAAAGAGTGTTGACGAGGTTCTTAAGCTCAGACCCGATAACGTTACCTTCCACGTTTTCTGTGCAAAAAAATCGGCGGATATTATTCAGTCGGGATTAGAGCTTTATTCGGTCAGCGGCGGAGATACGGGAAAGAGCGTTGACTATTCTCAGCTCAAAGCCAAAAATGCAGGATACATACCTTATTATATATACCGACAGAAGAATACGATAGGCAATCTTGAAAACGTCGGCTTTGCACAGGCAGGTGCGGAGTGTCTTTACAACATTCTTATAATGGAGGAGATACATTCGATCTATGCCGTAGGCGCAGGTGCGACTACAAAGATAGTGTCACGTGATAACGGACAGATAACCAGACTTTATATGCCGAAATATCCTTATGAATATCTGAAGATTGAGGACAGAGAAGGGCATATTGAAGCAAACTTTGACAAGATAAGAAAGTTTATAGAAGAAAACAGAATCAATACCTCTCAGTAAACAGATCTGCTGAGATAGCGAAATGAGGCCCATATGTACGATTATCGAATTTATGACAGCGATGAAAAGATGAAGGATTTTATAAAAACAAGCGAGTATAAATTCGAGCGCTCGATAAGAGAAACTGCGTTGAAAATGATGGACAGAGGCGATTTCGATATAATCACTCTGTGCGGACCAAGCTGTTCGGGAAAAGACACCACTTCAAAAAGACTTAAGGAATTTTTTCTTGAAACGGGAAAAACTGTTTCTGTTGTCACGGTTGACAATTACTTTAAAAACAGAGATGCCATTGCAGAAAGAGAGCTCATACTTGAGGGAGAGATAAAGCCCGATTATGAGTCTGCAAAAACGCTAAGACTTGACGAGCTTGAGGATACTATCGACTGTATAAAAAACAAAAGGATCGCAGAAGTTCCGATATACGATTTTGTTAAAGGAAGCTCTCTGAAAAGAAGCCTTATGGATTTCAGGAAAACGGATATAGTTATCATCGAGGGAATACAGGTGGTTTATCCGGAGGTAAGTGAGCTTCTTCACGGCTGTAAAACGCTTTCAATGTTTATAAACGTGCCCGAGAGGGTTACGGTAAACGGAGAAGAATACACCCATGAAGAAATAAGACTTATAAGAAGAATGGTAAGAGATCGCCGTGAAAGAAGTGCAAATGCAAAGCTTACCACTATTTTGTGGGAGGGAGTTTTGGAAAATGAGCATAGTAACATTTTTCCGAACGTTCCTTCCGACAGCTTTCGTATTGATACCTTTTTGCCTTATGAGCTCAGCGTTTTGAAAAACTCTTACAGTAAGCTTTGCGATGAGCTTAGTGCAGATTGGCCCGAGTCCGCACGGGCGCTTGATATATTAAGGAAGCTTGAGAGCGTAGAGGCAGTAAGCGAAAGAGCCGTGCCGTCCTCATCGCTTCTCCGTGAATTTATAGGCGGAAAAAGAACTTGATGGTAAAGGGGAATATTAAATGAAGCAGAGATGCACGTATAACGAATATAAGGAAAGCGCAGAGTATATTATTTCACAAATAAAGGATACTCCCGACATTGCCATCATTCTCGGAAGCGGTCTTGGCAATTATGCGGATAAGATAGAAGATCCTATCGTAATACCGTATAGAGATATTCCGAATTTCCCCGTATCTACCGTTTCATATCAAAAGGGAGAGCTTGTTTTTGGAAGCATTAATGGAAAAAAGATACTTGCAATGAACGGCAGATTCCATTATTACGAGGGCTATGAGATGTGGGAGACCGCCTATCCGATAGGCGTTTTCAAAATAATAGGAATAAAGAATATAATTATAACCAATGCTGCCGGCGGAATATCAACGGATTACCGTCCGGGTGATCTCGTTTGTATATACGATCAGATAAAGCTCTCTCCCGATTCGCCGCTAAGAGGAAGGAATATACCTGAGTTCGGCAGTCGATTCTTTGATATGCAGAGAGTTTACGATAAATCTCTTATTGCGTTGGCTCATAAAAAGGCTGACGAGCTTGGCATAGATCTTAGGGACGGAGTTTACGGATATATGTCCGGACCTCAGTATGAAACACCTGCCGAGATAAAGCTTCTTTCAATGCTGGGGGCAACTATGGTCGGAATGTCAACCGTTGCAGAGGTTATCTTTGCCGCTCAGTGCGAGATACCGGTGCTGTGCATATCCTGCGCAACGAATATGGCGGCAGGTATAACGGGCGCTGCAATAACCGAAGAGGAAGTGCTTGAAACCGGTAAGAGAATATCCGAGAATTTCAGTAAGCTTGTAACTGCAATTATAACGGATATGTAATTTTTCGTTCTCACAAAACGATGAGGAAGGTATAATAATGACGACGCTTTTCAGCAATGCAAGGATGCTTGATAACTCTACCAAATATCTTTTGGTGGAGGATGAATATATAAAATATATAGGTAGCGAAAGACCGGGCGGTAGCTTTGACCGTGTGATAGATTGCACGGATAAGCTGCTGATGCCCGGACTTTATAACTGCCATACCCATTCTGCAATGACGATATTCAGAGGCTACGGCGAGGATATGCCGCTCAGCGAATGGCTGAATAACAGAATATTTCCCGCAGAAGATCTTCTGACTCCCGAATCGGTTTATACAGCGTCAAAGCACGCTGCTGCAGAAATGCTCAGAAACGGTATCGTTTCCTATTCGGATATGTATTTTTTCTGCGATAATACGGTAAGAGCCGCAGCCGAAACAGGTATTAAGGCTAATATAAGCAGAAGCGTGGTATCGTTTGATAACAGTGCAGATATGTCCTCGGATGCACGTGCAAAAGAGGGTATACAGCTGTTTGAGGAGTTTAATAATTATGCAGACGGCAGAATAAAAATAGACCTTTCACTTCACGCTGAATATACAAACGTTGAGGGAATGTGCAGATATTACGGCGAAGAGGCAAAGCGCTTGGGTGCGATAATGCACGTTCACGTATCCGAAACCGAAAAGGAGCATCTTGAATGTATTGAGCGTCACGGAAAAACGCCTACCGAGTTTTTGGCGGATTGCGGAGTTTTTGACGCCAAAGCAATCGCCGCTCACTGCGTTTATCTTTCCGATAACGATATATCGATATTCAGAGACCGTGGCGTAACTGCGGTACATAATCCCGTAAGTAATCTCAAGCTTGGAAGCGGTGTTATGCCCCTTATAAAATATCTTGATAATAACGTTAATGTTGCTCTCGGTACAGACGGTGCGGCTTCAAACAATACGCTTGACGTATTCAAGGAAATGAATTACGCATCCCTTTTGCAGAAGGGAATAAACCGCCTGCCGCAAAGACCGCTTGCAGATGAGATAATAAAGCTTGCAACGGTAAACGGAGCCTTTGCACAAAACAGAGCAGACTGCGGTGTTTTAGCAGAAGGATATAAAGCAGATATCATTCTCGTCGATCTTGCCGCTTTGAACAATATTCCGTATTACGATATGACGTACACTGCGGTATACAGCGCAAATTCGTCAAACGTTTGTCTTACTATGGTAGACGGAAAAATACTGTACGAAAACGGCGAATATACTACTATTGATATTGAGAAACTCAAATATGATATGAGGGAAACGTATGCGAACTACTTCAAAAAACAGAACTAATCTGTTCTTCTCGGGGGTACTGATACTTACCATATCAAACCTTCTGATAAAGCTTATCGGTATGATGTACAAGATACCGCTT
>JAZSMJ010000004.1:0-7788 GCA_045535815.1 Eubacteriales bacterium
CCTGCGTTATCCACGTTTCTGCAAGAGCTGTTGCTTCTCACGCACTCTCCATCTTCGGTGACCACTCCGACGTTATGGCGTGCCGTCAGACAGGCTTTGCAATGCTCAGCTCCTGCAACGTTCAGGAGGTTATGGACCTCGGTGCAGTTGCTCACCTTGCAACCATTAAGGGCAGAGTTCCCTTCCTTCACTTCTTTGACGGCTTCAGAACAAGCCACGAGATCCAGAAGGTTGAAACGTGGGATTACGACGATCTCAAGGAAATGGTAGATATGGATGCAGTTGCAGCTTTCAGACAGAGAGCTCTCAACCCCGAGCATCCCGTTCTCCGCGGTACCGCTCAGAACCCCGACATATTCTTCCAGGCAAGAGAAGCTTGTAACGTATATTACAACAATATTCCTGCTATCGTTGAAGAATATATGGACAAGGTAAACGCTAAGATCGGTACAAACTACAAGCTCTTCAACTACTACGGTGCTCCCGATGCTGAAAAGGTAATCATCGCTATGGGCAGCGTTTGCGATACAGCTGAAGAAACCATCGACTACCTCACTGGTCACGGTGAAAAGGTTGGTCTTATCAAGGTTCGCCTTTACAGACCCTTCTCCATCAAGCACTTTATAGATCAGCTTCCCGAAACCGTTAAGTCCATTGCTGTCCTCGACAGAACAAAAGAACCCGGTGCTATCGGTGAGCCTCTCTACCTCGACGTTGTTAACGCTCTCAGAGGAACAAAGTTTGAGTCTGTTCCCGTATACGGCGGACGTTACGGTCTCGGTTCCAAGGACACCACACCCGCTAACATCATCTCCGTTTACAGAAACCTCGATGAAAAAGAGCCCAAGAACGGCTTTACGATCGGTATCGAAGACGACGTTACCAACCTCTCTCTTCCTGTTTCGGAAAACCCCGACACAGTTCCTGCAGGTACAGTTTCCTGTAAGTTCTGGGGTATCGGTGCTGACGGTACTGTCGGTGCTAACAAGAACTCCATCAAGATCATCGGTGACCACACCGATAAGAAGGTTCAGGCTTACTTCGCATACGACTCCAAGAAGTCGGGCGGTCTGACCGTTTCCCACCTCCGTTTCGGAGACAGTGCTATCCGTTCTCCTTACTACGTTTCCAAGGCTGACTTCGTTGCTTGCCATAACATCGCTTATCTTGACAAGTACGATATGACCAAGGACTTAAAGGAAGGCGGAACATTCCTCCTCAACACAGGTTGGACTCTTGATGAGCTCAACGAAAGAGTTCCCGCTAACATCAAGCGTGACCTCGCTACAAAAAATATCAAGTTCTATACTATAGACGGTGTTAAGATTGCAAGAGAGCTCGGACTTCGCAACAAGTTCAGCATGGTTCTCCAGGCAGCCTTCTTCAAGCTCGCAGGCATTATTCCGCTTGACGATGCAGTTAAGTATATGAAGGAAGCTGTAGTTAAGTCCTTCTCCAAGAAGGGTGACGAGATAGTTGCAATGAACCAGGCAGCTATTGACCGCGGTATAGATAATATAGTTGAAGTTAAGATCCCTGCTGATTGGGCAAACGCAGTTGACGCTGAGGCTCAGGCTAAGGAAGCTTGCTGCTGCAGCGAAGATATGCTTTGCAGATTCAAGAACGAGATCCTCGAGCCCGTTAACGCTCAGAAGGGTGACGATCTTCCCGTTTCTACATTCTTAAATGATGCAGACGGAACATTCCCGCAGGGTCTTGCTGCGTTTGAAAAGCGCGGTATCGCAGTTGACGTTCCCGAATGGATTCCCGAAAACTGTATCCAGTGTAACTTCTGTTCTTACGTTTGTCCTCACGCCGTTGTAAGACCTGCAGTTATCAAGGACGGCGAGGAAGCTCCCGAAGGAATGAAGCTTATACCTATGACAGGTATGCCCGGCTACAGATTCGGTATCACAGTAAGTACACTTGACTGTACAGGATGCGGTTCATGCGCTAACGTATGTCCCGGTAAGAAGGGTGCAAAGGCTCTCACAATGAAGCCCATCGACACTCAGATGGATCAGCAGAAGTACTTCGAAGAAAGCTACAAGACAGCTGATAACGAAGAGGTTCTTGCTAAGTTCAAGGAAAACACAGTTAAGGGAAGCCAGTTCAAGCAGCCTCTGCTTGAGTTCTCGGGCGCATGCCCCGGCTGCGGTGAAACACCTTACGCTAAGCTCATCACTCAGCTCTTCGGTGACAGAATGATCATCGCAAACGCAACGGGATGCTCCTCTATCTGGGGTGGCTCCGCTCCCTCTACTCCTTACACGACAAACAAAGAAGGCAAGGGTCCCGCTTGGGCTAACTCCCTCTTTGAAGATAACGCAGAATACGGTCTCGGTATGGCTAAGGCTATAAGACAGCGCAGAGAAAAGCTCGCTGAGCTCGTTTGCCAGCTCAAGGAAGCTTGCGCTGACAAGGCTGAGGTCGTTGAAGCCTGCGACGCATGGCTCGAGGGCAAGGATTGCGCAGAAGCTTCCAAGGCTGCTGTAGCTAAGCTCGAAGCAGTTGTTGAAGGCAAGGATTGCGACCTCTGCAAGCAGATCGCAGCTATGAAGGATATCTTCATCAAGAAGTCCGTTTGGATCTTCGGTGGTGACGGATGGGCATACGATATAGGCTTCGGCGGTCTCGACCACGTTCTCGCTTCCGGTGAAGACGTTAACGTTATGGTATTCGATACCGAGGTTTACTCCAACACAGGTGGACAGGCTTCCAAGGCTACTCCCGTTGGTTCTATCGCTCAGTTTGCTGCTTCCGGTAAGAACACCAAGAAGAAGGACCTTGCTAACATCGCAATGTCCTACGGTTACGTTTACGTTGCTCAGGTTGCTATGGGTGCTGACTACAATCAGTGCATCAAGGCTATAAGCGAAGCTGAAAGCTATGCAGGACCTTCCATCATCATCGGCTACGCTCCTTGTATCAACCACGGTATCAAGGGCGGTCTTACAGGCTCTATGACAGAGACAAAGAACGCTGTTGCTTCCGGTTACTGGCATATGTTCAGATTCAACCCCACAGCTGAAAAGCAGTTCACTCTCGATTCCAAGGCTCCTACAGCTGAATATAAGGACTTCATCCTTTCCGAAACAAGATACAGCGCTCTTACACGTTCCTTCCCCGAAAGAGCAAACAAGCTCTTCGAAGAGGCAGACGCTCTTGCTAAGGATAAATACGAGAAACTGACAAGACTTGAAAAGCTCTACGAATAATTAAGTAAGCTTATGACGACGAAGGCTCCTGCAATACGGAGCCTTCATTGTTAATTACGTGACGGCAAAAGGGTATACATATAATGGAAAATATGGAAAAGATAAAAACCGGTGCGCATAAACGTGCTATCAAACGCCGCCGCGCACTTTTATACCTTGCGCTGACTGTCTGTATGTCAGCAATCTTTATTGGAATTGCACTGATATTTATGTCGCATTTCGGCACTTCTATACTGACCTCGGGAACGCCCTCGTCACCGGACGATGAGGTCTTGGCAGGCACTGAAGAGCAGACCGAGCAAAACGGTACGGAAGGCTCAGAGCAAGGATCACAGGAAGCCGAGCAAGAAAGCAAGGACAAATCAGAGCCTTCTCTTGAAGAAACTGATGCCGAATCCGAGGGTCAGGCTGAAACAGAGGAAGAAACCGAAGAGGAAACTGAAACCGAGACCGAAACAGAGGCTCAGACCGAGGACAATACTCCCAAGGTCGATCCTATTGAGATGTATCACGCAGCTCCCGGCGCTCAGCTTCATTCGTCAGTCGGACACAATGCTCCCTATACGGTCATAATCGACCCCGGTCACGGATTTGCTGACTCGGGATGCGTAAATTTGCTTGGTGATACCTCGGAAAAGGATATAACTCTTGCAACTGCAAACCAGCTAAAAACCTATCTTGAAAATTACGGCTTCACCGTATTTTTCACGCACGACGGCGAGAATTGCCCGTCTACCAAGGAGATGCTCGCAACTGCAGACGATCTCGGTATTCCGTACGATCCTACAAGATGCGAGGAGAATCAGATATACAGTCCTTACGAGCGCACGGTAATGGCAAATATCATAAAGAAGACCTCCGGTAACGCAGACCTGTTTATCTCGCTCCACGTAAATGCGGTTGAAAACGCTCCTCACATCAGCGGAATGCAGTTTGACTACTGTAAGGATACGTATTGGTCGGACGTTTCAAAGGCGATCTTCGATAACATCACAAGTTATCTCAAATCCTCTCTTCCCCAAAAGGAGCTTACCCTATTTTCAAATCCGTGGGATGACAGCTACATAGTAAACAAATACGTAGATATGCCATCCGTGCTGCTTGAAATGGGTTATTCGACCAACGAAGAGGACGCCGCAGATCTCTTAAATGAAAGCTACAGAGATACCCTCGTCAAAGCTATTGCAAACGGTATCTACCAGTACTTCTGCGGTATATAAAATGCTTTTTACTCACCTGCTAACAAGCAGGTGAGTATTTTTTTATTTTTCCGTTATCGGCAAAATATACCGTAATTTTATTCTTGATTTGTATTGATATTTTGCCGATAATGTGGTATAATACTATTGTAAATTTAAAATGGGGGAAACCTTATGAATTATATTTCAGTAAGCGATGCAGCAAAAAAATGGAATATATCAGAGCGAAGCGTTCGCAATTACTGTGCAAACAAGCGTATACAGGGCGCTTTTCTTATGGGCAAAACCTGGATGATACCTGATGGTGCAGAAAAGCCGGTGCGCAAGATCAGAAGCGATTCTACACCCGAATCACTGCTTGATATTCTGCTCAGAGAAAAGAAATCCGCATTATCCGGCGGTATCTATCACAAGGTTCAGATTGAACTTACGTATAACTCAAACCACATCGAAGGAAGCCGTCTGACTCACGACCAGACGAGGTATATTTTTGAGACCAATACCGTGGGCATTTCAAATGACAGCCTTAACGTTGACGATATCGTTGAGACCTCAAACCATTTTAGATGTATAGATCTTGTTATTGAAAATGCCACAAATATGCTTTCTGAGACGTTTATCAAGGAACTGCACAGAACGCTCAAAAACGGAACCTCCGACAGTCGCAAGGAATGGTTTGCAGTCGGCGATTATAAAAGATTACCGAACGAGGTAGGCGGCAGAGACACTACTCCACCCGAAAACGTTGGACCCGAGCTAAAATCGCTTATATCAAAATACAATGCAAGAAAAGAAAAGTCATTTGAAGAGATTCTTGATTTTCATTATTGCTTTGAGCGTATCCATCCGTTTCAGGACGGAAACGGCCGTGTTGGCAGACTGATACTTTTCAAAGAGTGTCTGCGTAATAATATCGTTCCGTTTATCATCGATGAAGAGCTGAAAATGTTTTACTACCGAGGACTTTCGGAATGGACACGTGAGCGCGGATATCTGACCGATACCTGCCTTACCGCTCAAGATAAGTTCAAAAGATATCTTGATTATTTTAAAATACCGTATTAATGCAAAAAAACATCACAAAACGGGTGTCTTCCATAAAGCAGGTTTAGCCTGCTGAAACACAAAAGGAGTACGGACAATTTGTTCGTACTCCTTTTTACACGCCTTGCCCCACAAGGTTATGGCGTGTTACACTTTATAGGTGTACTGTCGGGCGGTAATATGCCTCCCTCCGAGAGGGAGGGGGACCGCGATAGCGGTGGAAGGAGCCTGCGTTACTTTGAAATTAGCTTGTTTTCATTTTACCCGCACTCTCCCTCAGCCACCTACGGCGTCAGCTCCCTCCCGGAGGGAGCCTTTAGTTTATGCGCCTCAAAAGTCCGTCCGCTTTTCCTGACAAGCACTGCTTTTGTGTCTACATATGTATTTGTGAAGACTACTTCACAAATTTATGATATAATATTTTGTATCCCACCTAACATATTCAAAAATGCACGGACTATATAAGTGAAAGCATTGATCAATCGCTTGGAGAAACAGATGAAAAAACAAGACTTGCTAAAATATTTTGACGACGACTTGCTTGATAAGCTATTTGGCTTTTGTTATGCAAGGACAAATGACAGCTACGAAGCAGAGGAGCTTTGCTCAGATATAATCTATGCCCTCGTTAAAGCTACCCATAGTGACGGAGAGCTTGAAAGCGTGTATCCGTTTATTTGGAGAGTAGCTCGTAATGTATATGCAGACTTTTCAAACAATCGAAGAAAACGTGCGGAAACTATCTATAAAGGCGATTCGGAAGAAATTTTGCTCGGCGTTGCAGAAGAAGATGCTTCTGATGATACCGCAGAATTATTAGCTTCTGTATATCGTAGAATAGCTTTTTTGACAAAGGCATATCGTGAAGTAATGATACTGTTCTACATAGACGGTCTTTCCACGGCTCAGATAGCGAAGAAACAAGGCACAAGTGAAGGAGCCGTTCGTCAAAGACTCTTTTCGGCAAGACAAAAGATCAAAAGTGAGGTAGAAGAAATGGGAGAAACTTATAATAAGCCCGTGGCGCTTGATAAAATCGATTACGTAATTTGGGGAACGGGTAGTCCTGCATGGGGAGATCCGCGTAACGTATGCACGAGAATGTTCTCAAATCATATCGTATGGCTTTGCCACAAGAAGCCAATGAGCGCTTCTGAAATTGCAGAGGAACTGAATGTTCCTACTGTTTACGTTGAAGAAGAACTTGAAATACTCCGAAAAGGCGAAAACGGTAAATACGGCTTGCTTCGCCGTTTAGATAACGGAAAATATGCGCTTAATTTCATTTTGCTTGACAAGGATGTATTCGAAAAAGCAAATGAAATTTATACAGAGCAGTTGCCGAAAATTTGCGAAACCATATCAAACTATATTGAGGAACATAAAGCCGAATATCTTGCTTTCCCGTATCTGAACAAGAAAGTTGACATGAATCTTATCCTTTGGCAGCAGGTATTCAATATTGCTTATGCCTTTTCGTACTGTGTTCAACGTACATTGGAGAAAAACCATTTTGCAAATGTTGAAAAAACAGATCGTCCGTATAGTGTGTTTGGATATGTAGATAACGGTAAGTATTATGGCGGTGGTTGGGATGGCGTTGACGCGCAAAATGTGTGCGGATTCTCTAATGTTCATCTTGATAATATCTACATCACACGAATTAAAAAACACTTTAGCTGCGGATTAAATGTGTCTCAAGACCCTCAAATTCAACTTGCACTCCGTGCCATTGATGGTCTTGATATTACGTTGCTTTCCGAAAAAGAAAAGGAGCACGCGGCTAAAGCTATTGAATGTGGATATTTGTACCGAGATGAAGATATGCTTTATACCAAGATTTTGGTTAATGCACTGACCGATAACTACAAGCTTTTGGAGAAGGATCTTTTTAAGATCAGTAACGGCTTGAAAAACGGATATTTTGATGCCGATGCGGAGATTGTTGCAGAAGAACTTGCTACGCTGATCAAAAAATCCATTCCCGAGTACCTGTATGGAGAGTGGAGATTTGCGAATATTCTCGCTAATTCCCCCGTTCTTGACGCAGTTGTTGAATGTCTTATCGAAAAAGGCGTATTAACACCTCCCGAAAATGGAATTGGAGCAGAAGGATGCTGGATGAGCGTAGAAAAGTAAAATGAATAACGCCGAGAGTACCTTTATGGGGCTCTCGGCAATGTATAAAAACTAAAGCAATAGTTGAGAAACAAGAGATGCGCGTTATTGAAACAACCATGGAAAAATGTTATAATATGCTTGAAAGAAAGGAGTGGATATGATGAATATCGGAAACAACATAAAACAATTAAGGCAACAGAAAAATC
>JAZSMJ010000063.1:0-23833 GCA_045535815.1 Eubacteriales bacterium
TAAACAACATGGGCGTTTTCGATTGGGAAACACCTATGCCGGTTGAGGATCTTCTTGCTTTCTACAAAAAAGAGTACGGTGAAATAATGGAGATTGCTCACAAGCACAAGCAAAAGATGGTGCTCTGCTCCGTTTTACCAATAAACAGACCTATCTATACTACCGAAAGGAACGGTAAGCGAAACAAGACCGTTCCGCTTTTCAACAATATAATCAAGGAATACGCTGAAAAATACGGCCATATATACGTTGACTACCATTCATTTCTTATCGGAGATGACGGCATGACTCTGAAGGACGGTCTTGCATGGGACGGACTTCATCCTCACGTTGCAGGATACAACATCATGGCAGAGCTGGTAAGACCTGCTATTGAAAAGGCACTGAAGGGATAACACATAAAGAGGGGTATATTTATGAAAGAAATAATAAAACCGGGACTGATCTGTCCTGCATCTGATATGCACAGAGATGCTTACGATTTTAAAAACAGTCAGCTTATCGATTCCGGAAAAGAAATAAGCGTGGTTTTTATCGGTGACTCGATAACTCAGTTCTGTGAGACCGATATATATTACAGCGGTCTCGGACTTGTTGTAAACAGAGGCATCGGATGCGATATGCTTCAGTTTTTGAATCAGCGCTTTGAGGCAGATCTTCTTCAGCTTCGTCCAAAGCTCGGAGTTATGCTGATTGGCGTAAACAACACCTGGTTTGTAGGTGACGAGGGTGCTATGACGTACGAGGAGCTCACCGTTTATTTTGAGGAGCAGTACAGACTTCTTTTAGAAAAGGCAAAGGAATACGGTCAGAAGATGATCCTCGTTTCGCTAACTCCCATCGGGGATAACGACAGAAACTTCTGTCAGGAGCGCAAGCAGTGGATGGTGGACTACAACAAGATAATAAAGAGACTTGCTGACGAATACGGTCACATCTATGCAGACTGCCATAGCGTTATGTGCAAGGAAGACGGTCTTTCTGTCAAGGACGGGTATACCTTTGATAGCCTGCATCCCGGATACGACGGATATGCGGCAATGGCTTCGGTCATCCGCCCTCTGATAGAAGAATATCTGAAAAACAATGCGTGATAAAAACGGAAGGATATCCTTCCGTTTTTTGTATTTTAACTGCTTGACTTACCGTGCGATATGGGGTATAATATTTTATGTATGAACATTTCAAGGAGCAAATTTATGGTACGTCTTGCAAAAGCAGAGGATCTTCCCTATATACTTGAGATATACGCTACGGCACGAGGCTTTATGGCTGAAAACGGCAATCCGACTCAATGGGGCAGCGTTTATCCCCCTATCGATATGCTGGAGAATGATATAAGAAAAGATCAGCTGTACGTTGTTCTGGAGGATAACGTAATACACGGAGTGTTTATGTTCTTCACCGACGTTGAGCCTACTTATGCATATATTGAAGAAGGTAATTGGATATCTGATGCTCCCTACGGTACTATACACAGGGTTGCCTCAAGCGGTAAGATAAAGGGTATCTTTTCAAGATGCATTGAATATTGCAAGGGCAGATGCGATCATTTGAGGATCGATACACATGCAGACAATCTCGTAATGCAGCATCTTATTGAAAAGCACGGCTTTAAAAAATGTGGCAGAGTCTATATGGAGGACAAAAGTCCGAGATGGGCATATGAATATATAAAATAAACGGAGTTTTGCTATGACGGAAAAGGAAAAGGCGGAGCTTGGTTATCTTTATAATGCTAACCATGACCCCGAAATTATTAAAGATATTTGCAAATACAGCGACCTTTGCCACGAATACAATCAGATAATGCCATCTGATTTCAAGGCACGTGAAGCAAAGCTTCGCACCATAATTGAAAACACCGGTAAGGATCCCATCGTGAACACACCCTTCTGGTGCGATTTCGGATACAGTGTGACTATTGGTGATAATTTCTTTGCAAACCACAACTGCCAGCTTGTCGGTATCGGTAAGATCACCTTTGGCGATTATGTTTTTATTGCCCCCAACTGCACTTTTACAACCGCCGAGCATGCACTCGACGTTGAACAGCGAAACGAAGGCCTTGAGGTTGCGCTTCCCATAACTATCGGCAACAACGTGTGGATAGGTGCAGGCGTTACCGTTCTTGGCGGTGTCACGATAGGAGATAATACGGTAATCGGAGCAGGTAGCGTTGTCACAAAGGATATCCCTTCAAACGTTATTGCCGTGGGTGTTCCCTGCCGTGTTATGAGAGAGATAACACCTGAGGATAAGTACAAATACCCAAAATATAAGGAACAGTAATCTATCATTGTGAAATGCAATTCAAAAACTGATAAAATAGGAGTTTTATAATGAAATATGACGTTATAATCGTAGGTGCAGGTCCTGCCGGAATCTTCACCGCTATGGAAATGATCAGAAAAGGAAGCAATAAAAAGATCCTTATTATAGAAAAAGGTAAGCCTGTAGAACAGCGCCGTTGTCCCAAATCAAAGCTCGGTCATTGCGCAAACTGCAAGGAGTGTGCTATTACTACCGGATTTTCGGGAGCAGGTGCTTTCTCGGACGGTAAGCTCAGCCTTTCTTATGAGGTAGGCGGAGATCTTCCGGATCTTATAGGAAGTGATTTTGCTCAGGATCTCATAGATTACACCGATAAAATATATCTTGAATTTGGAGCCGATCCTCACGTTGAGGGTGTCGGAAACGACGAAGAGATTAAAGAAATAAGAAAAAATGCTATCAAAGCAGGTCTTAAATTAGTTGACTGTCCTATAAGACATCTCGGAACGGAAAAGGCTCAGACCCTTTATCACGCTATTCAGATATGGCTTTCCGAAAAAGGCGTTGATATGATGTTCAACACCGAGTGCGAGGACATTATTATTGAAAATTCCGAATGCAAAGGCGTTACGATAAGCAAAAACAAGGAAAGCTCCGACATATACGCTAACGAGGTCGTTATCGCAACCGGTAGAAGAGGAGCCGACTGGCTCGAAAAGCTTTGTGCAGAGCACGCTATAGCTCATAAGCCCGGAACAGTTGATATCGGTGTCAGAGTTGAGTGCAGAAACGAAGTTATGGAAAAGGTAAACCGTGTTCTTTACGAGAGCAAGCTTATCGGTTATCCGAGACCGTGGAAGAACAAGGTGCGTACCTTCTGCCAAAACCCAGGCGGATTCGTTGCTCAGGAAAATTACGACAATGACCTTGCAGTTGTTAACGGTCACAGCTTTAAGGATAACAAGAGTGACAATACCAACCTTGCTATTCTTGTAAGCCATAACTTTACAGAGCCCTTCAATCAGCCTATCGCATATGCTCAAAAGGTTGGTGAGCTTACGAATATGCTCGGTGCAGGTCATATTCTGGTTCAGAGATACGGAGATATTCTCGACGGAAAGCGCACCTGGCCTAAGGATCTTGCACACAGTAACGTTCGTCCCACGCTTTGCGATGCAGTTGCAGGTGATATAACCGCCGCAATGCCCTACAGAGCTATGACCAATATAATAGAGTTTATACGTATGCTTGATATGGTCGTTCCGGGATTTGCATCTACAGAGACTCTGCTTTACAGTCCTGAGCTTAAATTCTATTCCAATAAGGTTAAAATGGATTCCGACCTTAACACGAATATAAAGGGTCTTCATTGCCTCGGAGACAGCAGCGGATGGACAAGAGGTCTTATGATGGCAAGCGTTATGGGCGTGCTTATGGGTCGCCATCTCTCATAAAATTACGGTATTTTATTTATAAACTTCATCATATCATATTATCATATTATAAAAATATTTTTCACGGAGGCTTATATATGAAACGCAAAGGCAATAAGGTTATATTTAAGATTTTCAAATTTTTATTCGTCGCATTTCTACTTTTTGTTCCTTATCAGTATGAAAGAGATGAGGACGGAAACGTTTCTTCACGCAGTATAGTTGCGGATTACAAGAGAACCAACACCGACGGTAACACACGTTATGATCTTACCTTCTTCCCTCTTCTTAAAAAACAGTTTGCTGCGATAACTGCAATTGCTAATTTCTTCTGCGCAAAAAAAGAGAGCTGCGATATCGATGACATCCTTGAGGATGACGATATGCTCTTCGATGATGTCGAAGAACTTGAAGAGGTTGCTTTTGCAACTGAAGACGACGATATAGACACAGACGATATCGAAAAATAATAAAATGGGCACGAATGTAATTCGTGCCTTTTTACATTTCGACAAAAATAGAGTTTTTCGGTTGACTTATAACAATTGAAATGATATACTTTTAAGAGTAATTTATTTTTAAAAGGCATATATTATGACAGCAAAACAATACATATTAAAATCGCTTCAGGCGTCAATAGGACTCTTTATCTACAGCTTTGGGCTCTCGCTCACGCTTCAGGCAGATATAGGACTTGCCCCTTGGGACGTTTTCGCAATGGGTATTGCGAATAAGACGGGGCTCAGCTTTGGTATGATCACCATGCTCCTCGGCTTCGTTGTTATTGCTACCGACATTCTGATGAAGGAACGTATAGGTATAGGAACGCTTCTTGATGCACTTATCGTAGGTGTTTCGACAGACTTTTTCGTATGGCTGAACGTCGTTCCTAAAATGAAGACTGTTTTAAGCGGCAGTATTACTCTCATAATCAGTCTGTTTATTATGGCAATAGGAGTTAGGATATATATGGCAGCAGGGCTTTGCTGCGGTCCGAGAGACTCTCTCCTTATTGCCGTAGGAAAAAGGATGAGAAAATTCCCTATGGGGATAGTCGAGCTGGTCGTTCAGGGCTCGGTGCTGATCGTCGGATGGTTGCTCGGAGGTCCCGTAGGTATAGGAACGCTCATAGCCGTTTTCGGTATAGGTATATCTATTCAGATAGTTTTCTCGATCTGCCGTTTTGAGCCGAGAAATATAATTCATTTCGGCTTTTCGGATATTATTCGTCAGATGAGTGGCAAACAAAACAGTTAAATAAAAGGCAGATGCTCATTATGAACTCAAAACATGCAAAGGGTGTAATATGCACCGTCATAGGTGGAATTTTCTGGGGATTTTCCGGCTGCTGCGGTGAATATCTTTTTACACAAAAGGGAGTTTCTTCGGAATGGCTTACCACCGTCAGACTGATCATCTCCGGAATTATACTTATACTTTTTTCTGCCTTAAGATATCAAGGCAAGGCTTTTTCGTTTATTAAAAGTCCGAGCAGCACGGTAAGGATACTGCTCTACGGTACCGCAGGCCTTATGTTCTGTCAATTCTCATATCTCAAATCAATACAGCTTACCAACGCCGCCACCGGTACGGTAATACAGTATCTCGGCCCGGTTCTGATAATGCTTTACGTATGTATCAGAAAGCTGAAGATGCCTAATTTTATTGAGATTCTGACCCTTATTCTTGCCGTTTTCGGAACGTTTCTCATCGCAACGCACGGAAACCCGACTACACTCGTTTTATCGCCTGACGGACTTTTTTGGTGTATACTCTCGGCTGTAAGCGTTATGTTCTACACCCTTCTTCCCGAAAAGGTAGTACCTATCTACGGCGCACCTATCGTCAACGGAGTCGGAATGCTTGCAGGTGGAATACTTCTTGCCTTTATTGTAAACTTCTCCTCTCTTCATCAGGATATTGACCTTGGCGTCATTCTCGGCGTTTCGGGTATAATTCTTTTCGGAACGGTTATTGCATTTACGCTTTATATCTACGGCGTATCTACCATCGGTCCCGTCAAGGCAAGCGTTATTGCGAGTATCGAGCCGGTCTCCTCTGCGGTGATATCAGTCGTTTGGCTGAAAAACAAATTTATGCCGATAGACATCCTCGGATTTGTCATGATAATATCAACAATATTCATACTTTCTCTTAATAAGAAGGATCAAACAAAATCATCCGAAGGAAAGGAATAATAATGATTTTTTCAAAAAACACTTACCGAATAATAACTGTTATACTGACAGTTGTAATAATCTCAACTCAGGTATCGTTTGCCGCAGATCAGGTAAGCTATGCTGAAAAAGAAGCAGATGCTCTGAATATGCTGAATCTTTTTCTCGGAACGGATAAGGGATATGAGCTTGAAAACTCCCTCACGCGAGAGCAAAGCGTTACCATGATAGTCAGAATGATGGGCAAAGAGGACGCTGCACTTTCAAAAAACAGAGAGCATCCGTTTACAGACCTTTCCTCGTGGGCGGTAAAATACGTTGCATATGCATATGAGGCAGGTATCACGTCGGGTATGAGCGCCACCGAATTCGGAGGTGGCGATATCAAATGCTCGGACGTTATGTTTATAACGTTCGTTCTAAGGGCACTCGGATACTCGGATACAGCTGAGGTCAATCCCGATTTTGTTTGGAACGATCCTTATCAGCTGGCTGAAGAGATCGGCATATGGACTACGGGAAAGATCGAAAGCTTTACGAGAGCAGAAACCGTTATTATATGCTGGAGAGCACTTCAAACCAATCTCAAGGGATCTGACAAGATACTTGCGGATAAGCTCATATCGGAAGGCGCATTTTCAAGAGCGCAGTATAACGAGGCTCTTGCTCTGTTTGAAAACTGATACACTGAAAACATTCCTGAAATGACAGTCCTCAATAAAACAGCATAGGTATTGATGGTCTGTCAAGCAGGTACAGAGAGTTAAGCATATCACATTTATAGTGTAATGAGCACTTTGTAAAAATGGGGATTTAAGTTCGTTTTTTCGGCTTAAATCCCCTTAACTGACATAATGAAAAAAACAGGTTTGTCAAGGGCGAGCGTAGCTCGTGTACTTACCCTTGACTTGCCTGTTCATTTTTTGCTAATACTTTTAACCTTGTCAATGCTTTTACAAACCAGTCTCTGTGTTCTAATATTTCTACACTTGAACATGCCCAATGATTGAAATATCGCCAATAAGAAAAAACCAAATTTCCTAACAAAGTTACATCTGTTACTTTTGGAAAAATCCGCGATGTTTCTTCATACGAATCACAAGAATATAACTTTTTAAAGGATTCGCCATTATCTATAATCCACCCAAACGCTTTGCAATAGTTTGGAAATATTTCGTTTTCAAGCAATTGGTATTGACTTGTATTTTCATCAGAAAATTTTTCTATCCAATCATTACAAAATGATTCAAGTAACTCTGAGAAATAAATATAATTTATCTTTATGTTTTTGAGATTTAAACTTTCTATATTTTGAACTTCAATTTTTTGCCATGGGCTATATCCGTTCCAAAGATTAGCAAACGGAAAATTCTTAGGCCTAATACTAATTCTTGAACAATCGCTATCTGTAACAATACATATAAAGGGCACACTTTCAATTCCATAAGCTTCTCTTATTCTATCGTGATATGTTCCATTATTTTTGTGATGATTATATTCGTTTATAGCTTTTTCTATTTCCATCTCATAGTTGGATTTATAGCCATAATCAACATTATATTCTTGTGATAGTTCTTCAAATTCTTCTAAAGATAAACCAATAAAAAATTCATCATTTTCTGGGTTATGAGATAAAATATGCATTCTTATTCCTCATCTTAATTTTTGTTATATCCGTGTTTTCTTGTGTCTAAAACTTCTTTCCAGTATGATTCCCTATTTATAATGAAATCGGGATTGACTTTTGAATTGAAATTTTCAATTATTGAGTATTTAAAATACTTTTTAAAGTATTCTTCGCCTTCTATCTCGAATAACTCTTTTAATCCTTCGTTTCCATTGTGGAATTTTTCTATATATCCTTTCCAACGAGATAAAAGCATTTCGTTTTTACTTGTTGCACTGCCGACATAAAGTTTTCCGGTATTAGTATCTGTCAATACATATACTGCCTGTTGGTTTTTTAATGCGTTTTGATAACTTGGATAATTTCCGTTTATAATGGCTTCTAATTCATTATATGTTAAAGATACTTTATCATATCCGGGAAAATCAAACCCCGAAAAAACACTTGGTAAAACTTCTTTTACAATTAAATCATCCATGACAGTTTTTGCATTTGGGAACTGACTTTGCATTGTCTTGTGATATTTTATTACTACTCGTCCAAACAAATCTCCGTATTGTTTATCTTGTGTTTCATATTCGTAGCCAACACCACTATTGAATGGTATGTCTTTAATCGCAGTAATTTTGCCAACAGTAAATAACAGCCATTCATCAAAATTCATCTTTACTAAACCGATAGATAATTGCCCAATTTTGTATCTTTGTGAATTATAATAATTCCAGCGTAATAATTCATCGGGTTTTTTCTTGAATTTATCAATAGGATTGTCTTCGCCATTATACTGATTAAACCGTACTTTGGTATTTTCTAATTCTATATCACTTAATTTTAACAAATCATTTAACTTCAACATTTTTCTTACCTCAAAATATTTTATACAACAAATTATATCATAAATTGATTTATATGTCTATGTTTTTGCATTTTATATTCAATTTTGTTGTGTCATAAATGAGAGAAAATATTTTTGCTTTTATGTGTGTAAAAAACACTTATTGAAAATTTATCTTCTGAAAAATCCAAAACAGAAGAACAATCGACAATGTAGAAAAAAACATTTCAAAGGTACATAAATATTTTGATTTACAGGATTTAAACCCGTCAGCATTAAACGAGATACTAAAGCTTGTTTATGTTCACACACCGCAAACTATTGACGGAAAAAGAACACAAGAAATTAACATTGTTTATGATTAAGTCGGCATACTTCCACAATCATTATCTAAGCACAAAGAAACATTATTACTATTTTATTAAGGACACCCTAAATGAGCGTTTTTTTATCCTATAATTACCGAAAAAAACTTATATTTCCGCATTGATAGACCGATAAATATATGTTATAATATATTCAGCGAAAAGCACATCTGTAGGACATTGACTCCACCGCAAAGGATGCGGATATTTTAATAAATATTTATATGATACGGAGTAATTCATGAAAAAAGCATTTTCGGTAATTGCGATATTCCTTTCTATCGCAATGCTATTTACCTCGACTCCTCTGTTTGCAACCGATGAAGCGGTCGATTATACATACTACATAGACAGCGTTACACATCACACCATGCGCTCATCCGATAAAAACGGTGATGCCGTTACCGTTTATAACGGCTATACGCTTTCTCTCAACCGTGACGAAAATATCATATATATCGTTGCATTTGATAATTACGGAAGGCTGAAAATGATGTCCTATAACGAGGATACGTACGACCTTCAAAATGTAAGCGTTATAAACACAGATGAAGACGGCAGCGTAAAAATCCAGCAGTATTTGTCAGGCTCGTCATTCACGCTGAATAAAACCGTTGCAGAGATTGTTGATGCCGCTGCAGAGATAATTTACAGAAACGAGGGGAACTATTCAAGCGTTAACGCAAACGATAACGGTGCGCTCAGCATCGGAAAGGTGCAATGGCACGCAAACAGAGCCCTTTCACTGCTTAAGACGATAGTTAATGCAAATCCGTCAAATGCATTGAATATACTCGGATCTGCTCTTTACAGCGAAATTATTACCGCCGCATCAAACGCCTGGACAAGCCGTACGGTAAATTCAACTGAAAAAGCAGCAATATCCGCTCTGCTTTCTACACCTGCAGGAATATCCGCTCAGGATGCACTTGCCCTGACCGATATTACCTCATACGTAAACCACGGAATAAATATCGGAATAAGATCAAGCGCCGCACTCGTTTATTTTGCGGACATTGAAAATCAGTGCGGAGCAGGCGGCTCATCAAGAATTGCATCAAGTGCAGCCATAGCAAGCGGAGCTTATGATAAAATATCCTTGCTTGCATATCATAATGCAGCACTTGCCGACAGCGTTGCCGGCAGATACTCTGCAAGAAGGAATAAGGTCTATACGTACGCTTATGAGCTCGGATGGGAAAGCTCTGCAGACGATTCACTCCCCGACTTTATGGGAAGTCAGGCTCTGTCAGCATTTACCCGATACTACCCTACTCTCGCTGCTCTATATCCAAGCAGGGCTTCATCAGCTAATCTTTTTATAAACGCCGTAATGTCTCTTGACTGCTCTTCCCTTTATGATTTTTCGGGAGCTACCGAGTCATTTCGAGAGGCATACGTCAATACGATGATAAAATATTATCTGCTTTACGAATATGGATATAACACGGTCTCCGGCACACCCGATCAGAGCAAAAAATATCGTGCCGTGCGCAATCTTATGAACGGAAAGAGCGTTGTCTTTTTCTTCGAGGGAGCAAGCAACAATACCGAAAACATTTACAGTAATACGAACACTTATCATTTCGGTGCTATCTGCGTTGTAATAAAGCTTAACAGCTCCAATCTTCCGTATATTGCATACGTAAATCAGAACAGCACAACGATACCCGATCAAGTGCGCCACCTCTACAGCAGATATTCAATGACAACGGTAGGCACCGTTCTTGACGGGCTTTATAACATCATTACAGTAAACCACGACGGATATGCTGCACTGAACGTAAAGAGCGACAGCTCGGCATACGTCCCCTCCTTGCGTGCAAACAAGACCGATACGAGCTACGTAGGCACTTCCTCGGGTATAAACATCCACAGACGGTATACAAACGAAATAGTTTCCGAATCATCAGATTGGAGCAATACCATCGGATGCTTTACAGTAGGTATGCTTGGCGGAGGAAGCTTTAAATTCAACGAATACAATAATTTTATAAAAGCAGTTACCGGCGCTTCCGGTGATGCTGTTACAGTCTCAGGTACGTCTTCAGTAAACCGTGACTGCGTATCGCTCGGATTACCGCTTTATCAGGATATGGGTATCGTTATAGTTGACAGATATCTGTACCAAGACAAGCTTGCCACTATATTCGGAAACGATGCTACCTATATATCGTCGGGAGGAGTGCGAGGAAAAAGCGGCATTGATATTGCCAATACAATAACAAAAAGCACCTCGGATCATTTTACAAAAGACCCCTCTCTTTACGAATACATACTTTCACAGTCGAAATCGACCGACACGTCATACTACAGCATCAACCTATTGCCTTGCTCAAACGGAAGGATCACAGCAAATAAAACGTCTGCTCGCAAGGGTGAAACAGTTATTCTTACCGTAACGCCGGCAAGCGGATACACGCTGAAATGTCTGTATATCGACGGAGTTGAAATTCTCAGTAAAACGTTTACCGTCAGCGGAAATCATACCGTTTACGCTATTTTTGAAAAGGAGATAATAACGCACTCGCTTTCTGCAAAGGTCCTTTCTTACTGCAACACGTGTGAAATATCCGCCAGACTGGTCAAAAACGGCATAACAGCCTATACCTTTGAATCAAACAACGAAGGCTGGATCGGGCAGATGTATGATGATGTAAGCTTTTCTCAAATTGAGCCCGGTACGTACGATCTGATAATAAAGAAGCGGGGACATCTTACTTATTCTCTTACAGGTATAAACGTAAACAAAGATATCGACTTAACCAATAAAACGATAGTGCTTGACGTCGGTGACATCAATAACGATGATTTTATTGACAGCGTTGATGTATCGTTTATAGTTCACGATATCGGCAAAACGTCTCCAAATATGGCGTATGACTCCGATTTAAACGGTGACGGCTTTTGCGATGCTCTTGATGTATCGGTGCTTGCATTCAACCTTTTGAAAATCTCAACGGTAGAAAAATACTGATTTTTGACTTTTTTTGGTTTTTTAGCATTGAAACCAAGCTTATAATATGGTACAATATTCTAAAAAGTTATTTTAAAGACTTCTTAAGCAAGACGGAGATTTTAAAACATGAAAAAACTTATGATAGGAAACGAGGCGGTGGCAAGAGGCCTTTACGACGGCGGATGCCATCTTATATCGAGCTATCCCGGAACTCCTTCTACGGAAATAACCGAATTTGCCTCAAAATACGAAGGAATACATACAGAATGGGCGCCCAACGAAAAGGTTGCTATGGAAGCGGCCTTCGGAGCATCTCTTGCAGGCGGACGCAGTGCGTGCGCTATGAAGCACGTTGGTCTGAACGTTGCGGCTGACCCCCTATTCACCCTTTCTTATACGGGTGTTAACGGTGGTATGGTAATATGCGTGGCAGACGATCCCGCAATGCACTCGTCTCAGAATGAGCAGGATTCAAGACATTACGCAATAGCGTCAAAGGTACCTATGCTTGAGCCTGCAGATTCAGCTGAAAGCTATGAGTTTGCAAAATCTGCATTCGAGCTTTCCGAGAGATTTGACACTCCCGTAATCCTCCGTATGTGCACGAGAATTGCTCACTCTCAGAGTATAGTTGATCTTGGCGAAAGAGTAGAGGTTCCGATAAAGCCGTACGAAAAGAACGGCGCTAAATATATTATGATGCCCGGAAACGCAAAGAAGCGCCATCCTATAGTAGAACAGCGCACCAAGGATATTGAAAAGTATTCCGAAGACTGTCCGTATAACAAAATGGAGATAGTTGAAGGATCAGAAATAGGAATTATTACCTCCGGAACGTCCTACCAGTACGTTAAAGAGGTTTTCGGAGATACCGTAAGCGTTCTAAAGCTCGGAATGGTAAATCCGCTTCCGACACTTATGATATACAAATTCGCATCCAAGGTTAAAAAGGTATACGTTATAGAAGAGCTTGATCCGATAATCGAAACGCACTGCAAGGAAATAGGCGTAGCGGTGCTCGGCAAGGATATATTCTCTCCGATAGGCGAATTTTCTCAGGCAGTAGTTGCCAAGGCGTTCAGAAAGCCCGAAAAAACGTCTGTAAGCGCAGATTCCGAAATTCCGGTGCGTCCGCCCGTAATGTGTGCCGGATGCCCTCACAGAGGAATTTACTACACCTTAGCAAAGCGCAAGATAACCGTTATCGGAGATATAGGATGCTATACTTTAGGGGCAACTCCTCCCCTTTCCGCAGTTGACTCAACGCTCTGCATGGGTGCATCGGTGTCCGGCATACACGGATTCAACAAGGTGACGGGTGGCAGCACAGACTCAAAGACTGTTGCAGTTATCGGAGACTCAACGTTTATGCATTCGGGAATAACCGGTCTTGTTAACATCGTATATAATTCATCCAATTCAACCGTTATCATTCTCGATAACTCTATAACAGGAATGACCGGACATCAGCATAATCCTACAACAGGATTTGACATACACGGTGATCCTGCATCCAAGGTAGACCTTGAGGCTCTCTGCCGTGCAATAGGCGTAGAAAGAGTTCGTGTGATCGATCCATACGATCTTGCGCAGTGTGATACCGTTATAACAGAGGAGCTTGAAGCTAAAGAGCCTTCGGTTATAATTTCACGCCGTCCGTGTGCACTTTTAAAGACGGTGAAGGCAAAGCCTCCGGTAGTTATTTCTGCAGAAAAGTGCCGTGGCTGCAAAAAATGCATGACCATGGGCTGTCCGGCTATCAGTATAAAGGATAAAAAGGCTACCGTTGATAACACTCTTTGCGTGGGATGCGGTGTATGCATACAGCTCTGCCCGTTCGGAGCAATTGAAAGCGGGGTTTTGGAATAATGAAAACAGTCAATATTATGATAGTAGGTGTAGGCGGTCAGGGGTCGCTTCTGGCAAGTAAGCTTCTCGGTAATCTTCTCGTTTCCGAAAATTACGACGTTAAGGTGTCCGAAGTACACGGAATGAGTCAGCGTGGAGGCTCGGTCGTTACCTACGTAAGATTCGGAGATAAGGTATACTCCCCTGTTATTGAGGAAGGCGAAGCGGATTATATCGTTTCGTTTGAAAAGCTTGAGGCTGCACGCTGGGCGTCATGTCTTGCAGACGGTGGAAGGATCATCGTTAATACTCAGCGCATAGATCCCATGCCCGTTATAACCGGCGTAGCATCTTATCCCGAGGAAATTCTTGATGAGCTCAGCGAAAAGGGTGTCAGCATTGATTCTATCGATGCTCTCTCTCTTGCAAATAAGGCAGGAAGCTCAAAGGCTGTGAATATCGTGCTTATGGGAAGACTTGCCAAGTATTTCGAGAGCGAATACGGCATATGCCGTGAAAAATGGATCGAGACTCTTGAAAAGACTGTTGCTCCCAAGTTTATCGATATGAACAAAAAAGCGTTTGATCTCGGATATCAGTCATAAAGAACAAGGTCTGCAGAATTTATTGATTTTTGTAAAGCTATTGACTTTTTTGTAATTTGATGATATCATATTGACATAGGCAAAGACGGGAACCAAGTAGATATTCGGAACTTTTCAGAAAGCTGTCGGTCGATGCGAGGCAGTAAGATTCCGCTTATTGAATACACTCCCCGAGCTCCGTATTGAAGCAGTTATCTGTGTGTAAAATACGGCGGTCGCATCCGTTATCGTGCCGGGGCATCGCATAAAGCCGTGCCCGATGAGGCCGCATTCGTAAGAATACGGTAAATTGAGGTGGTAACACGATTTTTCGTCCTCTGTTTTCTATACGGAAAACAGAGGATATTTTTTTCGAAAGGACAGATAAAATGCCAATTACCGATCTTCTTGAAAAAAACGCCAGATTTTATCCCAATGAGATAAGTCTTGTTGAGATAAACCCAGCAAGCCGTTCATCTCAGCAAAACACATGGCGTGAATTTAACCTTATAGAAAACTCCAGCGATGACAAATATCGCCGTGAGATAACCTGGAAGGAATTCGATACAAGAGCAAACAGATTTGCCAATCTTCTCCTTACGAGAGGAATAAAAAAGGGCGATAAGGTTGCGATACTTCTTATGAACTGCCTTGAATGGCTTCCTATTTACTTCGGCATCCTCAAAACAGGTGCTCTTGCAGTTCCGATGAACTACCGCTTCTCTTCTGAAGAAATAAAATACTGCTCTGATCTTGCAGACGTTAAGGTTATGATATTCGGTCCTGAATTTACAGAAAGAATAGAACAGGCAAAAAGCGATATGCCCGGCATCAAGAACTATTTCTTTGTCGGAAAAAACACACCCGAATTTGCAGACAGCTACGATAAGCTTGTTACATATTGCTCTTCCACCGCACCTGCTGTGGAAATTAACGATTCGGACAATGCCGCTATTTATTTCTCATCCGGAACGACCGGGTTCCCCAAGGCAATTCTGCACGATCACCTCTCTCTCGTATCGTCGTGTGAGACCGAGCAGAACCATCATTCGCAGACCCACGATGACGTTTTCCTTTGCATACCTCCTCTTTATCATACCGGAGCTAAGATGCACTGGTTCGGAAGCCTGCTTTCTGCAAGCAAGGCTGTACTTTTAAGAGGTATACGCCCCGATTGGATATTCAACGTTATCTCTGATGAAAAGATCACTATAGTATGGCTTTTGGTGCCGTGGGTTCAGGATATCCTCGATTCAATAGACAGAGGAGATCTCAAACTTGACAAATTCAGACTCGAGCAGCTCAGACTTATGCATATAGGTGCTCAGCCCGTACCGCCAAGCCTTATAAAAAGATGGAAAAAGATATTCCCCAATCATCAGTACGATACCAACTACGGCCTCAGTGAATCGATAGGCCCGGGATGCGTTCACTTAGGGGTTGAAAATATCGAAAAGGTCGGCGCTATCGGTATTCCCGGATACAAGTGGGAGGCTAAGATAGTTGACGAAAATGGAAACGAGGTAGCAACCGAAGAGGTTGGAGAGCTTATAGTCAAGGGCAGAGGCGTTATGAAGGAATATTACAAAAATCCTGCCGCTACTGCCGAGATTCTGAAGGACGGATGGCTCTACACAGGAGATATGGCAAAGAAGGATAAGGACGGATTTATCTACCTCGTTGACAGAAAGAAGGACGTAATCATAACGGGCGGTGAAAACCTCTATCCCGTTCAGATTGAAGACTTCCTCAGAGCAAACGATAAGATAAGCGACGTCGGAGTTATCGGTCTTCCCGATGACCGTCTCGGAGAGATAGCAGCCGCAGTTATTCAGCTAAAGGAAGGCTGTAGCTGTACCGAGGATGAGATAAACGAATACTGTCTCGGACTTCCGAGATATAAGCGCCCCAAGAAGATAATCTTTGCTGACGTTCCGAGAAATGCTACAGGCAAGATTCAGAAGAATACGCTTCGTGAAAAATATTGCGGAGTAAGGTTGGTAGAGGCTCAGACAACAAAGTAATTTATAAAGGCGTCTGCATAAATGCAGACGCCTTTGTCTTTTATTACGATAACTTATATTGACTTCACCACTAAATTATGTTACAATGAAGAAAATTTATCAAACACAGGGAGATTAACTGATATGATAAAAAGAGTTTTATCAACTGTGTTATCTGTTTTGATGATACTCGGATGCTTCCTTGTGCTTACAGCAGGAAGCTTTGCTGATACTTATTACGTTAAGGGCTCAGTTTCAAGCATGAATCCCAATATGCCGACAACTCTTGAGCTTCAGCAAAACGGTAACACAATCGTTTCTGCCACCATTCCTTCATCCGAAGGTAACGGAGATATTACACAGGAATTTGAAATTACAGGAGCTGAAACAGGCACGTACGATCTCGTGGTTTCAAAACCGGGCCATCTCAGCGCGACAATTAAAAACATAGTTGTAAACGGAAGCATTACTCTGTCAGAAAATGAGATAATTCTTTTAGCAGGTGACATAAATAACGATACGTTTATCGATGCTACTGACGTATCTCTTTTTGTTTCAGATCTGGGCAAGACTGCAGATAACGCAACCTATATAACGTCTGACATCAACGGAGATGGTTTCCGAGACGGTATTGACGTTGCCGTGCTTTCATTTAATCTTCTTAAAAATGGTTTTGAGGATGAGTATATTGAAGTAATTCCCGATATCCCTGCACCCGGTATCTACAACAAGCATACAATATCAAAATTCGAGTCTACGGAAGGCTGGAGAAGTAACGTTGCTATTGGAGTTGGAAGCACAACCGAACCGGTTGAAGGAAACGGTTATATCGAAGGAAGTGCGTCCGGAGATATCGTTTTCGTTGCTGACTTTATTCCGATAAACCTCTCCTACTATCTTGAAACAGGAAAGCTGCATCTCAACGTTTACGTTGATAAAACCTCGTATATAAGAGGCGGACAGATAGAATTTTCGTCAAGCGGAACATCTGATAGAAATGAGTTTAATTGGGGCGAATTTGGCTCCGGCATAAGGCTTCAGGCCGGATGGAACACACTTGATCTTGATTTTTCAGACTCCAAAACACAAGGTGGTACCCCTGATTACGAAAGCATTAACTACTGCAGAGTATATATGAATATATCAGGAGGAGCTACAGTCGTGGGCTTGGATGACATGTATTTCTATTCAACGCTTCCCCTCGATATACCCGAAGAAGATGCCGGAATGAATGAAGATAACGATTCATATGCAGTTGAGGGTATGCTGTTTGATAACCCCGGCTATGAGATATATAACTACTGTCCCGTCGTGCTTCAGCTTGATGACGGTACAAGATACGTTTATTACTGTACAAACAAGGACTCAGGGGTCGTTATTGACTACATAGGATGCAGAAAAGGTACACTTCAACCCGACGGAAGCTACGTTTGGGGAGAAGAATCACTTGTTCTTCAGCCGACTCCCGGAACATGGGATGCCCAGCATACGTGTGACCCGTCTGTAGTTGCAGGAGAATTCGAATATCAGGGTGAGACATATTCGTATATGCTCTCATACCTCGGATGTACAACTACAAACAATCAGGAAAACGAGCTTGGTATTGCAGTTGCTAAATCTCCTGAAGGTCCCTTCGTTAAGGTTGGAGACCACGCACTCGTTGAATTCTCAAAGGATGATCCAAACTCCGACGTTTTTGAATGGGGTGTAGGTCAGCCCAGCATTGTAAACAAGGACGGCAAGGGCAGAATCCTCGTATTCTACACAAGAGGCGATAAATACGGCACACGTCAGATGGTTGATGAGTGGGAGCTTTCAGATCTTGACAATCCCCAGCTCATTCAGCAAAAAACTTTGGGCACAAGCGGTCTTACTACTCTTTACAATGGTACAGACTATATGAATAACGCTGACTTTGCATTCGATCCCTTAAATGATCGCTACTACGCAGTTTCAGAGGCACACCCCTACCCTACCACAAACCCAAACTTTATATCATCTCACTTCAGAGTAACATATTTCACGGGCGATGATTTCGCAAATGCTAAATGGAAGACGGTTGAATTCGTTGGCGAAGAAGAGACAGGATTCGCCAGAAACCATAATGCAGGCCTTGTTCGTGATAAGTACGGATATCTTGTAGACCAGGAATTCCTGCCTGTATACTATACAATGTCGATACAGACAGAAAGCTCTTATCACTGGGAATCACTCAGAACCTACAGAATATACGAATACAGAGTTGATATTGATTATTGATCATAAAAAACGAAGCACAGCTTATAAGCTGTGCTTCGTTTTTTATTGTTATTTTTCTTCATCAAATGTTTCTGCAATATCAGCAGGCTCCGTGACAGCTTCATCAAGTGGGAAAGGATGCTTGTCTTTTACCTTTGTGATTGCTATAAATACCACAGATGCTGCAAAGATTGCAACAGACAATAATGTCGCTATACCGACTATTAAATATAAAGCCATCTCGGGTAGATATTGCTGTGCAAATGTAAGTGCCACCGCAATCGCATTGAACGAAAGGTGTATTATTATGTTAGCTAAAATGGAACGGTACTTAATATAAATGATGCAGAAAACCACGCCCAAAAGCGTTGCATACGCAGCCCAGATTATCTGTCCGTGTAATATACCGAATATAAGAGATGAGAAGAAGGCGGCAAGCCATATCGGCATAGCTTTGCGGAATCGGGTAAATACCAGCCCTCTGAATACTATTTCTTCAACTATAGGTGCAACTATAGCAACTGCAAAAATATATATAATGGGATGCTTACTCGGATCAAGCGCAAGAGACGATACCGCCTCATATTCAAGAAGCATCTCTCCTACAGAAGGTATAAGCGCAGCTAATCCTAACACAAGCGAGACGACGAATTGAAGGGACAAACCCAGCGTTATGAGCGGAAGCGTATGAAGTGGCTTCATCTTATAAAGCCCTATCTGTTCGAAAACGTTTCGTTTTCTTATCAGAAAGACCGTAACTATCACGAGAACGGTCAGAAGATTTGATATTACCGATATCGGCATAGCCATATCTAATATCTCAGGCATTACTTGATTCATCACCTGATTCATATATGCTTCAAAATCAAATAAGGATATGTCCGACAGCGAATAAATATAATCAAAAGCATACTTAAAGGTAACTATCAACGAAAAAACAAACTGTACGACAAGCTGAGGAATAAAAAACGCTAGAACGTAAAGAATTCCCGCACCAATATTAGCAAATCTCTTCTTTATACTCATAATACGACCTCCTTTGTTCTATTTTAATTTTAACATATGCTCCATCCATTGTCAACATACAGAAAAACTCCCCGAAGTGAACTGTTCAAGGTTCACTTCAAAGGGAGTTTTTTCTTATTTAATAAGGTCTTTGTTATACTCAAGTCCGAGAGCCTCAAGCATATCCTTGTACATATATTTTGAGTACATAGCCTCGGTAATGTTTATCCATCTTGGAAGCGAAGGATCAAATACTGTAAAATCTTCGCTGTATCCCCAAAGCGCCCAGCCTATTCCGTATGTATCATATGAGATTCTTGAATCTTTGATAAGTGAAAGACGTGTTTTTTCACTAATTCCACTTCCCTCTGCAGCACCGAGAGCAATATTTGAATACTTATCACATCCGCCGAATTCAGCAACAAACATATGTATATCTCCGCCGTACTTGTTGCTCCAATCGTCAAGAGTTTTCGCTCTCAACATAAGCCAATCAGCATTATAGAGAGTTCCTTCAAAATAGTTCTTTACTGAAGCGTCATATTTTCCCTGCACATATCCGGAAATTACCCTTCTTGCCTCTTCCTTCATGTTTTCGGGAACGTTTGCTATGGATTCTTCTATTGCTTGCGTGTAATCAACTCCCTCGAGTATCGGATAAGGCACTTCTCCGATATAATCCCAAAAATTAACGTTATTAAGTCCGTGAAGACTGTTAAACGCAACCGTAGACGGATCATAGGACGTAAACGAATATACAACGTTATCATCTGTTACCGGCGACATATCAAGAATTGCTACCAAGTCTGCGGTTCTGTCTGAGCTTGTAATTATAGTCATATCGGGAAGAACGTTTCTTATAGCAGCACAGAGTCTGTCGCTCATCCACGTCCAATCCATATCCGAGTAGTTATCGGGTTCGGTAAACAGCAAAAGGGATACCTCATCATTACTCCAACCGTTTTTCTTTATCCACTCTGCAAGCTCGCCGAAAAATACTACAAGTTCTTCAAATTCCTCAGAAGAGCCAAGATATTTTCCATTCCACCTTGCTCTGTCTAAGCATCCGAGGGATATCATACATGGCATATCGTTTTCGGTGATGGTGTCGACAACGTCTGAAAGATAATCAATATACTCTCTGTTCAATTTCCCGCCATCTCCAACAAGATTATCGACAGTTGCGAGCATTCTGATAAACTTAAATCCCATATCCTTACAGGCTTTAACGTCTGCAGCTTTAACATCACTCGTCATTTTTGTGCCATAACCCTGACCTCTTAGTATCGTTATACCTTGATGATAATCAAAAGAGGCAGGCCTTCTTACATTATCGGATTCAATTATCTTGACGCTTGTAACCTCCGCGGGATTCTTATCGGCACCGTATATTCTTACCTGTGCTATAGAACCGTCAAAGCCCTTCTTACCACTGGAAGCAGAACCGATGTAAACATGTTTGGTATTTCCTATTACTCCGCTTACTGTAAGTGTCTTTACAGATTCACCGTCAACGTAATATGTAAGTGTATCTCCACCCCTTGATACGAGAACGTGATGCCAACATCCGTCTATCAGAGCAACATCGGAAGATTCAAGTCCTTCAACTCCATTTGCTTCAAAGCTGAGCTCACCGTTTTCATCAAGGATTACAGCCCAAACTGATCCTCCTGTTGCAATAGTTCTGACGCCTTCTTCTCTTACAGGAGCCTTTATCCATGCAGATATTGCAAAATCACCCGTAAGATCCACCTTTGTGTCCTTTGCCTTAAGTACCGATCCTTCTGTTGAGAAGTCAAGAACCTGTCCGAAGGTTTCAGAATTGAGCCATACCGTCCACTTAAGCTCTGCATCTGTCTTGGCTATTGCAGACGGTGCTATATCGGTAGGTCCTCCCTCTCGAAGCTCCCAGGCTTCCTGAGCATCTGCCAAAAGCTTATAATCGTCTATTGCTTCCCAGATCGCTGTAAGGTTATTATCATTTGCATTTATAACGTATGAATGTCCTGCTTTATATGTATTGCCGTTGTTATCCTTCCAACCTGCAAAAGTATACCCTTCCTTTTCAAACGGTGATGCCTCAAGCTTAATTACTCCGTTTTCGTAGCTTGATTTACCCTGGATAGAGCTACTGCTTCCGTCGAAATAAACAACGTTGTACTGTTCCCAATACTCAAGCACTGCGGATAATGTAGCGTCATCTTCACCTACGGTATAGACTCCGTTAATAGGATAAGTATCCGTACCGTCCGTCCAACCTACGATGTGCTTACCATCTTCCTGTAATTCCTTTGTTATACGTGCAAGGTCAATATTGGAACCAGAGAGCTTCTTCCGAATTATGCTCTTGTTTTCGTTTTCAAATGTTATATTTTTCGGTATCTCGTCAGTATCTATATACGCGTACAGATCGTCAAATCCGATATTAACCTTTTCTTTTGCATTAACGTATATTCTGATATAGTTAATTTTCGAAAGATCGGCAACTCCATTTTGAGGCTTCAGTTCTGAAAAAGGAAGATTCAACTCATTCCATCCGGCACTTAGCGGATATGCAACATTCATTTCTCCAAAATGGAGCTCGTCGCTATCACTTATAGCTGATGATGTTAGTTCGATCTGTCCTCCAAATATTTTGCTCGGATCCTCGACGTAAAGCCAAAGATGAAGATAGCCTTGCTCCTCATACAGTGAAAGATCTATAAAATCCGGATTGAACTCCTTTACTAAAACCGCATCTCCGTTACTCTCAAGTCTATAAAAAGGAGTTTCGGAGGCTGATTTCGAAGCGCCCTCAACGGAAAGATTTCCTACCATTCTCCATTTGCTGTCAAGCATATCAAAGCTTTCTATAACCGTTTTGTATTCATGCTTAGAAGATTTACTTTCAGTATACAAATAGAGATCATCTGCACCGAGAATTGTAGTTCGGTTTTCAAGATTAAGATAAACTCTGAAGTAATTTATCTCTTTAAAGTTCGGTTCTCCGGTTATAATACCGTCAGAAAATGAAAGTATGATATCATTCCAGCCCGCCTCAAGCGGAATGTTATTTATGAACTCACCCCATCTGATCTCATCCTTATCTGCAGTATCTGATGACGTAAGCTCTATCTGACCTCCTGCAACGTTTGACGGATCGCTTACGTACAAACTTATATGAAGCTTTCCGTTTTCAACGAAATCGGATATATCTATCGGATCCATTTTCTTAAGTATAACTACCGCATCATCAGCAATCGATTCAATATATCCATTACCCTCCCGAGGAGTAGATTCTGTACCGGCACGCATATTGATAGCATAATGCTCTTCAATATTTTCAAAATCTGATATGACCAGCTTTAACGGCTGACTCTCTTCTTCACTTTCGATAGCCGTTGTCTCCGATCCTGATTCAACTTCTGTTATAATCTCCTCTTCGCTTTCGATAGCCGTTGTATCCGGTGCTGGGTCAACCTCTGTTTCGATCTCTTTTGAAACCGCATCAATTGTAGTATTACCCTCATCCATTTTAACAAGCGTGCTTGCAGCATCGTCACATGATGAAACCGTAAGAATAAGCAAACATAAAATCAAGCTTAGTAATATTTTTTTCATGATTTTTTGCTCCTACATCATTTTATAATATCTTTATTATAATCGAGCCCAAGTGCATCAAGCATATCCTTATATACAAATATTGGGAAGGTTTCATCGGTTACGCATACGCCCGGTTGTCTTTTGACTGGATCATATACACCAAACGATTCGTTATATTCCCAGAATGACCAGTATATGCCGTATGCATCATATGCTATTCTCGAATCCTCAATAAGCTGAAGTCTTGTTTCTTCAGAAATTCCGCTTCCTGCATATGCACCAAGTCTTTCATTTGAGTATTTATCGCATCCTCCGAACTCGGCTACGAAGAAATGTATATCCCCTCCGTAGCTCTCGCTCCAATCGTAAAGAGATCTAACTCTTGTCATATGCCAATCGGCATTGTACAGAGTTCCGGGATACGGATTTGCTCTCCAGGCATCTCTTTTTCCCGAAACATAGTCGGAAAGAACTCCACGTGCCGTTGATTTGTACTGTGCAGGTACATTTTCGATAGCCTTTTCAATTGCCTGAGTATAATCAACACCGGCTTCGATCGGATACGGTATATCCTTTACGTATTTCCACCACTCATCTCCGTTAAAGGAGTTAAAACCAATCGTATAAGGTTCATATGAGGTAAATGAATATACGACATTATCATCTGTCACAGGAGACATTTCTTTAATCTTTTCAAAGTTTCCGGAATCCTCTGAACTGGTAACTATAGTCATATCGGGATCAACATTTCTTACAGCCGCACAAAGTCTGTCGCTGATCCACGTCCAATCCATTGAACCGTTTGAAGCGTTAACGGGCTCTGTATAGAGAAGCAAGCATACTTCGTTTTCATCCCAACCCTGAGCGTTGATCCATTCGGTAAGCTCACCGAAGAAGATAACG
>JAZSMJ010000084.1:0-4032 GCA_045535815.1 Eubacteriales bacterium
CAAAGTCTGTCGCTGATCCACGTCCAATCCATTGAACCGTTTGAAGCGTTAACGGGCTCTGTATAGAGAAGCAAGCATACTTCGTTTTCATCCCAACCCTGAGCGTTGATCCATTCGGTAAGCTCACCGAAGAAGATAACGAGCTCTTCAAGTCCGTCTTCAGTTCCGAGATACTTGCCGTTCCACTTATTTCTGTCACCGCATCCGAGCGATATCATACATCCGAGTCCGTTATCAATTATAGTATTGATGAATTCCTTAGACCAGTTGATGTATTCTTCATTGAGCTTTCCGCCCTCGCCTACGAGATTATCTACGTAGATCATCATACGGACGAATTCAAAGCCCATATCCTTACAAGCCTGAACGTCGCCTGCTGTAAACTTACCTCCAACAGTACCGAAGCCCTGGCTTCTGTCTGTTGTAATACCGTGCTTAAGATTGAAAACCGTTTTTTTTCTTACGTTATCAGATTCATCTATAATGGTTGAGGTAACCTCTGACGGAGTTTTAGCGGCTCCGAATATTCTAATCTGCGATATCGATCCGTCAAATCCGTTTTGATAATTACTGTTCGCACCTATATAAATATCGGACGAATCACCAACCGCTCCGCTTACGTTAACAGATTTAACAGCGCTTCCATCTACATAATAGGTTACGGTATCTTCTTCTCTTGAGACCAGGATATGATGCCATCTGCCGTCAATTAGATCTACCCTCGCAGCCTCGAGCCCGCTCACACCGTCCGCCTCAAAGCTTAAAATTTCATCTCTGAGCGTTAATTCCCAATCATATGAAGATATTACTGTTCTTTCGTTATCTTCTCTTAGAGGGGCTTTTATCCATGCGGAGATTGCAAAATCGCCGGAGAGGTCTACCGATGTGTCTGTAGCTCTGAACGCAGATCCCTCCGTTGAGAAGTCGAGCACCTGACCGAAGGTCTTTGAATTGAGCCATACTGTCCACTTAAGCTGAGCATCACTTTTGCCTATAGCCGAAAGCGCAACGTCGGCAGGACCGCCGTCGCGAAGCTCCCAAGCCTCCTGGGCGTCAGAAAGAAGCTCATAATCCAATACCCTCTCCCACACTGCAGTAAGGATATTATTTTCACTGTTTATAAAATATTTTTGTCCGGATTTATACACCCTTCTGCTGTTATCCTTCCAGCCGCCAAACGTATATCCTTCACGGTCAAATTCACACACGCCAAGCTTAACGCTTCCACTAACATAGTTAGACTCGCCCTCTACGGTGTTTCCCATACCGTCAGAATAAATTACAGGCAAAACATCCCAATAATCACGTACAGCCGTAAGCGAGTTAACCTCACGTGTAACCTTGTAGGATTCATTTGCGCCAAAGGTATTTACGCCGTCAGTCCAACCTGCAATATCGTGTCCCTCACACTTCAACTGCTCTGCTATCTTCGATAGATCGATAGTATCGCCTTCAAAACGCTTTCTCTCAACAGAGCTCTCTCCGTTTGACAAGGTAACGGTTACAAGAGGCTTGTTTGTGGTTGCATAAACGTACATATCGTCTGCAGCCATAACTATTTTTGATGATGCATTTACGTATATTCTGAAATAGTTTATATTTTCAAAATCGGCATTTCCATTCTGCGCTTTTAATGATGAAAGCGGCAAATCAAGCTCATTCCATCCGGTTTTAAGCGGAATATCGCTACCCAATGCTCCGAAATGGTATTCCAGACTATCGGCAGTGCCAGATGACGTAAGCTCTATCTGACCGCCGTATATTTTTGAGGCATCACTAACGTAAAGCCAAAGATGCAGATAACCAATCTCCCTATACATTGAAATATCAAATGACTTATTATTATACGCAGTATAAAGCGTAGCATCTTTTTGAGAATCCACCTTGGCATAACCCGTTTCTGTAGGCGAATCAGAAGCATTTCCAGCTAAGAGAGTTTGATATCCTCTCCAATCGGAAAGATCGTCAAATGAAACAAGCTGCATTGTATAAGTTTGTGTAATATACGGAGTATCTGAATACAGATATAAGTCATCAACACCTAGCACTGTATTTCCGCCCGATACGTTAAGATATATCCTGCAATAATTTATTTTTTTGAAATTTGGGTATCCGGTCTGGTTGCCCCATTCGGTAATACCTTCTGAAAATTTGAGGTCGAGCTCATTCCAGCCCGGTGAAAGAGCTATTCCCCGTCCTAACTCACCCCAATGTATTTCATCCTTATCTGCTGTACCGCTTGATGAAAGCTCTATCTGCCCTCCTGTAATATGCGAAATTTTATCAACGTAAACGCTTAAGTGAATACTTCCTTCATCAGCATAGGCACTTATATCCATAGGATCTTTGAACACCTGATAAATTACAATATCAGAATTCTTTACAGACTCAACGTATCCGCTTCCCTCCTTAGCTTCTGTGGTATTTCCCATCTTAAGATCGGTTCCTAACCACGGCTCCACCTGTTCAAAGTCTGAAATTACTAATTTATTATATCTTTCCGGCTCGGTAACAGCCGGTACATCCGGAGTTACCGTAATATAGTCTTGTACGGTGGGTGCAGAAAGAAGGTTAAATGCAAGAATTGTAACGTCAAGTCCGTCACGGAATCCGTCCCCGTTGATGTCTGTTGTATCCATAGACGCATCACTTTTGCTTTTTCCAAGATCGGAAACAAAAAGTGAAACGTCAGTAGCATCAATATATTCGTCCCCATTAATATCGCCCGCTTTAAGTGTTATATCATTTTTACTTAAAGTAAGGCTACCGTTTACAACAATATTTTTAACGGTGGCACAAAGGTGTCCCGGCTTTGATATTACAAGGTCATATGTACCTATCTCAACGTTTGGAAATTCATAATTCTGAGATATATTTCCATTTCCCTGAGATGACGGAATGATACACGTATATTTGGTTTCACCGTCTGTCTTCAGCTCTGCTGTAATCCGGTAATTTGGATTCATACTGCTGACAGAGCCATGAAGATAATATCCTGAGGAAAAGCTTGATATGACCAACACCGAAAAGCAAACAATTATAGCTAAAAGTGCTGCAATCAGCAAAGTTTTTTTCTTCATTGAACAATCTGTGCCTCCACTAAATTTGAAAGAATCCTCCGAGTATTCGATCGGAGGATTTTTCGATTATTTAATTAAGTCTTTGTTATAATCAAGTCCAAGTGCGTCAAGCATATCCTTGTATACAAAATTAAGGAATTGCGATGTAGACGTAACGCAAACGCCAGCCTGTCTGGTTGCGGGATTGTATACAGTAAATGATTCGTTGTATTCCCAGAATGACCATCCGATGCCGTATGCGTCGTATGCTATTCTCGTATCCTCGATAAGCTGAAGTCTTGTACTTTCGTTAATGCCGCTGCCGAGCTGACCTGCACCGAGGAGAGTTGAGTTGGAGTATCTGTCGCATCCACCGAATTCGGCAACGAACATATGGATATCTCCGCCGTATTTATTGCTCCAATCGTCAAGAGACTTTGCTCTCGCCATATGCCAATCAGCATTGTAGAGCATACCTTTATACGCATTGGGCCTCCATGCATCAACATCACCCTTGACATAATTTGTAAGTGTGTCTCTTGCATCTTCTTTAAGTTTTTCAGGAACATCCTTTATACACTCTTCTATAGCATCGGTATAATCAACGCCTTCTTCTATAGGATAGGGTATGTCATGGAGATAGCTCCAGAAGTTAAGAGTGTTAAAGCTGTTAAACGTATTGAAGCCTACAGTATATGGCTCGTATGACGTAAATGAGTAAACGACGTTATCGTCGGTTACGGGAGACATCAGCTTGAGTCTTTCGAGATTACCCGAATCATCCGAGCTTGTAACTATCGTCATATCGGGGTCAACGTTTCTTACTGCTGCGCAAAGTCTGTCGCTGATCCACGTCCAATCCATTGAACCGTTTGAAGCGTTAACGGGCTCTGTATAGAGAAGCAAGCATACTTCGTTTTCATCCCAACCCTGAGCGTTGATCCATTCGGTAAGCTCACCGAAGAAGATAACG
>JAZSMJ010000029.1:0-8568 GCA_045535815.1 Eubacteriales bacterium
CACCAAGGCTCCCTCTCATCTTGAAGAGGGCGAGAAGGTTTACACCTCCGAGCTTTACGGCACAGTAAAGGTTACTCTTGCTAAGACCGAGGGTCACGCTTACGGTGCATGGACAGTTATTACACAGGCTACCGAGACCGCAGCCGGCACAGCTGAGCACGAGTGTGCTTGTGGCGCAAAGGAGCAGGGCATAATCCCCGTTCTTACCGACGCATCCGTATGGACTGCCGAGATCACCAAGGCGCCCTCTCATCTTGAAGAGGGCGAGAAGGTTTACACCTCCGAGCTTTACGGCACAGTAAAGGTTACTCTTGCTAAGACCGAGGGACACGCTTACGGTGCATGGACAGTTATTACACAGGCTACCGAGACCGCAGCCGGCACAGCTGAGTGCGAGTGTGCTTGTGGTGCAAAGGAGCAGGGCACAATCCCCGTTCTTACCGATACTTCCGTATGGACTGCTACAGTTATCGAGCCTGCAACCTATAACGAGGCAGGTTTGAAGTCCTACAGCTCGATTTACGGTGAAGTAAATGTAGCAATTACTAAATTGGTTGCTCCTTATGACGGAAAGACCTACACCAACCTTGTATTCGACGGTGAAATTGATAATACCAATAAGGTTATCTCTGCTGAGGATACATGGAGTGGTGCTACTCTCGTTCTTGACAAGAACGGCTTCGGCTTCTGTACTTCATTCCCCTATCGCGGTTTTACCCAGATCACTATGGTTGATCCCGAAACAGGTAGAATCAATATTACTATCTATGACATCATCTCTACCGATGCAGATGGCAATACTCTCGAAACTCCTATTCCTAACTACGAAAGCTATACGACACATCCTGCATACGTTGATTTTGCTACCGGCATAATCGTTCGTGCGAGAACATCTGCTTTCGATCATGCTATACTTTACACTCCCTTCGAGGCAGAGCCTTCCTCTGATTCTGCAGTTGCTTCCTCCTGGAACGGCAACGCAATGGCTATCACCTATACCGTAAATGATACAGCATACAGCGTATTCTGCACAGCAGACAGAGCATATATCGGCGCAAGCTTCTCTGATATGGCAGGTAACGCAGTAAGCGCAGATGCTTGCTATAATGCAGCATACGTTTATGTTAAGAATTCCGCAGGCGAGCTTATCGCTTCCTACGGTTATGATGGCGAGAAGCAGAACGTTCTTGACGGTTATGAAGGAACCTACTCCAATAGCGACAATGGCGATCTCGTTATCTCGGGCTTCGGCACACTTACTCTTGGCGGCGTTAGCGGTAGCTACACCGTTGCAGATGACGGCATTAACGTATATCTTAAGGATGCAGACGGAAAGGTTACTCACTTCTACGTTGTAGCTCTTGGCGATGAAGCTTTCTACACCCTTGAAATGCCTAAGGTTAACGTAAGCTTTGTAACAGGCGAATATGCTGAGCAGGAGCCTATCGAGTACAACAAGAACGTACCTCAGACTCTTCCTACCTACACTCATCCTACCATGACCTTCAAGGGCTGGTACTATGATGCAGATTGCACTCAGCCCGTAGAAGCTGACTTCATTCCTACCACCGACGTAACCCTTTACGCAAGCTGGAAGGCAAAGGTTGTTATCACTCTTGTAGGAACTATCGGTGATGACGCTGATACTCTCTATCTTGGCGAGGGCGACGTTATCGGCGACTTCCTTCCTACCTACGGCCTTGACCTCGACAACTACAAGAAGTTTGTAGCTTGGTACGTTGATGCTAACAGCAACGGCGAGATTGACGGCGAGGACTTCGCACTTGACCTTGAAACCACCATCGGCGCAGAGGACACAGGCGCAACCATTATTGCTCAGTGGATCGATCTTCCCGCTTACTACGGCACATACTATGGTGTTGAGATCTGGAATGCAAGCTACGGTAATAGCTCAAAGACTCCTATTACCATTGATGAAAACGGTAATATTTCCGGCTTCAAGACAGGTATAATCGTATCTTACGATCCTGCAACTCAGGTTGTTCAGTGGAAGACAAGCGCAACTGCTGCTTCAACCTATACCTTCTACTTCGATGCTGAGACCGGCGTTATCGCAGGTATGTATAGTAATTACGATATCGGTAATGACTACTACTTCTACAGCCGTTACACAGAGGCTACAAACGGTAAGGTAGACGCACACTACGGTGTAAAGGCTCCCAAGACTCCCGGTAGCACCGAATTTAATTACTACGCACAGTTCATCACTGTAGATACAAAGCTTGGCGAGGATACTACCATCTTCCTCTACAACAACCATATCTACAACGACGTAACTATCACTTCCGCAATAGGTGAGGTTCTTACTCCCTCTACTGTTAAGGATTCCAAGACTGTTATCGTTAAGGATAACAAGACCGGTAACATTATCGTTGCCGTAACCTCTATCGGTTCTTCCTTTAACGATAACAACAACACAATGGCGCTTGATGCTTACTACGGCAGCTACGCTATGGGTGATGAAACTATCGCTCTTGACGGTACAGGCACAATTATCTACGGCGATAAGACAGGTACCTACACCGCAACCGAGAACGGCTTCGACGTATACTTCGCAGTTGACGGTGTAAACACCGAATACTACGTAATGACTCTTGACACCGCAGCAAGAACTGCAACGCTTACCAAGCCTATGGCAAACGTTACACTCGATGCTAACGGTAAGAACGTTGAATTTGAGCAGATCGGCTCTGCTAACATCAATATTGCAGTTGCTCTTCCCACCCTTTCTGCAGAAGGCTTCGTATTCCGTGGCTGGTACGTACAGGGCGATGAGACTATGACTGCAGTTGGCGACAGCTATACTCCCACAGCAGACGTTACACTCGTAGCTCTCTGGAAGGCTGAGTTCATTCTTAACGTTGTTTATAACGACAACGCAACCGAGAATGGCGAGTTCATTTACGGTGAGGGCGAGATCGCAACGATCGACAATCCTACCTATGCAAAGCATAAGTTCGACGGTTGGTTCACCACCGCTGATTTCGCAGAGGGTACAGAGTGGGCAAGTGGCTCCGCTATGACTGAAAGCATCACCATTTACGCTAAGTGGTCTGATGCTCCTATCTACAACCTTACTTACACCGTTACCGAGATAGAGAGAAAGGACGATTTGAATGCAACCGATCTTTACAAGTTCTACACTCGTACGGCTGCATGCTTCACTATCGATCCCGACGGTAAGTCTCCTAAGACCAGCTATCCCTTCGCAACAGGTGATATCTCCATTACCGATTACGATCCCGTAGCAGGCACTCTTGTGCTCAACTGCGGAAGTAAGTCCTATAAGGGTTACATTGATATGGAAACAGGTATTATCCTTCTTAACTATGTTGCAGGCGATGCAGATATGCAGGAATTCTTCTTCCTTAATCCCTTCGCAACTAACAGCATTGCATCTATGATGGTTGGTTCTTATTGGAATAACGGTAATACTGCTTGTATCGTATATAACTTCGACGATGCAACAAGCTACACCATCTTCGTAAATAACAACGTTGTTTACTTCGGCGTATCCTTCGAGGATGCTGATGGCAACGCTGTAGCAGCTAATGCTTGCTACCAGTCCTCTATGCTTTACGTAAAGGACAGAGAGGGCAACCTTATTGCTTACTTCGGTTACAACGGCACAACCATGTGTCAGCTTGACGGCTATGAGGGCACCTACACCGGCGAGGGCGGTGACGTTGTTGTTTCGGGCTATGGCGCACTTACTATCGCAGGTCTTAACGGTACCTACACCAAGATCGACGACGATACCTTCGCAGTATATACCTTCAATGAGGATAATACTGTAAATATGTACTATGTTGTAGATATTGATAAGGAAAACAAGACCTACGTAGCTGCTCCCGTTCCTGTAACCATCACCTTCGTAAGTGATCACGGCACAGCTGCTCCTCAGGATGCATTCGCAAACGTGCCCTCCGTTCTTCCCACCCTTTCTGCAGAAGGCTTCGTATTCAGAGGCTGGTACGTTCAGGGTGACGAGGCTCAGACTATCGTAGATATTAACGCATTCGTTACCGACGGTAGCGTTACTCTCGTAGCTAAGTGGGATGCTATGCTCAGCGTAAGCGTTGTTTACGGCAACACTCTTGAGACTGTTGTAGATTACTACGGTGCAGGCGATACTCCCATTCTTGTTGAGCCCGGTTACACCAACGGCAAGGCATTCAACGGTTGGTTCACCGACGCTGATTGTACGGTAGCATACGTTTCCGGTCCTATCAGCGAAAGCATTACCGTATATGCAAAGTGGATCGATGCGCATCCTATGTACGGCTCTTACAGCGGTTCGAACGTTTTCGGCAGCGCTTCGGCTGGTAACACCAACTCAGGCGGTAGCTCCGGTAGCACGAAGCTTGTTGTTGATGCGCTTGGTATGGTAAGCGGTAATAAAACGGGTGAGATTACAGAATACAACCCCGAAACAGGCGAGTTCAAAATCACTACCAGTTCAGGCAGCTACTATCTTGGTCTCTTTGATGCAGAAAGGGGCATTTTGATTCACAATTATAGCTCTAATGGAACAACTATGGGCAACGACGTTTATATCTACGCTCTCGGTGATACCTTCAAGTGCAGCAGCACAGAGGGATGTTACTGGAATAGCGGTAAGACCAAGATTGGTGCTATCCAGTGCGATGCAGGCGTTGTTAACTATTTCATGTTTGACAATCGCATCTACACCGACGTTACCTGGACTTCCGATGACGGTGAAGTAGCACCTCAGAGCGCATATCTTGCATCTAATCTCTACGTTTATGACAGAGACGGCAATCTTATTTCTTACTTTGCTAAGGAAGGCAGCAAGGGTCTTGTTCAGAAGATCAATGACGGCATGGGCGGCACTTACTACACCGATGCAGAGAACAACGCACTTGTTCTTAACGGCTACGGTGTAGGAACAATCACTAATTCGGCAGAGGGACTTGACAATGCAGCTCTCACATATACCGTAATGGGTGACGACGCAGCATACGATCTCGAGGTTGTCATTGGCGATGCTTACTACGAGGTAACCATCTCCGGTGCTAACTACACCATCAATCATATTCAGTACACTATTAGCTTCGTTACCGGTATCGATGGCTTCACCATTGATGACGTTGTTTTGGAATACAATCCCGACTACCGTCTTCCCAGCAGCATTGATCAGCCCGGCTACAAGTTTGAGGGCTGGTACGCTAGCGCTGACTTCAGCGGCAGCAGAGTATACTGGCACGAGGACAACAGCGACATGACCTACTACGCAAAGTGGTCTTCTCTTCACACCGTAACTATGGTATACGGCGACGGCATAGAAAACGCTTCTTCAACCTACAGCTCTGGTACTGAAATCGCATTTGGTGCAGGACTTTCTCCCGACGGAACAGGCCTCTACATCTGGTATGCTGACGAAGCTTGCACTCAGCCTATCACTTCCGCAACCGTAACAGGCAATATGACCGTATATGGTGTAAAGGTTGCAGATGTTACCTACGGCTCGTATAAGTTCGTAAATAAGAACGGTGCTTTGGTAAGCAATAATAAGGGCGCAAACTCTTCCACTGCTGCTATGACTATCACCATGCTTGGTAACTACATCGTTACTTATAATTACGATGTATCCAGTGAGAGAAATTATGATAAGCTTACTGTAAAGGAAACTATTTCCGGCACAGCAACTACTACCGTAAGCGGTGCATCGGGTAATGATAGCGGCTCCAAGACTGCTACTCTTGCAGCAGGCGATAGCATCAACTTCAGCTACACCAAGGACAGCAGCGGAAACAGTGGTAATGATACCGTTACCCTTACACTCGTTATCGCTCCCATTGCTTAAAGCTTAGCAAAATATATCTCGAGGGGCACTCAAAGCCCCTCGAGAATCAAAAATCAAAGCAAGCTATCTAAAAAAATATTTTAAGCCTATCCTCTGCGTTTTTTGGTAAAGAGGGTAGGCTTTTTTTGTTAATTCTTGTGAAAAAACGCTAATTATGTAAATAAAAATTTGCTTTTTGAATTATCTCGGAGGTAGTGAAAAGCAAAGAGAACCCTGGCTTTTAGTTTTATATCTCTGCGTATGCGTTGTAAATCTCGGATACCTTTTGCTTTCACTTTCAAAAACCATCGAGTTTGCTCTGACGGCAAATAAGATCGCATATCTCGGTCGGGTTTTCTGATAATGTGTATGTATAAGATAATCTCAAAGCTTTGCGGCTTCCCTCAGAAAAAGTGGGTCACATACGCATTGATCGGACTTGCTATCCTGATGTATTCTATGGTTCTTACCACGGGACATCTTGATTGGTATTATAAAAGCGTTTCTCTTTCCTTCGTCGACGGTGCTGCAAAGCTTGTTAAGGACGACGGTGTTCTCCATCCGGTATATACTGTTCATGTTATCCTTTATTTGGTTGCAATGCTTGTTACCATCTTCTACTCTCTCGGTGCGAAGAAGGTCGGCTCGCAGAAGCTTGCGGGTCTTATGCTTGGTGTTGTATTCGGAAACATCGGTATGTGGCTCACCAACGACAGAAAGCACAACAAAAGTGGTGCTTTTTCTTTTTAAACCATACCGACTTGTATCAAGCGGGGCACACGCCACGGTACCAATAGGTTGACTTTTGATGAAAAATATGGTATAATGAAACCCACCAATAATTAAGATTTTAACAGGAGGTAACCGAAATGAAATGTCCTAAATGTGGTAAAGAAATGGAACAGGGTTATTTTTATGGTCAAAGAGCTTTATGGAGCAAAAATGGAGACAAGTTTACAATTCTTAAAGGTAAAGATGATGTAAAGCTATTTGCTTCAGGGTCTCCCGCTTATAAGTGTGAACATTGCCATAAAATCGTTGTAGTGATCGATTATTAAAAATCAAATTTGACGATAACTAATATTTTTTAGTTTTTTGTAACCTTTTAACTGTTTTTAGCGTCTTATATTGTGAAAGCACAAATAATGCTTATAAAAGGAGATATTTAGTATGAAAAAGATTATTCTCGCATTGACTATAATCGTTCTATTAATCTGTTTAGTTCCTTTCCCTGCAAAAGTAAAAGATGGCGGCTCAACACATTATGATGCCATTCTCTATGACATTTATGATGTGAACAGCTTATACGACTTAGGTCCTGACAACACCGAAATGAGACACGTCGAGGGCTTTATAATCGAGATATTCGGCATTCAAGTATACAACAATACAAATCCGCATATAGACAACTTTGGCGATAGTCCTGATATGAAAAACTAAACTCCTAAGTTCGTATAACTTATCAACAAATTGCAATTTGTCGAGCAGTTAAATTTCGGGTGGGTTAGTTTCTCCCATTTTCAAAATCAATCAGGGTGGGACAAGCCGAGTTCGATTTAGCATCGGGTTGGCTCACCAAACAAGAATAAGACGAACCTTGAACAATCAAGGTTCGTTTTGTTTTTTACAAGAGATTACTTTGGATTGATACTTCAAACCGATAATGAACAAACTGAATAATAAAATCAAACGCCAAGTGACGATTAAAAGTCGCTTGGCGTTTTTGTTTTATTTTCCTTGAAATTAGATAAAAAATATGATATAATATAGCATCAAGTACTCAAACAATTTCAGCTTAACTTGCGGAGGAAAAATGAACTATATTGAAGCTCTTAGACGAACTGCAAAAAAATTAGATGCGGAATTTGAATCAAGCGAACTAATAAATCATAGTCCTAGCAAAGGAGCGTTTCGAGAATATATTATTAAACAATGCATTAGACCGTTTTTACCAGAAGCATATGGGATTTCAGGTGGCGAATGCTTTGATATAGATGGAAATGTAAGTAAGCAACTCGATGCTGTTGTCTATGATAGACTATATTCTTATATCGTACCATATTCAGATGATTTTATTCAGTTTCCATATGAATCTGTGTACGGCAATATAGAAGTAAAATCATTTTTAAATAAAGAAGAATTGTTTGCTTCAATTGACAATATAGAATCATTTAAAAAGCTTAAAAGAGATACACCTACTGGTGTACAGATAGTTCCCAATAGAAGTATTGATATAAAAGGTATAAAATGGTCCGATACAGGTCCTAAGGAAACATTCGGTGTTGTTTTTGCTTATGATTCAATTAAGCCAGAAACACTAATAGAGCATTTGCGTACAATAGATGCCGATCGTATGCCATATCTTCCCAATATGTTCGTACTATATAAGCATAAAACACTTATAGTAAGAATCGAATATGGTGAAGGAGATGAAATTAACAAACTTTATCCTAATTTTTATGGTAATTATGATGGATTTATGACATTACCATGTGGTGAAGATACATTGCCAATTTTCATTACAAACATTTTAATTCATTCATCTTGCGAACACCTTACTACGATGAGCATAACGGACCTCATAAATCCTATTATTGATGATGCATTACGTAATATGGGAACGCAAAAAGTTGCTAGATACAAATATGGAAAAAACACTATAGTTTATGTTTAATATATGCTATATTTTTGCCTTCCGGCAAGGTGCATTGTGCATACTTTGGTGAAAAGAAGTCGGATCG
>JAZSMJ010000026.1:0-8045 GCA_045535815.1 Eubacteriales bacterium
CACACCGATGCTTGAAGGCTTCGGCTTTATCGGCTGGAACACCGCAGCAAACGGAAATGGTACAAACTGCGAGGGCTTATATACGGCATCTTCATCTGCAACTCTGTATGCACAGTGGGCGGATACTGCCAAGCCCGCAGCTTCAATAAACTCCACAAACGAACTGGCATCATCCCAGACCGTTACAGTCAATATCAGGGACAACGTAGGTATTGAAGGCTACTATTGGGGCAAGAAACCCGTTTATTCAGAAAACAGTTTCGAAAGGGTAGACCCGTCAAAAACAAGCTACAGCCTCTCAAAGGAGGTATCTGAGCCCGGAACGTACTATCTTACGGTTAAGGATACTGCAGGTAACGTTTCGCAAAGCTATGAAATCACGTTCTGCCGGACAACGCTTAATCCCGGAAAGGGCAGCGTAGATATCAAAACAGTGCTCACGCAGAAGGGCTTATCCTTTACTCTGCCCGCGGTTACTCTGAAAAACCACGAATATATCGGTTGGTCTGATGATTCCGAAGCTGAAATTGCAGAGTATATCAACGAGTTTGAGGTAACGTCGGATAAGGTTCTGTATGCGGTTCTTATTTCTGACGTTCTGATTGTCAGCTTTAATGCAAACACAGGCGAAGGTGCACCTGAAGCAATAAAATATGATAACAACGTTGGCACAACCTTGCCCAAGGCGGTGCCCACAAAGTCCTACAAGGTAACGTTCAACGCAAACGGAGGAACGGTAAATACGTCTTCTTCATCAGTATTCTGTTTGTTTGATTCATGGAATACAATGCGTGACGGCACGGGCGAAAAATATTTGGCAGGAGGTTTTTATGCTGCCGCTGAAAGTGCAACCCTCTATGCACAGTGGAAGAATCCGTCAATCGGCAATTTGCCAGAGCCCACGTTTACCAGAAAGAATTTCACCGGCTGGTATACAGAGCAGGTCGGAGGCGAAAAGGTAACCTCCGAAACGCAGATTGATTCAAACGTTACTCTCTATGCTCATTGGTCAGACGTTGATACTTATACCGTTTCTTATGACGTAAACGGCGGAACGAACGCTCCCTCTGCCCAGACCTTGTATGACAGAGAAAGCATATACCTCAGAGAAGAAACTCCCATAAAGAATTTCAAAATCACTTACAAAACCGACGGAGGAACAGCTTCTTCAACAAGTAAGGTTGTGAAGTGTACTTTTGACGGCTGGAAGTCAACCTCCGGTAACGTCTATTCTTCAGGAGATCTTTTCTCTGAATATGCGGATACCGTCCTGACAGCTCAGTGGATCAATCCCACGGCAGGCAAGCTGGCGACGGCACAGAAGGACGGCAGCAACTTTATGGGCTGGTATACGGATGACGGTCAGCTTGTTTCCGATACTACGGTGATAACCGAGGATATAACGCTGAACGCAAGATGGTCGGCGATAGCAACGTATACCGTAACCTATGATGCCAACGGCGGAACAAATGCTCCTGAACCTCAGGTCAAAATTGACGGTGACGTTCTTACTTTGACAAGAGCTACACCTGACAAATCGTTCATAATAAGCTATGATGCCAACGGCGGTGCCTGCAAGCAGGGCGTGAAGGAAGTTATCTGCGTTTTCAAAAACTGGAACGACGGTAACGGTAACGTATATTATCCTGCTGATTTGTATTCAGACAACAGCAACGTCACATTGTATGCTGATTGGGGAACAACCAAAGCAGGTGCGCTGGAAATTCCCGAGAAAAGGGGCTATACGTTTGACGGTTGGTTCACAGAAAGAGAAGGTGGTCAGAAAATTGATGCAAGCTCTGTTATCACTTCAGACCTTACCCTCTATGCTCACTGGACGGCGAACACATATACAATCAAGTTCTTCGACGGTTCAACTCTGCTTCAGACCAAGAATATGCATTATGACGAGATTGACACCCTGAACTGTACGAATATCCCGACCAGAAACGGCTATTCGTTTATCGGCTGGGCGGAGCATCCGGGTGAAAGCGTCAAGTATGACAACGCTGACCAGATAATCAACTTAACCGATAAAAATAACTATACAATTTCCTTGTATGCGGTATGGCTTAAGTGCGCTGCCCTTGAGGATTTGTCATACTCGTTTATCAACAACTATGACGGATTTAACGGTAAAGCAGGCTTCCATTACGGAAAGAACTACGTTATAGGTCTCAACGTTTACCGAAACGCTTTCGGTAAAAACACCCTTGCTTCCGAGCTTTATAACAATGACGTAAACGTTCTCGGAAACCTGTGGGGCGGCAACTGCTACGGCATGTCGTCAACAGCGCTGATGTTCAACTCAACATCGTCCTCCGGAATGGCAACCTATGATTTCAACGATAATGCGTTGCTCGTATCTGACCTTTCGGTAACCGACGTTAATGAGAATCTTAAGTACATTGACTATTCGGGTCCGCTTGGACAGAACAAGAAGGAAAGAGATATGACTCTTACGGAGTATATCGAAATAATGCAGGTTTCCCAGAAGTGCAAGCTCATTCAGGATGACTACAGGAAAAACAGAAATGACCTGAACGGTTTGTGCGAGCTTATTGAAGATGCAAAGTCCACAAACAAGTTCCCGATAATAGCTGTTTTCGGACTGGAAGGCGGTCACGCGGTTGTCGGCTATGATATCAGGAAGATAACGGATAAGGAAAGCAGACTCTACATCTATGACTGCAATTACCCCGAAACGGAAAGATATATCACTCTTAAAACCGATTCAGAGGGTAACTATACGGAATGGAATTATGACCTGAGTGCCCAGATTGAATGGGGAACAAATCACGAAGGCTCGTGGATAAGCTACGTTCCTTATGAGGATTTTGAATACGTATGGTTAAACCGAGGCAACGGAGAGAAGCTTCAGAACAACAAGGTTAACGTTTTGATGATCAATTCCTCCAATTACGAAATCAGGGACGTTGCAGGTAACCTGATGGGCAAGTGTGAGGAAGAAACGTTTGTCTCATATGATGAAGAAATTCAGCAGATTTACGTTGCAGAAATGAACGTTAACACAAGCGGTCTTGTTATGGTACCGACGGATATGTATAAAATTGTTAATACAGACAATTCCGACAACGATTTCTCCGTTACCATGGTTAACAAGGACCTCGGCGCAACGGTATCCACAACCGCGATCGAAATAACCATGGTTGTAGACGATCAGTATGACCTTAACTCCATTGACGTCAATGCGGCAAACGGAGACAGCTACAGCATGGAGCTGTATTCATCGATGGATAACCATTATAACACGATCGCTCTGAACGGCATTGCTGACGGTACACAGATAAGCCTGTCCTGTGGCGGCGGAGACCTTAATATTACGGTAAATAACAGCACTGATGTTTCTCTGAGCGTTGACGGTGTTTCCCAGCAGTTACCTCAGAAAAAACAGATCAAATCCATTGAAATTCTCAACAAACCCGACAAAACAGATTATACTTATAAGACCGGTAACAAGATCGACAAAGCCGGTATGTCACTTATAGTCAGGTATACAGACGGCTCAACGGAAATCGTTTCCGAAACTTCGGAATTCACCTGCTCAGGACTCAATACGTCCAAGGAAGGTGTTCAGGAAATCTCGGTTGAATATGAAGGATTCAAGACTTCGTATAACGTCAGGGTATCGTATGCATGGTGGCAATGGATAATCAGGATTCTTCTCCTGGGATTCCTTTGGTATTAATTTGAGGAGGTCAGATTTATGAAATTTAAAAAAGCTCTTGCCGTTATCATGGTGGCGATGATGGTGTTTTCGGCAATCCCGTTAGCGGTTGCCGGAGCATCTGACGGTGTTAACGAAGATATTTTATCCGACGCTGTAATTCTTGAAGAATTTGAAAGCGTTGACGGCGACTCCGGTAGCCTTGATGCTGAGGACATTGTCATAGACGGCGATCCCGACACGTTTGAATTAAACGAAGAAATCATCCTGAATAACCTCAATATGACGAACGGTACGCCTGAAAGCGAGATCGCAGAAGAGGTTGAAGCCGCTCCCGTTCAGGGCAGCGGTGTTCAGGAGGATACTGAAATTAAAGAGTTCGAGGTTCCTGAGGGCGGCAGCGAGAATTCGGCTGAACGTACAGCGCCTGAAGGCAGTTTCGAAACCAACGCAAATGATCCTTACATAACAGTCAGCTCCTCTAACGTGAGCATCAATACAGGCGGCAGTGCAAAGATTACGGTAGGATACGGCGGAAGAACCGGAACTATTTATCTGGCATATTCAATCAACAATTCCAACGTTACAGGCAGATGGGGCTCATGGAGCAACAGCAAAATACCGCTGACGATAAACGGTGCAAGCGCAGGTACGTCAAAGATTACATTGTATCTGAAGAGAGCTTCGGACAACAAGGTGCTGGCTACCAAAACCGTTTCAGTAACAGTTACAAGCAAAGCAACGATTTCCGTGTCAAGCAGCAGCTTTGATACTGTTTATAACAAAACAAGACAGGTTTACGTAACCGTTACCGGTCTTTCTTCAGGATATGTCAGATACACCTACACAAGCGGCAATAGCGTAAGCTGCTCCTGGGGTTCATGGTCAGGCAATAAAATTCCGTTGAATATCAGGGGTACGGGAGCGGGCACTTCAAAAATCACCGTTTCCGCTGTCAGCTCAAACAATACTGTTCTGGCATCAAAAACGATAACGGTAAATGTTACCAAATCAGCTTCGATTAACCTTTCGGAAACGTCTGTTTCACCCGCTGTCGGTTCAACCTCATCGGTAAAAGTTTCATATTCAAATGCGTACGGTAACATTTATGCACGTTATTCGATCAGCAACTCGGTTATATCCTGCAGCTGGTCAGGCTGGACACTAAAAATCGGCGCAAAGAAATCAGGAACAGCAACCGTAACAGTCGGTTTGTATAACAATTCCGATGACCTTCTTGCAACAAGAACCATAAACGTAACCGTTGGCGGAAAAGCTTCGATAAAGAGCAGCGTTTCTTCGGTTTCTTTGCAGCCCGGTGCTTCCAAAAGCATGACAATATCGTTCTCAGGTACGTCTGAAACGATTACTTATTCATACTCAATAGCGAATTCATCGGTCTGCTCCGCAAGCTGGACAGGAACGTGGAGCGGCAACTCACACGCTTTGACGGTATACGGAAAGAATCCCGGAACAACGAGTATTACGGTATACCTTTTAAGATCAAGTGACCGCGCAACTCTTGCAACAGTAACCGTTCCCGTTACCGTTGCAGGCTCACCTACAGTCTCTCTGAGCACCTCGTCTTCATCTCTTAAGATCGGTGACCAGACAACTCTGGGCGTTACGGCTAACAATATCAGCGGCAAGTACACACTGTCATACGGTACAAGCGGCACGTGCTTCTCTTGCTCATGGAACGGCGGCATAGTAAACAATAAAGCAAATCTTGTTATCAAGGGTACAAAATCGGGTACGGGAACCGTTACCGTATACCTTAATGTATCGGGCAAAGAGGTTGCCAGAGCTTCGTGCACAGTAACGGTAAGCGCAGGTCAGACTCCAACAATTACGTTTTCGCAGGGATCAATTTCGCTTACAAAAGGTGCAAGTTCAACAAACAGAATAAGCTTCAGCGGAACGAGCGAATCCGTTGCATTTTCATATTCGCTGAGCAACAGCAACGTTTCAGCTACGTGGGGCTCGTGGTCAGGAAACACGGTACCGCTGAAAATTACCGCTAAAAACGCAGGAAATACAACGGTTACCATTAAACTTTTGAAAGCATCCAACAAAGCCGTTCTGGCAACCAAAACTTTTACGGTAACAGTCGGCTCCGATGCGGGAGAAATAAGAGAACTCTCTTACAGTTTCTCCAACTATTCGGCAAACATCCCGCTCAGCACGTTCAGAATCGCTTTCGGAAACACGACCAAAGCAAAAGAGCTTCACGCATCCTATTATTCTGCAGGCGGTGTTTGTTACGGTATGGGAGCTACCGCCATGATGTTCAGGGACGGAACATTCCTTACCCCGTCATCGTTTGGCAAATCTTCCATCCTTTCCCTTTCAAAAACATCTGACAGAAACTCCACGTACAACATGGCACTCAATACGTTTATTGAGCTTATGTATATTACCCAGTTCTCAACGGTGGCACACAACGGCAAGGTTTACGGAATCGACAGCTTGTGCAAGCAGGTCGCAGCGGGTAACCGTGTGCTTGTGTGTATAACCGGTCCGCACAACGGCAGAATGGCCGGTCATGCAATCGTTGCCTATATGCTTGATGAGGCTAACAACAGGCTTTATGTTTCAGACAGCAACTATCCCGGCGGAACAGAGCGCTATATTACCCTCAGCAAGAACTCATCAGGAAAATATACCGGATGGTCGTTTAATCTGGAAGGAAGCACCTATTGGACCAACAACAACGGAACAATCGATTATCTGACTCAGGAGACCGTCAATAAGATGTGGAAGAATCGCGGACAGCTCCAGATTACACCGGGATGGATTTCAAATATGCTTATAACCAACTCGGATGATTTCAAAGTTTATGACGTTGAACACAATCTTATAGCAACCTATTCGGACGGCGTTTTTGAGTCCGTATTGGAAGATGCTTATTATGTTCCCCCCATTTCGTTGAATCTGAATGCACCCGATGGCGGAAACGAAGATAATCTTTTCTATTTCCCTGCCGAACTGTACGTCGTTGAAAACTATGACGACGAAATTGACACCTTCAAGGCAAAAATGATCAGTGAGGATTTGGGTGTAAAGGTTGAAACAACCTCAAGTATGATCACCTTCTCAGTAGATGATGCCACAAACGTTTGCAGCACAAACATCAATCTCGATGCAGATGACATTTACAATGTAACGCTGATGTCATCCAGAGAGGGCGAGGACGATATTTCCGTAAACGGTGTCGGTCTTATGGATAACACCAACCTCAAGCTCAGCATGACCAACGGCGTGCTTTCGTATAATGATACTTATGGTGCAAGCGTTTCGGTAAACAATAAGCAGGATAACTACTATACAATCGAAGCAACTGCAGGCGAGGGCGGAAAGATTTCTCCCGAAGGCACGTCCAACCCCATCAGATATGAGAATCTTACCTATACCATCACTCCCGATGCAGGCTACGTTATTTCAGATGTACTTGTAGACGGTGAAAGCGTAGGCGTTGTAAGCGAATACACCTTCTCTCAGATTGAGAGTGACGCAACAATCGAGGCAGTCTTTGAGAAGGCTCCCGATCCCGTTTCTCTTTCATTAAAAGCATCGTCCGTTTCTCAGTTCAACCACGGTGACAGGATAATCCTTCATGCAGTTGCGAAGAATCTTCCCGAAAATGCAAAAATCGTCTGGGAATCAAGCAATCCCGGAGCTGTTACCGTAAGCTATAGCGGAAACGGAGAGGACTGTACGCTTGAATGCGTAGGTTCAGGTCAGGTAACGGTAACCGCAAAGATTGTTTATAATGACGGTACAGAGGTGCTTGAAAACGGCAGTGCCGTGACCGCTCAGAAAACAGTTTCGGCAAAATCCGGATTTTTCCAGAAGCTGATAAGCTTCTTCAAGAATCTATTTAAAATTAACCGTGTGGTTGCTCAGTCGATTTTTGACATAACCTTATAATTCTGTAAAACAGGGTGCACGTTTTTAATGTGCACCTCCGTGAGGATTTCGTTATGAAAAAAAGCAAAATAATTATTTGTATTCTGGTTTCTGCAGCCTTAATTGTGGCAGCTATAGCTGTTGTTTTTTCTGTGAAAAACAAAAACAGTCAGCAGAATCAGCCGACTGTTCAGGTTTCGGGAATTGCCGATTTAACGCAGACTCCGACAAATGAGTTCACAACAGACGGCCCCCGCGAGGCTTCCGAGCCGCCCCGTACTACGAAGGAAAGAGTAAGCGGTATAAGCGGCGTTTCTTACAAGCAATCAACAGAAGCGGAGAAAAACGTATCCGGAGCTTGTTGAAAAAAGAATAGTCGCTGACGGAAGTTTTAATTGACAGATAATTACGGTTTAAATCAAAACCGCCGGTTCAACCGGTGGTTTGC
>JAZSMJ010000071.1:0-1515 GCA_045535815.1 Eubacteriales bacterium
CCTCAATCGTAAGCTCAAGATCTCCAACGGGGATCTCAGATATCTCGGGAACTCCGTTCTCTACAAGCTTTGCACGAATATCTGCGAGCAATGCCTCTACGTCTACGAATTCTACAAGCTCCTCAAAGCGAGTCCAATCCATTTCATAGTTCTTGTACTGAGCGAAATATCCGGGAGCCACCATTTCTATTGTAGACTTGAGTTCATCTGCCTCTTCAATAACTCTGCTTATGATCTGTGCAGTTGCAAAGTCAACGAAATCAGCAGTGCCGAAATCTACGGTGATAAGGTCTGCCTTCTCGATCTCTGCTATAAGATCCTCACGAAGCGCTTCTGCCATTGCCTCAAACTGCTCTCCGTACGCATCGTTCTCATACTCTGCGTCAAGGATCGCAAGAAGGTCGGATACGCGTATATCGCTGTTGTCAAACGTTATTCCGTTAATTCCGCCAAGTGCCTCTGCAAGAAGCTGTGCATAGCTTCCTTCTACCTTAGCAAAATCTCCTATTGCCAAATAGTAGGATTCCTCTGATACAGTATAGTCAAAGTAGAGTGCCTCTTCCTTAAGTATCTCGTCTACCTCAGGTCCTACAACCTCTACGATATAATCCAATACTTTCTGGGCGAGTGCCTTAAGCTCTTCCTTGAGCTCATCATACGACTTGCCCCAGATGTTTCCAAGTATACCGTTAAGCTTCTCAATAATATTCTTTATTGCTTTTTCAGAAAGATCTATACCTGCTGCCTTAAGGGCTTCTACAAGCTCCTCTATTCCTGCCTTGATATCGTTTATATATCCAAGAATATTATCTATTCCCTCTGCAAGTGCTTCCTTGAGTGCCTTTACCTTTGCCTCTAATTCAGCGATCTTTGCCTCGAGCTCTGCTCTAAGCTCTTCCGCTACGCCCTCAAGTGCCGCCTTGAGCTCTTCGATTGCCTGCTCAAGTGCCTCGATCTGTGCCTTGATCTCAAGCTCGATCTTTTCTACAAGCTCATCTACAAGTGCATCTATATCTGCAAGGATCTTTACGATTATAGCCTCGAATACTCGGTCTGCTACGCCAAGAAGCTCCTCTGTATTCTCTATGAGCGATGCAAGAAGCTCTCCTGCCATTGCCTTTACGTGTGCTTCGAACCATACGTCGTACTCCTCACACGAGCCTATTACCGTGTTTATCGATTCAACGAGTGCCTTAAGTGCATCCTCAAGCATGCACGCTACCTCGGGATCCATTTCCTCTACTGCTGCAAGCGCAAGGTCATAAAGCTTTCCGTAGAGCTCTTCAAGCTCTGCCTTAAGCTCTGCTATCTTCTGCTCATATACAAGAGCCGTTGATGCAGGTGCTTCCTTTATTTCCTCATAGAGTGCCTTGAGCTCTGCTACCAGTCCCTCGATATCCTCTACTACTGCCGCATACTCGTCAGTGCCGATAACTGCCTCGTAATTTGCTACTCCGTGCTCCTCAAGAAGAGCTGCAAGTGCAACTACTATATCGTATATATCACCTGCCGCTG
>JAZSMJ010000065.1:0-32128 GCA_045535815.1 Eubacteriales bacterium
AGATCCCGCGCATCGACAAGATCGTTGTTAACGTTGGTGCAGGTGACGCAAAGGATAACACAAAGGTAATTGATACTATCATAAATGAAGTAACACTTATCACAGGTCAGAAGGCAGTTCCGACATACGCAAAGAAGTCGGTAGCTAACTTCAAGCTCAGAGAAGGTATGAAGATAGGCGTTAAGGTAACACTTCGCGGCGAAAAGATGTACGAATTCATGGACAGACTTTTCAACTTCTCTCTTCCCAGAGTTCGTGACTTTAAGGGAATCAATCCCGACGCATTCGACGGCAGAGGAAACTATTCACTTGGTCTCAAGGAACAGCTTATATTCCCTGAAATCGAATACGACAAAATTGACAAGATCCGCGGTATGGATATCGCATTCGTAACGACAGCAAACACAGACGAAGAAGCAAGAGAGCTTCTCAGACTGATGGGCGCACCGTTTGCGAAATAATCAGAGGAGGTAGAATAATATGGCAAAGAAGGCAATGGTTCTCAAGCAGCAGAAGACACAGAAGTTTTCTACAAGAGAATATACCAGATGTAAGATCTGCGGCCGTCCTCACGCTTATCTGCGTAAGTTCGGTATCTGCCGTATCTGCTTCCGCGAACTCGCATACAAGGGACAGATACCCGGAGTAAAGAAAGCATCTTGGTAAGCTCCAAGCTTAACCGGCAGGAACTTGACGAAATTTGATTCAGCATTGATCGTTATACTAACAATGTTAGCAAGTTTTGCGCAAGCAAAACTTGTAAACGGTAAACCGAAGGTTTTTCATAACTAACAATGTTAGGAAGTTTTGCGCCAGCAAAACTTGTAAACGATAAAATGCGGAGCATTTTTTCGTAGTTTACCACCGGTACCAAGCCGGATAATCCGGCAACTGCATAAAGGAGGAAAATAAATATGCAAATGTCAGACGTAATTGCTGATATGCTCACGCGTATCAGAAACGCAAACAACGCAAAGCATGAAACCGTAGATGTACCTGCGTCCAACATGAAGAAGGCTATCGCTGATATTCTCGTTGAAGAAGGCTACGTAAAGGGCTATCAGGTAATCGAAGACGGCAAGCAGGGTGTGATCAGAATCACGCTTAAGGACATGGGCAAGCAGAAGGTTATTCAGGGCCTCAGAAGAGTTTCCAAGCCCGGCCTTCGTATCTACTCTAACTGCGAAGATATGCCCAAGGTTATGAACGGCCTCGGAATCGCGATCGTATCTACCCCCAAGGGTGTTATGACCGATAAGAAGGCAAGAAAAGAACACGTTGGCGGCGAAGTTCTCGCCTTCGTATGGTAATTAAGGAGGAACAGACATGTCAAGAATTGGTAGAATGCCGATAACTGTTCCCGCCGGAGTTGACGTAAGCATTGCAGACGGCAACGTAGTTACCGTAAAGGGCCCTCTGGGAACATTAACAAAGCAGCTCAGCGCTGAAATGACAATCAAGCAGGAGGGTGCTGTTATTACAGTTGAAAGACCTTCCGAAGAAAAGAATCACAAGGCACTTCACGGCCTTACAAGAACCCTTCTCAACAACATGATCGAGGGTGTAAAGAACGGTTACTCCAAGACACTCGATATCGTCGGTGTTGGTTACAGAGCAACCAAGAGCGGTAAGACTCTTACCCTCAACCTCGGTTACTCTCACCCGATCACATTTGAGGAAGAGAACGGCATAACATTTGACCTTCCCAACTCAAACCAGATCATCGTCAAGGGTTACGACAAGCAGGTAGTAGGACAGATCGCAGCTCAGATCAGAGAAAAGAGACCTCCCGAACCCTACCTTGGCAAGGGCGTTAAGTACAGCACAGAAACAATTCGCCGTAAGTCCGGTAAGGCCGGTAAGTAATGAAAGGAGTGGAGTTGCATGATTTCAAGAAAAGACAGCAATAAGCAGCGTCTTAAGAGACATAAGAGAGTCAGAGCAAAGATTTCCGGTACACCCGAAACTCCTCGTCTCTGCGTATATCGCTCTAACAGCAACATCTATGCACAGATCATAGACGACGTTAAGGGCGTAACACTTGCATCCGCTTCAACTCTCGAAAAGGATTTCGAGGGAATCGGCAGCAATAAGGAAGCAGCACGCAAGGTAGGTAAGGCAATCGCCGAAAAAGCTATCAAGGCGGGCATTGAAACAGTTGTATTTGACCGTGGCGGTTACGTTTATCACGGAAGAGTACAGGAACTTGCAGAGGGCGCCCGTGAAGGCGGACTCAAATTCTGATAGCAGGAGGTATAGTAAGAATGGCACAGAGAATTAACGCGTCAGAGCTTGAGCTTCAGGAAAAACTCGTTGCTATCAACCGTGTATCCAAAACCGTAAAGGGTGGACGTATAGCACGTTTCACAGCGATCATGATCGTTGGAGACGGAGCAGGTCACGTAGGTTACGGACTTGGTAAGGCGGCAGAAGTACCGGATGCTATCCGCAAGGGCATTGAAGACGCTAAGAAAAATATGATAACAGTATCTCTCAAGGGAAATACCATACCGCACGAAGTAATCGGTAATTTCGGAGCTGGAAGCGTTCTGCTTAAGCCGGCACCCGAAGGAACCGGAGTTATCGCAGGCGGAACAGTCAGAGCCGTTGTAGAGATGGCGGGTATAAAGAACATCAGAACAAAGTGTCTGCGTTCCAACAACCCGACAAACGTTGTAAAGGCTACGTTCGAAGGACTTAAAGAACTGCGTACAGCTGACGAGATTGCAAAAATGCGCAATATCGACGTTGCTGCAGTAAAGAACTAAGGAGGCAGGCGCAATGAGTAAGATTAAAGTAACGCTTGTTAAAAGCCTTATCGGCACAAAGCCGAATCAGAAGCTCACAGCAGAGTCTCTCGGTCTCAAGAAGATCGGCGACGCTATAGAGCATGAAGACACACCGGTACTTGCCGGAAAAATCAAGATTTTATCCCATCTTGTAAAAACAGAAAACGTTTAAGCAGGATTGACCGTATTTGTAATATTTACAGACGGAAATTACAAAAAAAGGAGGAAACCAAATGAAGCTCCATGAACTCAGCCCGGCTGAAGGATCCGTTAAGCCGTCTTGGCGCAAAGGAAGAGGTCCGGGTTCAGGTAACGGTAAAACAGCAGGCAAAGGACATAAAGGTCAGAACGCACGCTCAGGCGGCGGAGTAAGACCCGGTTTCGAAGGCGGTCAGATCCCGCTCTACAGAAGACTTCCCAAGAGAGGATTTAATAATATCTTTTCAAAGAATTATTCCATAGTAAACCTTTCTGCTCTCAACGTCTTTGACGACGGTGCGGTTGTTGATATCGCAGCTTTGATCGAGAAGGGATTCGTACGCAATGCGCACTACGATCTCAAGATTCTCGGCAATGGCGAACTTACCAAAAAAATAACTGTGAAAGCATCTGTCTTCTCGGCGGCAGCCAAAGAAAAGATAGAGGCTGCAGGCGGAAAGGCAGAGGTGGTATAAGGTGCTGAAGACACTGAGAAACGCATGGGCTATCCCGGAACTCAGAAGCAAGCTTATTTTCACGGTATTCATACTGATCCTTTACAGATTCGGAGCAGTAGTACCGGTTCCGTTCGTTAGCTCTGATATGCTCAACCTTATCATGTCAAGCGGAGACGGTTCGATATTCCAGTATCTGAACATTCTCTCCGGTGAAGCTTTCTCAAGAGCAACACTGTTCGCACTTTCTATCTCACCGTATATCACATCATCCATCGTAATGCAGCTCCTTACCATCGCTATTCCTGCTCTCGAAAGACTGCAGAAGGCAGGCGAGGAAGGTAAGAAGAAGATAACACAGATCACCCGTTACGTAACGGTTGCTCTCGCACTTATCACTGCATTCGGTTACTACATGTATATGAGAGCTAACAACGTTCTCGTTGACAAGGGTATCTTCGCAGCAATCGTTATTATCGTTTGTTACTGCGCAGGTGCGGCTCTTATCATGTGGCTCGCAGAAAAAATCAATGAAAACGGAATTGGAAACGGTATTTCACTTATACTCTTCGTAAATATCGTATCCAGCGCTCCTACTATAGTAGGCGCTCTTATTGAGTACGTTAAGTCAGGAGCATGGGGAATCGTTGCTGCTGAAGCGATCCTTATAATCGCTCTCGTAATAGTAACGTTCGTCGTATTTATGACAAACAGCGAAAGAAGAATTCCCGTTCAGTACGCAAAGAAGGTAGTCGGACGCAAGATGTACGGCGGACAGAGCTCCAATCTTCCGATCAAGCTCAATATGTCCGGAGTTATGCCTATAATCTTCGCTAACTCCATCGTAGCACTTCCCGCAACAATAGGATATCTCTTCGCCACACCGGCAGAAGGATCATTCTGGGCAGGCGTGCTTAACTTCTTCAGCTACAGCTCACCCTTCTATGCAATACTGTTCTTCGTTCTGATTATAGCATTTGCATACTTCTATATAGCAATTTCGTTCAACCCGGTAGAGGTTTCCAACAACCTCAAGAAGAACGGTGGATTCGTCCCCGGTATCAGACCCGGTAAGCCTACGTCGGACTACATCACAAAGATACTCAACAGAATCACTCTCATCGGTGCTCTGTTCCTCGGTATCATTGCAGTATTCCCGCTTATAGCTAATATGGTAACAGGAAGCCAGCTCGGAAGCATCGCTTTCGGAGGATCTTCACTTCTTATCGTAGTAGGCGTTGCACTTGAAACAGTACGCGAAATCGAAGCACAGATGACCTTCCGTCATTACAAGGGCTTCCTTGAATAATATAGGAGATAACTATATGAAGATAATTTTTCTCGGAGCGCCCGGAGCCGGAAAGGGAACGCAGGCAGAGGTAGTAAGCGAAAAGCTTGCTATCCCGACCATCTCTACCGGAAACATTATCCGTGAGGCTATCAAAAACGGTACCGAAATGGGTAATGCGGCGCGTGCATATACCGAAGCGGGAAATCTTGTTCCCGATGACGTCGTTGTTGGAATCATACGCGAAAGACTCGTACAGGATGACTGCAAAAACGGTTTTATTCTCGACGGCTTCCCCAGAACAGTGCCGCAGGCACAGGCTCTTGAGGATATGGGAATCGAACCGGATATGGTAATAAGCATAGAAGTTCCGGATGAAAAAATAGTCGAGCGTATGAGCGGAAGACGTGCTTGTCTCAAGTGCGGAGCTACCTATCATACACAGTACAAACCGTCTTCAGACGGAGTACATTGCGACAAATGCGGTGAGGAGCTTACGGTACGCCGTGACGATCTCCCCGAGGTCGTTCTCAGCAGACTGCAGGTCTACCATGAAACGACCGAACCGCTTAAAGAATTCTATGGCAAAAGAGGAAAGCTCAAGACCGTTATAGGACAGGAAGAAGTAACGGATACGACGAGACTTACTCTTGAGGCAATAGGCAGATAATTTATGATACAGCTAAAAAACAAAACGCAGATGCTTGCCATGCGCGATGCCGGAAGGATTGCCGGCGGAGCGCTTAGGCTGGCTGGCGAATCAATAGAAGCGGGAATGTCCACCAAGCATCTTGATGACATTATCCGCAAATATATCGAAAAGCATCGTGCCACCCCGTCATTCTTAGGATATGGCGGATTCCCGGGAAGCGCCTGTATCAGTCTCAATAATGAGATAATACACGGCATCCCTTCAAAAGATAAGATCCTGCGCGAGGGTGATATAGTCAAGGTCGACGTAGGAGCTTATTATAAGGGAGTTCACGGTGATACAGCTAATACGTTTACGGTAGGAGATCCGGGTGAAGAAGCAAGGAAGCTGATAGAGGTGACCAAGCAGTCCTTCTGGCGCGGAATTGAAAAGCTTGTGCCCGGCAATCGAATGGGAGATCTCGGATATGAGATCCAAAGCTACGTTGAATCCTTCGGATACAGCGTCGTGCGTAAATATATCGGTCACGGCGTAGGAGAGGAGCTTCATGAATCACCTGACGTTCCCAACTACGGCAGAGCCGGTCACGGCGTCAGATTCTGCGAGGGAATGACGATAGCTATAGAGCCTATGGTAAACGCAGGCACGCACGAGGTGCGTGAGCTTGACGATGACTGGACGGTAGTAACAGCGGACGGAAAACTATCTGCTCATTACGAACATACGGTAGCGTTAACGGATAACGGAGTAGTTGTTCTGACGCTTCCTGAGGATTAAAGATGAAGCTGTCGGATGATGTAATAAGCGTCGGAAGCGTGGTGGTGTCAACTGCCGGGCGAGACAGCGGAAGGGTCTTTATAGTGGTGGAGCTTGTCTCTGAGGGCTACGTTAAAATAGCCGACGGAAAGCTTCGCAAAACAGATAAACCGAAACTGAAAAAGACAAAGCATTTGCTTCTTCTTAAAACAGAGGCAGCATCGCCTGCCGATTTTGAGAATAACGGCGCCGTACGCCGCGCGATAGACAAGGCTTTGTCAGAAGTATCATAAAATTAGGAGGGATTATTCTGCCAAAAGATGATGTAATCGAGTTTGAAGGAGTCGTAATTGAATCGTTGCCCAATGCAAACTTCAAGGTGCAGCTCCCCAACGGACATATTGTTACAGCACATATTTCCGGAAAACTCAGAATGAATTATATTTGGATACTGCCGGGTGATAAGGTAACGGTTGAGGTATCGGTCTACGACCTTACCAAGGGCCGCATAACCTGGCGTGCAAAATAAGAAAGGAATGGTGTCAAATGAAGGTTAAACCATCCGTAAAGAAGATTTGCGAAAAATGCAAAATCATCAAAAGACATGGAAAAATAATGGTTATATGCGAGAATCCCAAGCATAAACAAAGACAGGGTTAATAAAGGAGTGAGTTTTACAGAATGGCTCGTATAGCAGGTGTAGATATACCGAACAACAAGCGTGTTGAAATTGCGCTTACCTATATCTTCGGAATAGGCAGAACCAGTGCGAACAACATTTTGGCAAAAACCGGAATCAACCCCGATACTCGTGCCAAGGATCTTACCGAGGACGATATCGCAAAGCTCCGTGATGAAATAGAAAACAACTACCAGGTAGAGGGTGACCTTCGCCGTGAAGTATCTTTTGATATAAAGAGAATGGTCGAGATCAACTGCTATCGCGGAATTCGTCACAGAAAGGGCTTGCCGGTTAGAGGTCAGCGCACAAAGACAAATGCGAGAACAAGAAAAGGTCCCGCAAAGACGATCGCTAATAAGAAGAAGTAAAGGAGTGATAATCGAATGGCAAAGGCAGGAACTAAGAAAGTTATCAAGAGACGCCGCGAACGTAAGAACGTCGAAAAAGGACAGGCGCACATCAGAGCAACTTTCAATAATACTATTGTTACCATTACCGATATGAACGGAAATGCAATTTCGTGGGCATCCGCCGGCGAACTTGGTTTCAAGGGTTCGAGAAAATCAACTCCTTATGCAGCTCAGATGGCAGCAGAAACAGCCGGAAAGATTGCAACCGATAATGGTATGAAGACTGTAGAAGTATACGTAAAAGGCCCGGGTGCAGGAAGAGAATCCGCAATCCGTGCGCTTCAGACAGTCGGACTTGATATAAGCCTTATAAAGGATGTAACCCCTATCCCTCATAATGGCTGCAGACCGCCTAAGAGAAGACGCGTCTGATTAGAGAATCTAAAAGGAGGAATAAAAGGATATGGCAAGATATACAGGTCCTGTTTGCAGACTCTGCCGCAGAGAAGGCACAAAGCTTTTCCTTAAGGGAGACAGATGCCTTGCAAAGTGCACTCTTGACAGAAGACCCGCAGCTCCCGGTCAGCACGGTGCTTCCAGAAAGAAGGTTGAAGAATACGGCAGACAGCTCAGAGAAAAGCAGAAGGCTAAGAGATACTACGGCGTTCTTGAAGGTCAGTTCGCTGAATACTTCAATAAGGCCGACAAGATGGAAGGCGTAACAGGTGAAAACCTTCTCAGCATACTTGAGCGCCGTCTTGATAACGTTGTTTACAGAATGGGTATGGCTAACAGCCGTAAGGAAGCTCGTCAGCTCGTATTGCACGGTCACTTCACACTTAACGGTAAGAAGGTAACAATCCCGTCCATCATGATCAAGGTCGGAGACGTTATCGGAGTTAAGGAAAAGAGCCGTTCATCTGAAAAGATCAAGGAGCTTATCGAGGGTCTCGAAACACAGGTAACACCTAAGTGGCTCGATCTTGATAAGACAGCTGCAGTTGCAAAGGTAGTAGCTTATCCGAAGAGAGAAGACATCGACTTCCCGTTCGAAGAGCAGCTCATCGTCGAATTGTACTCCAAGTAATACCCCAGCCCTTTTAGTACGTAGCCGGCGTTGTACGTTAGAAGCCGGACGCAAGCAACTGATATTATATGCAGTAATAGGAGGGTAATTGAATGATTGAAATAGAAAAGCCTAATATAACCACGGCTTATCTCAGCGAAGACGGAAAAAGCGGAACGTTTGTTGTTGAACCCCTTGAAAGAGGTTACGGTACAACTCTCGGTAACTCACTTCGCAGAGTACTTTTGAGCTCTCTTCCCGGCGTTGCCGTTATGTCTATCAAGATAGACGGCGTGCTCCATGAGATCTCAACTGTATCAGGTGTTAAGGAAGACGTTACTGAGATCGTACTCAACGTCAAGGGTGTCGTTGCAAAGCTCCATACAAATGAGCAGAAAACGGTAATAATAGACGTTACAGGTCCGTGTAATGTAACGGCAGGTGATATAAAAGCTGATGCCGATATCGAAATTCTTAATCCCGAGCAGCATATTGCAACCGTAAGTGATAATGCCAGATTCTATATGGAAATGACGTTCGATCACGGTCGTGGATATGTTTCTCAGGAAAAGAATAAGCAGAACAATCATGCCGCAATCGGCGTAATATTTACAGACTCTATATACACACCCGTTTACAACGTAAGCTATAAGGTGGAGAATACCAGAGTCGGTAACATCACCGATTACGACAAGCTGACACTTGAAGTACTCACAAACGGTACTGTTTCCGCTAAAGAGGCAGTTTCGTTTGCCGCCAAGATACTCAACGAGCATCTCAATCTGTTCGTAAATCTTTCTGAAGAAGGACAGAGAGCAGAGGTTCTGGTTGAAAGAGAAGAAACCATTAAAGAAAAAGTTCTTGAGATGACCATTGAGGAGCTTGACATGTCCGTAAGAAGCTTCAACTGCTTGAAGCGTGCGGGCATTGACACGGTAGAGGATCTTACCAACAGAACGGAAGAAGATATGATCAAGGTCAGAAACCTTGGTAAAAAATCACTTGAAGAAGTAATACTCAAATTGCATTCACTCGGTCTCGACCTCAGAAAAGAAGAAGAGTAAGAGTGTATATATGAACGCTTAAAGGAGGTAAATTAAATGCCAGGAACAAGAAAACTCGGCAGAACTACCGATCACCGCAAGGCTATGCTCAGAGGCATGGTAACATACTTGCTTGAAAACGGTTCTATCGAGACAACTCTCACAAGAGCAAAAGAAGTTCGCAGCCTTGCTGAGAAGATGATAACGCTCGGTAAAACAAATACACTTGCTTCACGCCGTGCAGCACTTGCATTTATAACCAAAGAAGACGTCGTAAAGAAGCTGTTTGATCAGATCGCACCTAAGTATGCATCTCTGAACGGTGGATATACAGCTATATATAAGCTCGGTCCCCGCCGTGGTGATGCTGCTGAAATGGCACTCATCAAGCTTATCGACGTTGAATAATTTCAACTTATAAATTAAGCACTAACACAGTGCTGAACCAAAACACCGACCTCGTGCGTTGAGGTCGGTGTTTTTATGTGCGCGGAGATTTTATAAGGGGAGATTTATATGGAGGAGGACTTTTTACAAAAAGTCCTCCCCCACACCCCCTCTCAAAAATCTTTGGGGCATTTTTCTTTGAAAAGTGCGAACAACGCACTACATTAAAAAAGAGGTCTCAAACAACGAGACCTCTTTTTCGCTTGCGTAAATGATAGCGATGTTAGCACAACCAAAAAACGACCTCGGCGTTTGAGGTCGTTTTTAAAATGAAGCACTGTGTTCGTGCTTCCAAAAGAAAATGTTTCTAAAGTTTTTCCGGGGTGCAGGGGCGGGTTTTTTTAAAAAGAGCCCCTGTATTCGTTTCCCCCGTATTTCTTTCGTCAAATCAGCAGGGCAGAACACCTTATCACTTGAATGCGTGCAGGGCGGCGCCGATTACGGTGCCGAACTGTGAGTTTTCGGGAATGATAAAATTAACTCCGAACATCTGACTGAGAGAGTCAAAAAGAGGCTTTGCCTGCGGAATGGTGGTCAGATTTCCGGTCAGAACGATATCGTTTATATTAAACGATCTTGCGGCGAAGATGGCAAGCATACCTACCGTCTCGAAAACCATATTGATAATACCGAGTGCAAGGTCGCTTCTGTCCGAAAGATCGCTCATCTTACCAAAGTTTGAAGCGGTCATATCCTTGGGAAGGAGTATATCCTTTTTTGAGATATCGGTAATGCGAAGGTCCACCTTTGAAAGGTCTCCGCCTTCGGCTATCCTTACGATGTGGGATATGTTGTCCATATCGAGCATCTTCTTTGAAAGACCTACAACGGTACCGCCGCCAAGACCCGTACCGCCGAGATATTTGCTTTCTTTGCCTTTCTCAGCGTATACTATGGCAGTACCTGTTCCAACGCTGACTATAATCGCCTTGTCAAGCCCGGAAAGATAAAGTCCGCCAAGGCCGAGTGAGTCAAATTCTGCGCAGGTGGTGCACTCAAGATTATATATAGGCTGAGCTATGTATGAAGATCCGACGCCGGTAACCATAACACGGCGGATATCCTCAAGCTTAAGATTGTTTTCAACTGTAAATTTTCCAAAAGCTCCGTATATAGAGGTCACCGGGTCGGCAGCCTTGACAAACATCGGAGCGATAAGCGAACGGTCAGCATTGAAGCCTACTATTTTCGTAGTACTGCCGCCAACGTCTATGCCGATCACTGTGCTCATAATATCATCCTTTCATAGGAATTTTTTACGTAAAACAGTATACCATTTTTTTATAAAAAAAGCAATACCCATATAAAAAGGGTATTACTCTATGGCGTTTATGCAGTCGATCGCTTTGCCTACGTCAACCGAAACTGCCTCCGAAATGCTTTTTGTAAGAGCAGTTACTGACGAGGGCAGATAATTCTCGTTTGTTTTTATAAGGTCTGAGAGCTTTGATGCGACAAGATCGGTCTTTTCTTTATCAAGACTGAAATAGTGACCGAGTATCACAATGCTGTAGTCGTATTGGTCGGCGCTTACCGAAAGTGCGGCAGAGGAGGTGCCGTAAACGGTGCTCGTGCTTGTGTCTGCGTGAACTATAGCAACTACGGTAAACAGTACCATAACACTGACTAAAAGAGATATAAAAAAGTTTTTCATTATATCCTCCGTTTTATTGTCCTTTTATGTAGCTTGACAGGGCTTGAGCAAAGACCGCTGCCGCCTGCTTGGCTTCGTCGAGAGTGTTTCCGCAGGAGCCGACCTCAAGCAAGAGCGCCCTTTCGGAAAGCTGCTGGTTGAAGGATGAGGCTCGAAGATCGATCGGACGGGTGATTCCCGGTGATATAGCTTCAAGTGAGAACTGAAGCTCCAATGCCATCTCGAGATTATCCTGCCAGTGTGGATAATTCGCACCGTTTTGATCGGATCCTACCAAAAGCATAAGCTGTGCGCTTCCGTCTGCAGATAACGTGCGCACCATTCTGCCGTCTTCGTATATGATCGCATCTCGGTGAAGATCTATTACCAGCTCTATGCTTGGATGCTCACTCAAGCACTCTATCACTGTCTTTGCGGATTCGTTATAAGAGGTAAGATAAGACTCCTTGTCGTGCATCTTCTTTACGTGAAGGGTAGGGATACCGCTGTCCTCGAGTGCCTGAGCTAATGCGGCACCTACTGCGACTACGTTTTCTTCGATATTGTCTGAGCGTGCAAGCTCATCCTCCTGAAAATAATAGGATCCGTTATCGGAATATGCCTCGGTGCCGTGAGTGTGGATTATCAAAACGACTGGAGCGTTTTCGGAAAGCGAAGCATCGCTTTGAGAAAGCGCCGGGACGCTTTTTGATGCCAAAAGGTCTATTTTGGGTGAATAAGAGGTCTCGTTTTTTATGCAGACCTCGCCTTTGCTTTTATATGGGATATTCTCCGTAACTATTGCGAAGCTCCCCTCGGGTATTGTGCCTGAGGGAGTGTCTTGATAAAAGTGGGAGGCTTGCTCGCTTTCAGCCTCGGGAGTGTCCGGAACGGATGCAAAAATGCGGCTAATCGAAGATGCAGACGATACCTTGGGCGGCGGGAAGGGAACCTCGGGGAAAAGAAACTGTCCGATACCCACTATAAGCGTTAAAAGTATGACCAAGATCATCTCAAAGCATATAAGTGCTTTTATTGAGCTCAGTATTTTTAGAATGCCCGATCTTCTCATATAAACTCCTTTTCAGGTGAATATCCTCTTGATTATTTATATTAAAGTGAGGGCATTTCTATTCACGCTTTTATGCAAAAGCGAGGTTTATCGAGTGTGCAATCAGTCTTGCCAGCTCTGATACTGCAACGTCGCTGTCCTTTAACGACACCATAAAATTTTTTCCGTTGTCAAGCACCTCTTTAAGCGAAGCGTCTATATCCTCAATTCCTGCCTTGCCGAGGGCATCGTAGACAAGCGTTGACGAGTCAACGACTGTGGGCGCTCCTATTGCTATGACGGGACAGCCAAGCGTCTCCTTTGATAATACCTGCCTTTTGTTTCCGATACCTGAGCCGGGAGCAATAGGACTGTTTGAGAGCTGAACGGTTTGAGCAAGCCGATCAACACTTCGTGAGGCAAGAGCATCAATAACTATGATAAGTGAGGGTGATATCTTTTCAGCGGCACCTTTTATCAGCTCGAGAGTCTCTATACCGGTCTGCCCTACCACGCCCGGAGCTATTGCCGATATCTCACAGCCGTATCCTATTCTATCGTAAAGGGCAGGACTTACCGTTTTAATATGCCGTGTGACCGATATTCCCTTTACGGCAAGCGGACCTAATGCGTCTGCCGTAATAAAGCGGTTGCCAAGACCTGCAACGAGCATGCTTTTGCATTTGCCGATGGCCTCGTGTACCATTTTCTTAAGCTCGCTTGAAATTATATCGGCGGTCCTGTCAAACAGACTGTCTTCTCCCAGCCACAGACTGCCGAAGCTTACCGTAACGTATCTGCCGACGCTCTTTCCGTATCTTTTTGCGGCATCCTCGCTTAGTATATCAACGGATGAGACAGCGATCCCGTCCTCATCACGATGTGTTTGTGCAATTCCGCTGTCCTCCGTGTCATCACAAGCCGTGCATTCCGATGCAAGATCGGTGCGTATATATTGATTCGTAAGATCACGCCTTTCTTTGTTTTTTACGCTTTTATTATTGGCAAAACAATCTATTTTTATGTATTGTATAGGCGTATTATCGGCAATCTGTTTGGCAAAATGTACATTTTTGAAGTCAAAAATTGTGCAATCGTATAAAAAATAAATTGTGACTTAAATCGAGCTGAGAAAACCTTGAAATAATTTCGGGAAAATGTTATAATGTAGGAAGCAATTTATCGCCATTTTTTAATTGCTGACATAATAATTCGAATTTATCAAGATAAAGAAAGTTCAGATTATATGCGAAATTCTTAGGAGGAGATCCAAATGAAAAAAATTATTGCACTGATGCTGTGCGTTATTACTGTCCTTTCGCTCTTTGTTTTTACAGGATGCAACGGCAGTGAGGGTGACAGTGCGAACAGCACATCTTCAGACAAAGGCGCGATCATCCCGGTCTATCTTTCAACCGAGATATCCAACTTTGACCCCATTTACGCTTATACCGATGAGGCGGCTGTAAAGATACTCAATATGCTTTACGTCGGTCTTACGACTATAGATGAAAACGGTAAGGTTCAGAAATCAGTTGCAAGCGGATGGGAATACGAGGCTGATGAAGATGAAGGAACTTACGTCCTTGAAGTTTATCTGAACTCAACGAGATGGAGTGACGGCCGTAACCTCACTGCAGACGATTTTGTATTTGCATGGAAGAGAATTCTCGATCCCGAATGCTCCAGCCCTGCATCTGCTATGCTTATGAACATAAAGAACGCTCGCAAGGCTAAGCTTGGGGATTGCTCTATAGATGATATCGGCGTAGTTTCTGCTAATACATATACGCTCAGAATCGAATTTGAAAAGGATATTGATTATAAACAGTTCCTTGAAAACTGCGCAAGCCCCGCTCTCGTTGCTCTTCGTGAAGACGTTGTAAAAAGAGTTGAGAACGACTGGGCTTCCAGCACCACCGTTATGGTATCCAGCGGTCCCTTCGTTGTAAGAACATACGAGTACGGCAAAACGCTTATCCTCGAAAGAAATATCTACTACTACCGTAACACAGCAGCTGAAGAAAAGCTCACGAAGTACGTTGTTCCTTACAGACTTGTTGCTGATTACGATATGTCCGGTGAAGAACAGCTTGTAGCATATAATGAAGGCAGAGTTCTCTTTGTCGGTGAAATTCCGCTTGAATACCGTGAATCCTATAAAGCGCATGCTGAAGTATCCGATACAATGGTTACAAGCACGTATTACTTTAATACAAGAAACGAGCTGTTTGAAGACGCCCGTGTAAGAAACGCTCTTTCTATGGCAATAGACAGAAACGAGCTTGTTTCAAGAATAGTATTCGCAAAGGCTGCTGACGGTGTCGTTCCTGCAGGCGTATACAATACGTCCAGAAAGGACTCGTTCAGAGAGGTTGGCGGCAACCTTATCTCATCTACTGCTGACGTTGAGGGAGCAAAGGCACTTCTTAAGGAAGCAGGCGTTAAGAGCGGAAGCTTCTCTATAACGGTCAGAAAGAATAATGAGGTTGACAAGGCCGTTGCGGAATACTGCAAGGAAGTTTGGGAAGGTCTTGGATTTAAGGTTACTATCGATACCCTCGGTAACAGAAAATATACCGCAAACGACTATGATCTTTACGAGGATAAGTTCCAGAAGGCTTTTGCAGCAGGCGAATTTGACGTTATCGCAATAGATGCTCTTGCAATCTCTACAGATGCTTTTGCAACTCTTGCTCCCTTCGCTAAACAGTTTGCAGGTCAGGCTATTGATATCGTTGGTAAGAACTACGATGCTCAGCCTCATATCACCGGATATGACAGCGAAGAGTACAACAACCTGATTGAAGAAGCCTTCAACGCAGAGGACAGAAAGACTCAGGCAGAGCTTCTCCACCAGGCAGAGCAGGTTCTGATCAAGGATATGCCCGTTATGCCCTTGTTCGTATATCAGGATGCATATGTTATGAGCAAGGAGCTCAAGAAGCTTGATGAAAACTACTTCGGCGGATTCAACTTTAAGCCTACCACTTACAAGAATTACGTTCCTCCGGTAGAAGAATAATTGACTGTCAAAGCCGCACGGTAAATCCGTGCGGCTTTTTAACTTCGATGCTGTATTTACTTTTTCCTTTTGATATGGTATAATTAAAAGAAGAATGAAAAATGCGGAGGCTATGATGCAATCTGTACTTAAAGAGAAAAACGATATAAAAATATTTATACTTTATCTTATGCGCAATATAGGCTATTCGCTTGATTTTGAAAGCATAAACGATATAGTGGTTCAGGACGGATTCGTAAATTATTTTGATTTTGCCGAGTGCTTTGCCGAGCTGCTTGAGACCGGAAATATAGCCGAGGAAAAATGGCCGAGCGGAAATATGTATAAGATAACCGAGCAGGGAATCCACGTTGCAGATACGCTTCAGAGCAATCTTCTTGAGCTTTTGAGAGAGAAGAGCCTGAAAAGTGCTCTCCGTCTTCTTTCCTTTAAGAGAAGGGGCTCTGATATAGGCTTTGAGACCGAGGATCTGCCGGACGGAAGAGTAAAGGTCACCTGCTATATAATCGAAAATAATCAGGAGATAATGCGTAGTTGTGTTATAGCAGACAGCATGATCCAGATAGAGCGTATGCGTTATAATTTTTACGATAAGCCCGAAACGGTATACAAGGGCATGCTTGCTATTCTGTCGGGAGATGTGAATTATCTTCTCGAATAGATAAAAAAAGTTAAAATTTTAAAATTTGTGTGACGAAATATTTTGACTTTTTTTGTGCAAAAATAACATATAAATGTTTGAAGATGTTACAAAAAAAATCACGAAAATAAAACAAAAAACACAAAAAAGGGCATTTGTGCGATAATTATAGCTATTTTATACAATAATTATCGAAAAAACAATGCTTGACATTATGAATAATAATCATTATAATAAATATAACTCAATGTTAGGAGCAGTGTTTGTTTGGACTCTCTTCTGGAGCTCATAAATAGAGCAAAAAACGGTCATTCATCGGCGTTTGCCGAGCTTTTTGGCAAATACAGACCGCTAATAATTAATATGAGCGATAAATATCGGGAAAGTGCATCCAAATGTGGCATTGACACCGAAGACCTTTCGCAGGAGGCGGCGATCGCCTTATACAGTGCAATTCGTACATATAACGGTAACGATGAAGTAACCTTCGGTTTGTATGCTAAGATCTGTATCAAGAACCGTATAGTCTCGCTTCTGAAGAAGAACAGCGCAACCGACGTTTTCTACGGCGAAGGCCCGCAGGATAGCGCCGAGGCTGATCTTGTAAGCGATCCCGAACAGTCATTTATTGACAGGGAAAATTATCAAAAGCTTCTTTGCACGATAGACAACACTCTTTCCGGACTTGAAATGGCAGTTTTCAAGCTGTATCTTTCCGATAAATCGTATTCCGAAATATCCGCTATACTCGGAATAAAGGAAAAATCAGTCAACAACGCCATGTGTCGTATCCGATCGAAGCTATCCAGACTTTTCGGTAAAAATTGAGTTGAATTTGCACAGCTCATGCAGATCTTATTTTTCAAGAGATTGGCGCTACGAGTCGCTTGATTCGAGCAAAAAATATATAACCAATCATACAAAGCGAGGTAAAAAACCATGTACGAAGACAAGACTTTAAAGTGTAAAGATTGCGGAGCAGAATTTGTGTTCACAGCAGGTGAGCAGGAATTCTATGCTGAAAGAGGCTTCCAGAACGAGCCCCAGAGATGCAAGGCTTGCCGTGATGCAAGAAAGAACGCAGGCAGAGCTCCCAGAGAGTACTTTACAACAACTTGCGCAAGATGCGGAAAAGAAGCTAAGGTTCCTTTCCAGCCCAGCAATGACAGACCGGTTTACTGCAGCGAATGCTTTGCAGCTACAAAGGAACAGTAATTATAAATTTAGTTCAACCGAATTTATGTCATCACAAAAGGTACGTTTTAAGACGTGCCTTTTTTGTTTTCAAAAAAGAAGGTATATATTTATATCGGAAATTAATTTTTTAAAAAATATATACAAAATTGAAAAAGTGTGATATAATAAACTCGGTATGTTATATTCATACGGCGCTGCTTGCGCAAATAACGGTAAAAAGGCGACCTTGAGCGTATGCTTTCAGGTCGAATTAAAGAAAAATGTATCAGAATAAATATAAAGGCAAAGGGAAGGGCGATGGCTTTTCCGCACCCTCAAATAAAGGGGGAAAGGGTGGCGCACGCCGCTTTGATCAAAAAGAAAAAAGAGGTTATTCTCACGATGAGGATATGACCGAGGAGATGGCTCAGGCAGTCGTCGGAAGAAATGCGGTCAGAGAGCTTCTGAAAAGCGAGAGAACGGTTGATAAGCTGTTCGTTCTCAGAGGTGAAAGAGAGGGCTCGATAACCGTTCTGGTTGCCCAGGCAATCGAGAGAAAGATTCCTGTTATTGAGGTTGAAAGAGCAAAGCTTGACCGTCTTTCCGCAGGTATCAATCATCAGGGCGTTGCGGCAATCGCAGCCGAAAAGGAATACGTTACGGTTGACGAGATAATAGAATATGCAAACGAAAAGGGCGAAAAGCCCTTGATAGTGATATCGGACGGCATAGTCGATCCGTATAATCTCGGTGCGGTCATCCGCTGCGCAGAGGGCGCAGGGGCGCACGGTATCATAATTCCCAAGCGCAGAGCAGTATCGCTGACTGCGGCGGTAGGAAAGGCTTCTGCAGGAGCTCTTGAGCATATGCGTGTCGCTAAGGTGACCAACATAGCCGCTACAGTAGAGGAGCTCAAGGAAAAGGGAATATGGGTGTTTGCGGCTGAGGCAGGCGGCACCGATTATACCGAGTGTGACTTTAATATTCCCACAGCCATAGTTATGGGCAGTGAGGGTGAGGGCGTTTCCCGTCTTGTAAAAGATAAAAGCGATTTTACAGTATCCATTCCGATGTACGGCAGTGTTAACTCCCTTAACGTGTCTACTGCGGCGGCAGTTTTGCTTTACGAGGCCGCAAGACAGCGCAGAAGATAAGATATAAAGCAGAAAAAATAATCAAGGAGATTTTTCGATATGGAAGAGAAGAACAACGGCGTTGACAGATCCTCGGAAAATACCGCTAAGGAGATCAATGCAACAGAGCTTCTGAGACAGCTTAAAGAAAATATCAAGCTGAATCCTGTCACAACAAACGAGCTTGAAGACAGCTTTTCTGTGGCGGGCGAAGATACTGCTGTCGAAAAAAACGAAGAGGCTGAAATGGAGTTTTTGGATCAGAGCGTAAAGCAGGATCAAAATGATGAAGAAGCCTCCAAGGGACAGCGTTTCAAAATCTCAAAGAGAAAAAAATCAAATATAGATACCCTTGCGCAGACTGATGAGGAAGCGGTGCTCGAGGAAAAAACGGTTACGGTAAATCCCGAGTATAAATCCTTCGTTAAGCATCACGATGAGCCGGTCAACGTAAACGACCTTCTCAAAAAATATCTTTCAGAGGATGATTATAACGTTCTTCGCAAGATAGACGTCGCATCCGATCAGCCTGTAAGCGCAGCTCCTGAAAAGAAGGAAACGGCAAAGCAACCTTCGGTTGAGAAAACCGAGGAAGCGCCTTCCTCAATACTTGAGCAGGCAGCGGCAGTAAACGCTGCACAGAATTCGGGTAAAGCGTTCGGCTTCGTCAAGAACAGCGCCGCTTTTAGCGAGGAGGCTGATATAACCGACGAGGAGCTTGAGGTTGCCGCTTCGGAATTTGAAGAGGAGCAGCCGGAGATCGCTCCCTCTGAGGAAGCTCTTGCAGAGCAGGAGGAATACGCAGAAGAGGTAGCTTCAGAAGTGATAGGGGAAGCGGCCGATTCTCTTGACGAGATATTTGATCAGCCTACCGGAGAGTTTGCAACGGATACCTCCGATGCGGAAGAGGTAGCTATAGATGAAGCAGCCGAGCCCGAGGATGTGGGTGAAAGCTTTGCTGAAAAGCTTTCGGGCAAATTCGGTGCCCTCCGTTCGATGTTCAAGAAGAAAGAAAAGAACGCTCCCGAGATTGATGAGGCTGCATTTGAGGAGGCAAAGGCTCACCTTGAAGAAGAATTTACAGACGACGATCTGACTCTTGAGGAAAAGATCAAAAACGCAGAAGACTATGCCTCTACTATGGAGCAGACAAGAGCAGTACCCAAGCAGGATATCGACGAGATAGATAAAAATATCATGATCGCTCTCGGTATGGAAGACGAGCTTGAAAAGACCGTCGGTATAGATGCAGTAAACGAGATATACAGAGAGCTTGACCGCCAGGGAGAGGGCATATCCGATTCGGGCGAGAATATTCAGGACAGCAAGAATGCGCAGGAGTTTACCTCCATGACGCAGACCAAGCAGTTCTTCAAGCAGTATAAGAAGACCTACAGAGCTTCACTTTTAAAGATGGCGATAGCCGTTGTATTTACGGTTGTGTTGTTCTTCTATGAAAACATTTCTCTTATGGGCGGTGCGCTTCCCGATGCATTCAGCCCTAAGTTCTACCCCGTTGTATATGCGATGGTAAGCCTTCAGATACTCGTGCTTTGCTCGGCTCTGATATGGCGTGAGCTTTATGAGGGTGCAAGAGCTATAATCAACCGCCGTCCGATACCTGAGAGCATAACGGTCGTAATGCTTATCGGAACGCTTATCTATCACATCGTGATATGTGCGGTGCCTTCGTTTACATATGATGCGAAGCTGTATAATTTCCCTGCGGCACTTTGCGTGCTTCTTACTCTGGTTTACGAGTTTATGAATCTCAAGCGTGAGATATTCAGCTTCAATATAGTTGCATCAAAGCGCGTTAAATATGCAATAGGCAGGGTTAAATTCGGCGAGGATGAGCTCGAAAAAGAGGCTTTCTCCGATTTCCTTCCCGCAAGTCCTTCGATATTCAAGGTTAATAAGGCAAACTTTATAAACGGCTTCTTTAAGCGCTCACGTGCCAATACCAACAACAAGCCTATAATCGGAATACTTATTCTTGCATCCCTTGCACTTTCGGTAGTGCTCGGTATAGTCGGCTTCTGGTATTCGAAGAGTCTGAACACGGCGCTTATATTTGCCTATGCCACATTTATGATAAGCCTGCCGTTCTCGGCGTTCCTCACCTTCAGCTATCCCTTCTACCGTGCTTCGAAGGAAGCTTATACGCTTGACAGCGCTATAATCGGCGAGGAATCCCTTGAGGAGTATTCGTCTGCTTCTGCGATCTCCTTTGACGATAAGGACGTTTTCCCGTCGTACGGCGTTAAGGTAAAGAGCGTTAAGGTATACGGTCTTAACCGTATAGACCACGTTATATACTATGCAGGAAGCATGTTCCGTCACGTAGGCGGTCCGCTTGCTGACGTATTTGAGGGAGCTACAAGGGATATAGGTCATTCGGATAACGTTGAGCTTCTTGAGGTCGACGACAGCGGACTTGAAGCTATGATAGATGATACGCATATTTATATAGGAACTGCGGATTATCTCAGACGCAAGGAATTCGAGCCCGTTGTTGACGAGGATGACGCCGATATAGAAAACGACGGCGAGACCAGCATAATGCATATGGTGGTAAACGAAGAGGTAACTGCAAAATTCTACGTCAGCTATATTATCGATCCCGATTTCGAGGCTATACTCAAGCATCTCTATAAGTCGGGAATGTGCGTTGGTATAAAGACCTTTGATCCGAATATTGATAACCGTATGCTCAGCACAAAGATCAAGATATCAAAGTATCCCGTAAAGATACTGAAGTGTCGAGGATCTGAGGATTTCTCGGAAACGAGAGAGAGCATTGACTCGGGTATCGTTTCAAAGAACAGTGCAAAGACCCTTTTGCAGACGCTTTCACTGTGCGACAGAGTCAATTATATGACCAAAACAAATCTTGTAGTGAAGATATTTGCGATGATAGTCAGCGTGGTGCTTCTCAGCTTTGTGCTTGTGCTCGGTCATTCAGCAAATCTTCCCTCTGTTTACGTTGCTTTGTATCAGCTGTTCTGGATACTTCCGATGGCTGTCATTGCAAAACTGTTTATATAAGCTTTAAAATCAGTAAAAAACGGAGGCGGAACAAACCGCCTCCTTATGTTTAACCGGAGCATTCTAATGAATAAAAATATTGAAAAAATACTTAAAAGAGTATCGAAGCCGGGCAGATATTCCGGCGGAGAATTCGGCGAGGTATTAAAGGATAAGGAAAAGATAAAGGCAAGAATAGCCTTCTGCTTCCCCGACTCGTATGAGATAGGCATGTCAAATCTCGGCGTGCGTATACTTGCAGGAGCGCTTAACTCAGCCGATGACGTATGGTGTGAAAGAGCGTATACTCCGTGGCCGGATATGGAGGCGGAGCTGAGGGAGAATAATATAAGTCTCTTTACCTCGGAGAGCGCAGATCCGCTCGGAGCTTTTGATTTCGTTGCGTTTACGCTTCAGTATGAGCTTTGCTATACCAACGTTTTGAATATGCTTGAGCTTTCGGGCATACCGCTTCTTGCGTCTGAGCGCACAGGGCAGCATCCCATTATACTGGGTGGCGGTCCGTGTGCCTATAATGCAGAGCCTGTTGCCGATTTCTTCGATATCTTTTCAATAGGAGAGGGAGAAGAGGCGCTTCCGGAGCTTGTCCGCCTTTATATCAATATGAAGGATGAGCCGGATTATACCAAAGAAAAATTCTTAAGAGAAGCCGCAAAGCTGGAGGGATTTTACGTGCCCTCGCTTTACGGTGTTGAATATAACGAGGACGGCACGGTAAAGAGCATCGAGCCCTTGTATGATGACGTTCCAAGGACGGTGCGCAAGCGCATCGTTTCCGATATGAATAAATCTTACTATCCCGAAAAGCTTGTTATGCCCTATATTGAGACGGTGCATGACAGAATAGTTCTTGAAACGGCAAGGGGATGTATTCGAGGCTGCAGATTCTGCCAGGCAGGAATGATATTCCGTCCTGTAAGAGAAAAAACTCCCGAAACCCTTGACTGTCAGGCAAGAATGCTTTTTGAAAACAGCGGATACGATGAGATATCGCTCTCGTCCTTGTCGATAAGCGATTACACAAGGCTTGAAGAGCTTACCGAAAAGCTCCTTTCATGGACGGATGATAACAAGGTGAGTCTGTCCTTGCCCTCGCTCAGAGTTGACAGCTTTTCAAAGGAGCTGATGGACAGAATATCTACCGTCAGAACGGGCGGTCTTACCTTTGCGCCCGAGGCAGGTACTCAGCGACTTCGTGATGCCATAAACAAGAACGTTACCGAGGAAGATATCATGCGTGCCTGCAGAACTGCTTTTGAAGCAGGCAAGAACCAGGTCAAGCTTTATTTTATGTTGGGTCTTCCTACAGAAACCTATGAGGACCTTGACGGAATAGCAGACCTTGCAAAGCGTGTTGTCGATCTTTATTATACCATTCCTACAAGGGCAAAGCGTCCGCCGACGGTGACGGTCAGCGTTTCCTGCTTTATCCCCAAGCCTATGACACCTTTTGAATGGGATGCGCAGGATACACTCGAGGTTTTGAGGGACAAGCAGATGTATCTTGCCTCGAAGATCACCGATAAAAAGATACGTTATAATTGGCACGATGCCAACGTCAGCCGTATAGAAGCGGTCTTTGCAAGAGGTGACAGACTCTTGTCAAGGGTGCTTCTTGAGGCACGCAAGCTCGGCATCAAATTCGATGCGTGGGATGAATTTTTCAGCTATGAAAATTGGATGAAGGCTTTTGAGGCCGCAGGAATAGATCCTTCCTTCTACGCAAACAGAGTTTTCGGAGAAGATGAGATACTTCCCTGGGATATGATAGACTGCGGAGTGCGCAGATCGTTTTTATGGAATGAAAGATGCAAGGCGTATCAGTCAAAGACAAGCTTTAACTGCAGAGAAAAGTGCTCCGGCTGCGGAGCTGACAAATTGGGAGGCGAAGGAACATGCTGCCCCAAAGCATAAGAATTAAATTTAAAAAGGTCGGAAGACTTAAGTTTATCTCTCATCTTGACCTTTGCCGTACACTTAAAACGGCAATAGTACGTGCCAAGATACCGATATGGTATACCCAGGGCTTTAACCCCCATCCCAAGATGGTGTTTGCGCTTACCGTTTCGGTTGGATCGGAGAGCATATGCGAATATCTTGATATAAAGATAACTCAGGATATGCCGTTTGATGAAATCAAGGACAGATTGAACGGCGCTTTGACGGACGAGCTGTCTGTAGACGAGGTCTATGCGCCGCAAAACGATTTTTCGGAGATCGGTTATTCATCGTATGTTATAAAGATGAACGACCTTACCGATACTGCCGGGGTAGAAGAGAAGCTCGCTTCCTCTATGGTTGTGCTCAAGCACACCAAAAGCGGTGAGCGTGAGGTGGATATAAGACCGCTTATAAGATCGTATTCGTTAGTTCCCTCGGATGAAGGCATAGTTATGGGAGTGGTGCTCAGCGCCGACAGCTCAAATTATCTTAATCCCGATTACGTTGCGAAGGCGCTGGGAAGCGCAGATTACGATGCAATGCGCACCGGAGTTATACTGAAGGACGGAGTTACTCAGTTCAGATAAGGACGGTGCAGTATGGTCGAATACTCGCTTGTAAGATCAAAAAGGAAAACGGTCTCGCTTGAGATAACTGCATTCCTTACCGTTCTCGTCAGAGCTCCGCTTAGGATGAGTGTTGAGGAGATCGGTGCTTTCGTTTCAAAGCATAGCGATTGGATAGAAAAGCATCTTAAGATTGCGCAGGAGCAAAGAGCGGAAGAGGCTCAGTTCGAGCTTAGCGATTCCGAAATAAAACAGCTTAAAAAGCTTGCAAAGGAGCGCATGCAGGCTATTACCGACAGATATGCGTCGGTTATGGGTCTGAAGGCCGGAGAAATAAAAATAACCTGTGCCAAAAAGAGATACGGAAGCTGCAGTCCCGATAATCGAATTTGCTATTCTTATCTTTTGATGCTCTATCCTGAGGAGGCGGCAGAGTGCGTTGCCGTTCACGAGCTTGCACATTTCAGGCATAAAAATCACAGCAAGGCATTTTATAAAGAGGTGCTTCGGTATATGCCCGATTACTACGCACGTCATCAGCTTTTGAGATGCAAGGACAAAACGATACTTGAAGAATTAAGACGGTCATTTATCTGATCACGGTGATAATATGGAAATCAAAACTGAAACTAAATCGATCTACGTCGTATTTTCAAGCACAAGATGCGGTATCGGCAGTATGATACGTGCCTTTACCAATAATAAATATAATCACGTTTCTATCTCGCTTACCCCTTCTCTTGAAACGCTTTATTCGTTTGCTCGATACCACAAAAACGCTCCGTTTTACGGCGGATTCGTTATGGAATCGTGCCTTAGGTATTTTCAGGGCGGTGGTATTGCCGATATAAAGGTCTGCGAGATCTCGGTAACACCTGCGGTGTACGATATGATAAAGCTCAAGCTTGAAGCTATGGATTACAAACGGGATACGTATATTTACAATACGCTTTCTGCCTTTTTTACCCTTTTCAAAAAGCGGATAGTTATACCGAAGTCTTATACCTGCGTTGAGTTCGCCGTCGATCTTATCTCGGAGTTCAATATCGACTGCAATATCCAGGAGAAAAAGTTCTATTACATAAAGGATATCGAGCAGATACTTTCGGATAAGGTGATATACGAGGGCCCGTTTACGTTGCCGTGTAGCAACTGCGATTGGAATGCCGACGTTTTTTTGCTCAGAAAAAACGTTTTTGCCGTCCTTTACCTCTCAGCCTACCTCCAGGCAAGACTCATCCGCAGATTCTTCATCAATAAGTTCTGATGCAGCTGATTAAAAAAACGGGAGAATAGGAAAAAATTATTGCCGCCGATAGGCGGCTATAATTTATTTCTCTCGAACTTTTTGAAAAAAGGTGAGTTCTTCGAACTCTGACAAAACTTTCATAATACAGACTGCTGTGCAAACACAATGCTATATTAGAATAACACCCACCGACCATGATATACGGTCGGTGGGTGTTCTGCTTTTGAGAAGTTGTGTTATCTTTTAAACTGAAGCTTGTTAGTTTGAAAGTTTTTGCCACGCTTTTTTCAAAAAGCGTGAAAGAGATCTTCTACCGCCTTTGGCGGTTGAAGAGCCTTCTTCTCTCGTTTTTCGTAATATTAGCAGGGCATTAAACTTCAAGCAGCTCTGTTAGTGCATCGGTGAATTCTTTATACATATAGAGTGAGCCGAGGGCGATCGTAGGGATGCTTTCCTTTCTTGCGGCTTCGATTGCGCATGCAAGACCGTTTTTGACCGCTCCGCAGCTTTGTGCATCAACGCCGTGAGCGCTGAGCGCATCGGCAAGCTTTTCAGAGCTGAGAGATCTGGGAACGTCGGGCATTACCGCAAACGCACGGTTTACAATCGGTGCGATGATCTTTATCATATCGTCGTAGTCCTTGTCCGCCATAACGCCCATAACGATATTTACCTTGCAGTCAAAATACTGCTTTATGCTGTCCTTGCAGGCGGTGATGCCTTCGATATTGTGTCCGCCATCGTATATTATAACGGGATCTTTTGAAATAAGCTCAAATCGTGCGTTCCATTTTGCGCTTGAGAGCCCTTTTCTTACGGCAGCATCGGGAATATCGAGCCCTTGCTTTCTGAGAGCGGATATTACCTCAAGCACGGTTGCGGCATTGCGAGGCTGATAACTGCCGAGCAAGGATATTTTCAAATCGGTATGATCCTTGTAGCTAAACTCCGTGCCCGAAAGGCTTGTGCCTGTTATCTTGAGTGACTGCGGATCTGCGGTTGAGAGTGTAGCTCCCTTGATATCAGCGGTTTCTTTTATAACCTTCAGTGTATCCTCGTCATCTCCGCCGAATATTACCGGGCAGCCCTGCTTTATAATGCCTGCCTTCTCCCTTGCTATCTCAGCTACGGTATTTCCGAGATATGCGGTGTGATCGAGGGCTATACCGGTTATGACCGAGGCTATAGGAGCATTTATAATATTGGTAGAGTCAAGTCTTCCGCCCATGCCCACCTCAAGCACGACGATATCGCATCCGTGTCGTTTGAAAAACTCAAAGGCAGCCGCTGTGATAAGCTCGAATTCCGTAGGCGGATCATCCATTGAATCGGCAAAGGGCTTAACGTATTCGATTATCTGTGCAAGCTCGCCGTCGGATATAGGCTGAGTGCCGACGCACATACGCTCGTTAAAGCATTTTACAAAGGGTGAGGTAAAAAGCCCGACGTTATATCCTGCGCAGTCAAGTATAGAGGATAGCATAGAGCAAGTAGAGCCCTTGCCGTTTGTTCCTGCAACGTGGATAAATCGCAGTTCATTCTGGGGATTGCCCATCATTGAGCAAAGGCGCTCTATCCTCTCAAGACCGGGGCGGCTTCCGCTCCAGCTTATAGAATGAATATATTCGATAGCTTGCTCATATGTCATCATCTTGATACACCCTCCGGATAGATCCTCTTGAAAACGTCTTTTTTATGCATCAGATAGATCAAATATGCCTCGGCAGCCGCAACGGCAATATAAACGGGTATTCTCCATACCATAGCCGCAAGCGGAGCTCCTATCCAAATGACGAAGGCGGCGCTTTTTATTATGATTGAACCTATCAGGTGTGCAGATGCCACTGAAATCAAAATGCTTAATACCGATATTTTTTTGAAGATATATTTGACGGTAATACCGGGCACAAGTCCTATAAATGCAGCACCTAAGGTTATCAGCGGATTTATCGAGTAGCCTACCAGAAAGCATCCGATAAGGTCGGCGCAGACACCGCACAGGACTCCCGGAATAGGGCCGAGCAGTATTCCGCATATGATAATGGGAAGATTTTCAAAGCTGAGGCGGACCCAATCCGTCACGTTCACGGCAAGGTATTTGCCGAAAATGATGCTGAATGCCGACATTACGGCAATAACGGCAATCAACCGCAAGCTCATTTTTTCATTAGATTTTAAAGACATAAAAAAACACCTCCAATCCGCCAGCAAGTTGGCTAATCGGAGATATGAAAAAACATATCGCTAATAAAGGCCTGCTGAAGCGGGATGCAGGAGCGGCACCGCAAGCGTATCGCTTTTCGTCTGCCCGGCAACTCCCCGTCCGTCAGCACTTCACGCGCAGCTCCTTACTCTTCAATAAACTGTTTACAGTATACCACCGCATAAGGATTTTGTCAATCAAACAAAGCAGAAAAAGTAAATTTTGGAGATTTATACACTAATAAAGTCAAAAGGAGAGATTATATGTAATTATTTTGATAATATTTTTTGCTAAAATGTAAAAAGTTATTCGGCGTTAATTTTGCCCCTTGACAAAGCTAAAGCGCAGTGATATAATATCACCAATACAGATATTCATCTGTATTCCGCACCGCTCAGAAGGGCATTATTGCTGAAGTGACGTTTGGTGCGGTATGATATAAAGGCTGAGATGGGGAATATGTTTTCCGAATCTTGTTTCAGAGAGCTGTCGGTTGGTGAGAGACAGTACGGATAGGAAGGCGGCTCGCCCCTGAGCCGCAAGGCTGAAAAGAAATGAGTAGGCTGCGCCGGAAACCGCACCGTTACATAGCGGAGAGCATCATGTGTGCTTGTAAAGTGGGTGGATTCACCAATTAGAGTGGTACCGCGGAAGTAATATCTGCTTTCGTCTCTTGCATAGGTCGGAGACGGAGGCTTTTTTGTTTTCGCTTCGGCAAAATCAGATAAATTCTTTATTTTATTTGAAAGGAATTTACTATGAAAATTTCGTTTTCAACACTTGGTTGTCCGGATTTCAGCTGGTCGGACATCTATTCAATGGCAAAGGACTTCGGCTTTAACGGTATAGAGCTCAGAGGTCTTGGCGACAATATTTTTTCTGTATATGCGGAGCCTTTTTCAAAGAAAAATCTTCCGAAGACGGTAGAACAGCTCAAAAAGCTCAGACTTGAGATATGCTGTCTTTCCTCCGGATGCGCACTTCGCTTTGCAGAGGACAGAGACGCCAACGTTGCGGAGCTTAGGGATTATATTGCGCTTGCAAGCGCTCTCGGTACACCCTATATAAGAATACTCGGCGACCTTACTGCAGAGCCGCAGAGTGATTTTGATGATGAAAACGTTATTGAAGCAATGAAGATGCTTGCTCCGGAGGCTGAGGCAGCAGGTGTAACGCTTCTTATAGAAACTAACGGCGTATACAGTCATACCGACAGACTGTTTGAGGTGCTCAACAGCATAGGCTCGGACAACGTCGGTGCACTTTGGGATCTTCACCATCCCTACCGCTTTGCAGGAGAAAGTGCAGAGCAGACTGTACAGAATCTCGGCGCTTATATAAAGCACGTTCATATAAAGGACTCGGTCGAGGAGGATGGAGTTGTTGCATACCGTCTTATGGGAGAGGGAGACCTTCCTGTAGACAGCTTTATGGAGGCGCTCCGCTCTATAAACTACGAGGGATATATCTCTCTCGAGTGGCTTAAGAAATATTCTCCCGAGCTTTCGGACGCAGGTATAGTATTCCCGCATTTCGCAAATTATATGGAGAAATATCTCGGATACGACGATACCGTAGGCAGACTTCAGACTAACGCAAGGGGCGACGGAAAATACGTATGGCCCAAAGAGCATATCATAGATCTTACCTTCCCGCAGGTGCTTGACCGTATGTGCGATGAATTCCCCGATCAGTATGCCTTCAGATATACCACATGCGACTATACCAGAACCTATCCTCAGTTCAGAGACGACGTCGATACCTTTGCAAGAGCGCTTATAGCTCTCGGCGTAAAGCGAGACGATCACGTTGCGATCTGGGCGACCAATATCCCTGCGTGGTATATAACCTTCTGGGCAAGCGTTAAGATAGGTGCGGTGCTTGTAACGGTAAATACCGCATATAAGATCCACGAGGTTGAATATCTGCTCAGACAGTCCGATACCCATACGCTCGTTATGGTTGACGGATATAAGGATTCAAATTACAATGCGATTATAAGCGAGCTCTGTCCCGAGCTTGAAAATCATGAGGCAGGCAAGCCGCTCCACTGCAAAAAGCTTCCCTTCCTGCGTAACGTAATAACCTGCGAATCAAAGCAGCCGGGCTGTCTCACCTTTGATGAGGCTATGGCTTACGCTCCTCAGGTGCCGATTGAAGAGGTCACCAGAAGAGCCGCTATGATAGATAAGCACGACGTCTGCAATATGCAGTACACATCCGGTACTACCGGATTCCCCAAGGGCGTTATGCTCACCCATTATAACGTCGTTAACAACGGCAAGGCGATAGGCGACTGCATGGATCTTTCCACTGCAGACAGACTTATGATACAGGTGCCCATGTTCCATTGCTTCGGAATGGTGCTTGCTATGACAGCTTCCATGACCCACGGAACTACTATGAGCCCGATACCCTACTTCAGTCCGAGGGTAAGCCTTGACTGTATAAACAAGGAAAAGATTACCGCTTTCCACGGCGTTCCGACCATGTTTATAGCAATGCTGGCGCACGAAAACTTTGAAAAGACCGACTTCTCACATATGAGAACCGGCATTATGGCGGGTTCGCCCTGTCCTATCAAGGTAATGGAAGAGGTTATAAACAAGATGCATATGGATGAAATATGCATAACCTACGGTCAGACCGAGGCGTCGCCTGCTACTACCATGTCCAAGACCACAGATTCTATAGAGACCAGAGTAAATACGGTAGGAAGCCCCATCTTTGGCGTTGAGTGCCGTATAGTCGATCCCGAAACGGGCGAAGACGTGCCCGACGGAGTTGACGGTGAGTTCCTTGCACGTGGATATAATATAATGAAGGGATATTATAAGATGCCGCAGGCTACCGCTGCCGCTATCGATAAGGACGGCTGGCTCCATTCAGGAGACCTCTGCCGCCGTCTTCCCGACGGAAACTTCAAGGTTACCGGACGTATCAAGGATATGATAATTCGTGGCGGAGAAAACATATATCCCAAGGAGATCGAGGATTTCATATATACTCATCCCAAGGTATCGGACGTTCAGGTCATAGGCGTTCCCGATAAGCAGTACGGTGAGGAGATAATGGCGTGCATTATCTTAAAGCCGGGCGAGGTCATGACCGAGGAAGAGGTCAAGGAATACGTTATCACCCATATGGCAAAGCATAAAACTCCCAGATACGTATCCTTTGTTGACAGCTTCCCGATGAATGCCGCAGGCAAGATCCTCAAATATAAGATGAGAGAGAACGCAGTTCGTGATCTTCAGCTTCAGGATGCTAAGAATATAGTTACAGCTTAATAAAAACGCAGGAGAGATCCTGCGTTTTTAGGTTATATTATGGATCGAAAAGCTTTCGGCTTCCCTCAGACGCATAATTCGGGAGCGAAGCCTCGCTATTGCCGCTGAATATTCTGCGCTGTCCTCTGCGGAAACGTATCCGATAAGCTCTCTTGCCGTAACGTCAATGTTGAATATAAAATCGTAGTTTACCGAAAGCCCAATAAAATTTTCGTGCTTTTGCCACGCCGAATATATTTTGAAGGCCGTCTCTTTTGCAGACCTAAATCCGTCTGCCTTAGCTTCCTCTAAAGAGGGCATTGAATCGGTAAGAGTGAGCATTTCTTTTGTTATTTTGGATACGGTAAACGCATTCGCAATTATTATCAGTATGATAAATGAAAAAATTAAAAGAGCAAAACAAAACGTGCGCATATTACTTCTTGCCTCCGCCGACAGAGCCTTTGGTAACTATATATTCTTTCCCGGAATCGTCTACGGTGAAGATGAAAATATCCGAAAGAGCGTGTCCGTGCTTTTTTATACGGCTGTGTACCCACTTTTCATCCTTATTAATATAAGAGAGGGTGTTTTTGCTTACGTTGCCGTCTATTACGAGAGTGTGCGGTATTCCGCTTCCGTTGCAATCCTTTTTGGTAAATACCGAAAGCCGACCGTTTTGCTCAAGAAGGGCGTATTCGACCTCAGATATGTCGGCAACTCCTCCAAGCCTTATCTGGCTGATCAGCTCCTCTGCGCTTATCCTTGATTTCAAAAGCTCACTCTGAATTATCTTACCCTTTGAAATAAGAATATTCGGAGTTCCGTCGAAAAGCTTTTTGAAAAACGGTGCTTTAGTAGTGAGAAAGGAAAAGATTATCTCAAGCGAGAGAAGCAAAAGGATGGGAAGGAGCGCATAGAGAAGTGGAATGTCAACGTTGAGTATGGGTGTAGCGGCAAGCTCTGATAACAGAAAGGCGGTCACAAGCTCTGATATCTGCATTTCGCCTATCTGACGCTTTCCCATCATCTTCATTCCGAATATAAGAAATAGATAAATTATAATGGTGCGAAGAAGTATTATTATCATTTTGTGCGGAATTTGCTCCTTTGAAAAGCCTGTTTTTGCCCGAAATAAAATTATATGCATAGTATTTAAAAAAAATAAAAAAATATTCAGTTTTTTTCAAAAAAGGTATTGACAATTGGGGGAAGGATATGGTATACTAACAAAGCGCTCGAAAAGAAGGGCGCAGATGGTCCTTGAAAATTGAACAATAAAAGAGAGACAAAAAGATCTCGACAATTCCAAACCTAGTCTGATTAGATCAGACGAAAGTAAGAGAAAAAAGCTAGTAAAAAAAGCTCTTAAGAAGATAGTTAGTGTGCCTTAGGGTACAGTAGTTATACAAACATTAAGAGAGTTTGATCCTGGCTCAGGATGAACGCTGGCGGCGTGCATAACACA
>JAZSMJ010000025.1:0-37193 GCA_045535815.1 Eubacteriales bacterium
TTTGCTTCAGCGGTTGTAGCAACTCTGATAGTGTCAGCCGTTACTTCGCCGTCGAGAACTGCAAATCTGAGTGTGATACCTGTTGTCCACTCTGCATAGTTAACTATACAGCTCTGTCCAATCATTATGTAGAGATAAGCAGTATCGTCAACTTCAGCATAGCTGAGTATAGTTGTAACACCGTTGCCTTCCCACTTATCTACTGTTACCTTATCCTTACCTGAACCTTCTGTTATTGCTTCAGGTAAAGTAAGATAGTAAAGCTCATTGTCTTCACTTGTTCTTGCGAACTTTCCTGTATATTCATCAGCAGAATCGAATTCAGAAGTAAAGAGATAGTCGCCTTCCCATTCTACTGCGCCTGCTACTGTTGTGATAGGAGCTACCTTTGTCTTATCAAACGCAAGGATAACTGCCTGAACGCCACTGATATTTTCAGCCTTGAACTGAACTGATACGTCTTTTGTAGCGTATTCTGTTTCGTCAAGTATTGCAGAAGTTTCGTTATCTTCAACGAAGATCTGCATCATTTCAGCGCCTTCAACAACCGGAGGCTCCGGCTCATCGCCGCCGGGCTGCTCGTTTTCAGTCCATGTAGCAGTAATTGTTGTGTTAGCTGTAACTGTGTATTCATCGCCTGCCAAATATACTGTGCCTGCGATATCCCAACCTGCAAATGTGAAGTTTTCCTTTGTGAAGGTGCAGTTTGCAAGTACGATCTTTGTACCTGCTTCAACTGCATCCTGTGTAGGAGCTTCGCCTGTTGCTCCCTCACCGCCTACGTATGTTACTGTGTAGGTTTCGGGTTCGGGAGTAACTGTTTCTTCTTTCCATACAGGCTCGATAACGATCTTATTACCGGAAAGTGTGCTTACGTCAATCGTAAACTCTGCACCTGCCTGGTAAACAACACCGTTGATCTTCCAACCTGCGAATGTGAAGCCTTCTTTTTCAAGTGTAGCTTCAGGAAGTGTAACTGTATCGCCTACTTCTGCATCTTCGAATACTTCTTCGAAGTTCGGAAGTGTACCTGTTATACCTTCACCGGGAGCAATTACCGGAGGAACGATTACGATCTCTTCGGGAGTAGGCTCGCCGATAGTAATATCGGATGCGTTAACAAGAGCAGTAACGCCGTCCATTGCAAAGAATGTATTTGCAGCGGGTCTGATATCTGTTCCTACATAGTAGTAAACAGGGAGATACTTGGTATCTACGTTGATAGCTGCCTTTGTTGCTGCGTCTGTTGCATAGTTAAACGTTGCCATTGAGTTAGCAGCTCTAACTACGTTTCCGTTAGCATCGAGAGCTACGAGAACTGTGTTTTCTCTATCGTAAGATGTGAGTGCGTTTGTTCCGTTAGCAACGAATGTACCGGATGTTTCTGTGAGCTTGCCGAGGTAACCGAGCTTGATCGGGCTGTCAGCAGCTGTGATATCGATTTCTCTGTCGATGTATCCGTTAACTACAGAGTAGAACTTGCCAGCCTTAACCTGTGCGTTATAAGATACGGAATATACGTCGATAGCCTTGCCGTTTACAACGTCAAGTACTGCAGAGTACTTATATGTGTATCCGAGCAATGTCATGCCTTCTACTCCGATAATGGAGGAGAGACCGTTGTCTACGATAGTTGCAACTGACGTTGCGTTATCTATGTAAACTATTGTTGTGTTAGCGGGATTGTTCCATGAAGGAAGCTGTGTTGTTCCGCTGAAGGATCCACCCTTAACGTAAATGAAGGAAGTTACGCCGCCTGCAGATGCTGTGAGGTATTCTGCGCCTGCGTTGATTGTAAGAGTAGCGCCGTTAGAGGGCTTACCCTTGATTGCTGTAAACTTGCCGTCATTGTAAAGAAGGAATACTGTGTTATCGTTTACGGTGATCTGACCTGTTATTGCTGTAGCATTGGATATGCCGTTCTTGAAGTCAATAACGTTGTTAGCACCGGAGTTAACCTGAAGTGCGCTGTCAGCTGTTGTAAGGTGATAGTATCCGAGAGCATCGATCTGAGCTGTGAATACGGATCCCTTAGCCTTAGCTGCGAGGAGAGAATTTACACTGTTGAGTGTATCTGTTCCAAAGTTAAAGTTATAGTGAGAATATGTGTCGAGCGTTGCAACAACGATTACAGTTGCAAAGTTGCTTGTGCTGTTGTATACGAGAGCTGTCGGGAGACCTGTGGAGGTGATACCGATAACGCTGTCGAGAATTACATAGCCTGCATTTGCTACTGCAAGGATGTCGATTACTACGCCGTCATACATTACGTACTGAATGTTCTTGCCGATGAGAGCTGCTGTGATGTCAGCTTCAACGTTTGCTTCTTCAGCTGCAGGAAGATTCTTTATACCGTAGTTGTATACTGTTCCGCCTATAGTAAGCTGGTTTGTTATTGTGTTGAGACCGGAGAGATATCCGGAGTAAACGCTGAGTGTTTCCTTAATTGTAAGGATGCCGCCCTCTGCGTTATAAGAATAGAGATAGTAACCTGCGCCGATTGCAGCGATTTCGTTACCCTCTGCGTCAACATACTTGATCTGGTCAGGCTTTCTGCCTGTATCGGTAGTACCAACTATGAGGCTTCCACTTACAGCATTAACGCCGTATGCACCGTACTTGTAGTTGACAAACATACCTCTGTCATAGAGACCGTCGCCGTTAACGTCTACAACTTCTGCATCATAAACAGCACCGATGTTTGTAATCTCTGTGAGAGTATTTGTTATCTTCTTGTAGCAGTGAACGTCGCCTGCGGATACGAGAGCTGCCTTAGCAAAATCATCTGCTGTAGCTGCTTTGATAACGCCTGCATCGTCTATTGTAACGTAAGGATTAACGAATCCTACGAGGTGAGGCATGTAGTAAAGAGCTACCTGACCCTTAGCGTCAAGAAGGTTACCGTATGCGTCAGTTACGTAAGAAGCGTTTGCCTTTGCATATGCGCTGTCACGAGCGTAAAGTATGATCTCGGGATAGTTGCCCTGATACTCGCCTGTAGCGTGAAGCTTGGAATAGCTTTCTACTACCTTATATGTAGTACCGTTAATTGTAACGAGGTTTGTTGCATTGTTTGCATTTCCAACGAGTTCTGCTTCTTCAGCTGCTACTTCAACAACCTTTACGAAGGAAGCAAATCCGTCTGTGGAATAAACGTCGTATACATTTCCGACATAGTTGTCTTCGTTACCTTCGATTCCGAAAGCAGCCTTATCTATATAATAGGTAAGAGTTTCGTTAACGGAACCGTCTTCGTTAAGAGGATTGAAAGCAACGTATCCGGTCTTTATAACCTTTTCGTTGGAGAGCATGCTGAATCTGTTTGTACCTGTAAGTACAACTGTTTCAACGTCTGCTTCAACAAGACCGAATGAATCAACTGCGTATGTTACGCCGTCAGCATTTTCTGCATAGAGCGCATTGTAAAGCAGCTGTGCTGTTTCGCCTCTTGTGAGGTATGTCTCATAGTCCTCGATGTATTCGAGACCGAATGTAAGTCCAAGGTCTTCACCCTTCTGGATATACTTCCAAGGATAGCCCTTATCCATTGCTTCTCCGCCAAAGCCGAGTGCACGGACTACCATTGTAAGAGCATCCTGGAAGGTTATCTTTCCTTCGGGCTCAAACGTGGTTTCTGATGTACCTATGATAACGCCTGTACCGGACGCCCATGTGATACTTCCGTAGTAATGCTCGGGCTTAACGTCTGCAAACTTTGTGTTGTTAGCAGTCGATTCCCAGACTGAAGTTCTTACTTCGCCTGTTACGAGCTTTGCAACGAGAAGAGCCATGTGCCATCTGAGCACGTCGTCATCGGGTCCGAACGTTGTGTCGTCGTAACCCTTGATAACTCCAAGGCCGTTAAGAGTGTCGATAGCTTCTTCAAAATCGTATACGTCATCAAAAGCGTTGACGGATACAAAAGAGAAGCAGCTTACGATCATAAGAACGGTAAGAGTCATCGCAAGACATCTTTTGAAGTTTCTCATGATTTTTCTCCCTTGCTTTAAAAAATATTTTTTTGACTTTTTTAAGCTCGGCTGTCAAATCGCCGTTTTTACGGCTGATTTTTCAACCGTTTCATTGGAAGTACATACTTTTGGGCATACATATCCAATGATAGAAATATTATACCTTTGTTACTCGTTTTTGTCAAGAGTGTCTTCAAATATACATATATTACATTTGTGTTACAAAGCCTTTTCTTTACATATTGCAAGCACCCTATTCCCCAAAAAGCAGTATGTAGCTTGCGTTTTTAAGCCACGCCAAGCTCTTTTTCTTTGTTCAACAGACTATTTTCATCTGGATCAGACGTTTTTGGAGGAGTATTCACGTCGATTTGCACAAAAACAGCCACTCATTTTTGGAAAATAAGTTACCAAAAATCAAGTGGCTGTTTTGTCTATTTTGACATCAAAATGTCAATATTTACACTTTATTAATATTTACTCGGTGTCACTGCTTATGCTTAGATATGCATCCCGGGCATTACTCAACTACGGTATAACCGTAATCAGCGTACTGAGATGAGAGGAATTCCATAAGCGGAGCCTTGCCTCCGAGAACGTTATATACGTTATAGTCAGCCTCAAGAAGATTGCAGGTGAAAACGTTTCCGTTTATCTCCATTGCAAGAAGCTCCTTATCAGCATCTTCAAAAGAGCTTTCCATCATTTCGTGAACTCTCTTGGCTTCAGCGGTATCAACGTATATTCTTTCCTGTTTTGCAGAAACGATAGTTTCACCGTCCATAACGAAGGTTGTGATCTCGGTCATAGCAGAGTTTGTAATAGTGCGCACGACGTTGCCGTCAACCTCTTCGACCTTAACGGTCATTTCAGTTGTTGCAACATCACGGTAGTACTCTGTTTCAGATTCACTTTCGTTATTGATCTCTTCACCTTCGGAAGACGTGTCGTTGCAGGAAGCAAGAGCTAATATCATACACACTGCTATAAGCAATGCAAACAAAAGAGATAATTTTTTCATAATATGTATCCTTTCAGATAATTTTAAAATGCGGTCACCTCAAAATCAAAGTGACCGCAACATAATCAAACCTTTTATCAGTCTTCGGATGCGTCAAAACGCTCCTTGCAATTGGGGCAGGTAATGTCTGTTGCATCCATAGTCTTTTCGATATAGAATTCGTGCTTGCAGATAGGACAGGTTACCTCATTGAAATCCTCATCTACAAAGATCTCGCCGTCGTCGCAGCCTTCGCAATCCTCGCAGTCCCCATCGCACCAATCATCATCTTCATCGTCGAAATAATAATCGTCGTCATCATCGTCAAGGTCGTCTTCACCGTAGACGTAATCTTCGAGATCGTCAAGATCTGCATCCATATCGTCTACGAAATCAAGAACCTCGTCAAGATCTCCGTTTATCATTTCAATCTCATTTGAAAGCTCTCCTACGAGCTCTACGAGAGCGTTTATTATCTTGCCTTCGGGTGTTGCGGTATCAAGTCCGAGACCTTCGGCAAGTCCTTTTAAATAAGCCGCCTTTTCATTGAGTGTCATAATGTAGAACCTCCTTAAGTTTTAATCGAAGACTAATATCTTTACTTATGCTCTTCCGAGGTATTCGCCTGTTCTTGTATCGATCTTAAGAACGTTGCCTATTTCGATAAAGAGCGGAACGCTTATAGTAGCGCCTGTTTCGAGAGTTGCGGGCTTGGATGCGCCTGTAGCTGTATCACCCTTGAAGCCGGGCTCTGTATCGGTTACCTCGAGCTCAACGAACATGGGAGGCTCAACTCCGAAAACGTTTCCTTTGTAAGAAATGATCTTGCACATCATATTTTCCTTAACGAACTTGAAGTTGTCGTCAAGCTTGCTTGCTTCGAGCGGGATCTGCTCATAGGATTCCATATCCATGAAGTAGTAGAGCTCACCGTCATTGTAAAGATACTGCATTTCTTTTCTTTCAACGTAAGCATTTTCAAATTTATCGGTAGGACTGAACGTCTTTTCAATTACCGCTCCGGTTATAACGTTTCTGAGCTTTGTTCTTACAAAAGCTGCTCCTTTTCCGGGCTTTACGTGCTGGAATTCGATAACCTGAAGTACGTTACCTTCCATCTCAAAAGTTATACCGTTTCTGAAATCGCCGGCTGTTACCATGTTTTATATCCTCCGTTATTAAGTGAATTAATTATCCATAGATAAAAATATTTTACACTATAATTCTCATTTTTTCAATAGTTTTTTTGAATTTTATTATATTTTTAGCATTTTACTTATTAAAATTACAGTTCTATAAGATTTTTAGGGCATCTCGTAAGGTTTTCGGGGCCGTTTTTGCCTATATAGACCATATCCTCTATACGCACTCCGTACTTACCCTCTATATAGATACCGGGCTCACAAGTAACGACGTGTCCTACGCCGAGTATTTTATCCTTGGCATTGGGAGAAAGCGAGGGTGACTCGTGTATCACCATACCGACTCCGTGACCGAGACCGTGACCGAAGCATCCCTTATAGCCTGCATCGTATATTATATCACGTGCAATCTTATCTACCTCCCGGCAGCTTGCACCTTCACATATAGCGTCGAGCGACTCGGTCTGTGCTCTGAGTACCGTATCATAAACCTTCTTCATTTCAGAGTCTGCCTTGCCTATACAAACCGTTCTGGTCATATCGGAAAGATATCCCTTGTAAACGGCGCCGAAATCCATAGTGAGAAATCCGGACTCAAGCTTTACGGGTCTCGGAACTCCGTGAGGCATGGAGCTTGCGCTTCCCGAAACGGCAATTATATCAAAGGAAGCCTTTTCAGCACCGTTTCTTCTCATAAAATATTCGAGCTCAAGAGCAATATCTATCTCGGTGCGCTCGGGAGAAATATATCCGAGTATGTGATCGAATGCCGCCTCTGCTATTCTCTGTGCGGATACGATAAGCTCCTTCTCCTCTTCGTCCTTATACTCCCTGAGGTCCTCTATCAAAACGCCTATACCGTTAAAGCTTATATCGGGATATTCGCTCCTTATCTTCTCACAGGATGCAACCGTAAGCTCTCTGTCCTCAAAGCCTATTCTCTTCACACCGTTTGCTGCAAAAATATTATTTATAACGTTTATTCTGTCGCTGTCAAGAAGCACTACCTCAAAGCCTTCTCTTACCTGCGCCTTTGCCGCCTCTATATAACGGAAATCCGCAAGCACGTAAGAATTTTTCTTTGTTACGATAACGTATCCGTCGGTATATCTGAAGCCGGTAAGATATTCCTGATTTATCTCCGAGGTAACTATAATTCCGTCCAACGCTTCGGGAAGTGCCGAAATCAGCTTTTCAAGTCTTGTCATTTTATTTTCCTCCGTTTGATATATAATACTTCTTCATTGCAAGTGCATCCTCAGCCATCGTGCCGTCCGATTCGCATATTATTCTCGGGGAAAGTCCGTTTTTGATGACCACCTCCATAAGTGGCTCAAAATCGGGACCGTATACCGTATCGGCAAAGGTGAGATGCTTCTTCTCTCCCGAACCCGTAAACTCGATTTTTGAGAAATGGCAGTGCAGATATCTCGCCTTCTCATCTCCGAGAGCGTTTCCTATCGCATCGAATACACGCTTATAATCATCCTCACAAACGAAAAGTCCGCCAATATTCCGGGCATTCAGATGACCGAAATCGACTACGGGGCAAAGACGCTTGTCTATTTTGCAGATATCGATGACCTCGTCAAGCGTACCGAGCTGATTGAGCTTACCCATAGTCTCAAGCCCGAAACGCACCTTAGTATCGGGATTTGCCTCAAGAGCTGCAGCCATAGTGCCCTTGGCGTATTCAACTGCGGTCTCTCTCGATATTTTCGAAGCACTTCCTGTATGTATTACTATGGTGTCCGCTCCGAGTATCTCTGCGCACTTAATACTTTTTGTGATGTATGAAACGCTGTTTGCACGCTTCTCTTCTTCAACGCTTGAGAGCGATATATAATACGGTGCGTGCACCGACATTTTTATATTGTGTTTTTCTGCTTCTTTTCCAATCTTTTCCCAAGTTGCCTCAGAGCCGACTATACCGTGTCCGCCCTGAAACTCGTATGCGTCAAGTCCCTTTGACGCCACCCATTCGGGAGCTTCAAAGGTATGCTTTCTGCCCTCGTCAAAAAAGCTTTGCGAATTGCCTGCAGGCCCGAAAGTTGCTGCCATTTTCATATCTCCAATTCAACTTATTTGTTTTTCTTCTCCGCTTCCCTTTCATATATCCGAAGGAGCGGCTTTTCTATACTTCTTTTAAACTTGAAGAACAAGGAAGCCTTATCCTTGATAGGCTTTACAAGATAGGTGCGAAGCCCTGCCCTTTTCCCTGCCAAAACGTCGGTCAGTATCTGATCGCCTATAAGTGCGGTACTGTTTTTATCCGTTCCCATAAAACGCATAGCTTCACATATCTTCCCTATCTTAGGCTTACCGCTTTTGGAAGATGCAAAGAAGCCGAGCTCGCTGTTAAAAAGGTCTACCCTTTCCGCCTCGTTATTTGACACGAAGGCACAGGATATTCCCTCACTTCTGAGCGCATCAAGCCATTCAAGGACCGCAGGCGTAGGCTTTTCCACCTCATAAGGCTCAAGAGTGTTGTCAATATCAAGCACGACACCCTTTATCCCCAAGGATGCAAGCTGCTTTGCGGTTATACAGTATATATTCTCACAGTAAAGATCGGGTATAAAATATTTCTTTATAAGTCCTATCTCAAACACCACCGTTTGCTTAAGTTGGTAATTTTTTACTTTATTTTTTCGGTATATGCCCTGGCTAATTTTACAATACCGTTATAATCTCCGGTTTGAATAAGCTTTTTATCAACGATATTTGAGCCCACACCAATGCCGGAAATACCGGTTTCGAGGTAGCTGCACATATTGTTTTCGTTTACACCGCCGACCGCCAGAAGCTTAACGTCAGACAGCGGCGCTCTTATCGCCTTTATATAATCCGTGCCGAGGCTCGTTAGCGGGAAAAGCTTTACAAAATCTGCACCGCATCGCACGGCCTCTCTTATCTCTGTAGGTGTCAGAGCGCCCGGGATAGAGACCATTCCCAGCTCACGTGTTCTTTTTATAACGTCGCCGAAGGTATCGGGAGAGATTATAAAGCTGCCGCCTGCTTTATGCGTAAGCTCTACTTGAGCTTTGGTTAACACAGTGCCTGCGCCGATATGCATCCTTCCCTCAAAATGCTTTGCAAGCATTTCAATATTAGCTGCGATATCTTCATCCGATGTTTTTCCGTTTGCGCTGTAGGTAAGCTCAAGAAGACGGATACCTCCCTCATACATAGCCTGTGCAAGAGGGATAAGACGCTCCCTCTCAACGTCACGTACGATGACTATTATCTTTTCTTTTTCTATTGCTTTGATAATCGTATTTCTCATTATAAACACCCACGCTGATGATATTCAGTTTATTATATCACAAAATTTCTCTCATTACAAGCAATATGGCAAAACGACATTGTATAAAGTTGTAAATTTTTCAAAAGCTATTGAAAAAATTATATTGTTCTGTTATAATACTAATCGCAAGATATGAAATAAGACCATACCGGCCGGGGAGCCAGCGGTGCCTTGTCGCCTGCAATCCGCTACAGCAGGGGCTATAAGCCCGATTGAGGGGTGCTTCCGTGTGGTCTGCACCGTATTTTTTCTGTGTTGACGAATGGGTCTTACGCGACCGACATCCGTGAACCATGTCAGGCGGGGAACCGAGCAGCATTAAGCGGCCGTGTTCGGTGTGCCGTGAGGTAGCCTGTTCCGAGCAGAAGGTACGGAAAGCGCATGTGGTCTCATTTCGATTCGGGATGTATGGTCTTATTTTGTATCTTGCCTGCCGCCCGGCACAGGCGGCTTTTTTTATAATTTTATTGCAAGGAGGTGCCCTTTTTGGATCAGGTTCATCAGGCTCTTTACAGAAAATGGAGACCTAAAACGTTTGATGACGTTTGCGGTCAGGAGCATATCACGTCAATACTTAAATACGAGGCTTCGCAAGGCAAGACCTCTCACGCATATCTTTTCTGCGGCTCAAGAGGTACGGGAAAGACAAGCTGCGCAAAAATACTCGCAAAGGCGGTAAACTGCCTTGATCTTCAAAACGGTAACCCCTGCGGTAAATGTCAAGCGTGTATCTCGATAGATAACGGCAGCGCAACCGACGTTCTTGAAATGGACGCTGCAAGCAATAACGGCGTTGATTATATCCGTGATATCCGTGAGGAAGTAGTATATTCACCTGCCATGCTCAAATCGAGAGTTTACATTATAGACGAGGTGCATATGCTTACCCCAAACGCATTCAATGCGCTTCTGAAAACTCTTGAGGAGCCCCCGGAGCGAGTCGTATTTATACTTGCTACGACCGAGTTTCACAAAATTCCCTCGACCATCCTCTCAAGATGCCAAAGATTTGATTTCAAGAGGATACCCTCAAACGTAATTTCTGACAGACTGAAGCATATTTCGGAAAACGAGGGCATCAAAATTTCTGACGATGCCGCTTATCTTATAGCACGTCTGTCGCAGGGCGGTATGCGTGATGCGATAAGCCTTCTTGAGCTTTGCTCGGGATCAGGCAATGAGATAACCGACAAGACCGTTCTTGACTGCGCAGGCGCAGGCGGCAGAGAAACTGTATTCAGTGCAGTCAAAGCTATACTCAACTGTGATTACCAAACCATATTTTCAATAATATCAGGGATTTATCTGTCCTCAAAGGATATATCGATATTCTGGCAGGAGCTTATGTCGTATTACCGTGATATGCTGGTATGCAAGAGCTGCAAGAATTTTTCCGAGCATCTTGAGCTTACCGAAAAGGAGGCTCAGGAGCTTTCCGACATATCGGCGCATTTCAGCTATGAGGTGCTTCTCTACCACTGCGGTATTATGGATGAGGCGCTCACAAATATGCAAAGAAACTCGTCAAACGCAAGGCTTGTTGCAGAATTTGCCCTGCTCCGTATGTGTGAGCCCAAGCTTGATACGTCGCAAAACGCTCTGCTTGCAAGGATAAAAAATCTTGAGCTTGCCGAGCCGACGGCGGAGGTAAAGAAACCTTCCGCAAAGGAGGGCGCAGAGGCAGTTAAAGAGCCTTCAAGACCTTTTGAAAAAGCTCCCGTGAAAAAACCGGAGGCCAAGCCGGAAAAGCCTGTAGAGCAACCGGCGCCCAAGGTCAGCGCAGAGCCGAGCAGTAAAAGCGTTCTTCGCCCGATGGGAAGCTGGATCGAGATAGTAAACGCAGTTGCCATCAAGGACAGAGGACTTTCCTCTATAATGCAGGGTGCCACCGCATATGCAGACGATGCGGGACGTATTCGCATAAAGGTTAACGGAGTTTTTGCAAAAAATATGATAGGAAGCGATGCAAACAAGGCTTATATCGCATCGGTTGCTTCCTCTGTCAATTCCGCACAGTATACGGCAGACGATATTATCATTGAAGTTGAAAAAAAGGCTGATACCGATGGATTCAGCAGTATAGATGAAATAATCGCACGAAAGGATGAATTATAATGAAAGCAAGAATACCCAAGGGTTACGGCGGCGGTCCTCAGAATATGCAGAGCATGCTCAAGCAGGCTCAGAAGATGCAGGAGGATATGGCAGAGCTTCAGGATGACCTTGATTCCAGAGAATACGAGATCAAGGCAGGCGGAGGCGTTGTCTCCCTTACGATAACCGGTAAAAAAGAGGTTAAGAATATTGAAATAAGCCCCGATATCGTTGATCCCGACGACATCGAAACACTTTCCGATATTCTCGTTGCAGCATTCAACGAGGCTATCAAAAAGGTTGAAGATACAAATCAGCAGGAAATGTCCAAGATAACCGGAAGCCTTAATATTCCGGGTATGTTTTAATAGCTATGGAATACATTCAGCCGCTTGAAAATCTGATTGAACAGTTCAGACGCCTTCCCGGCATAGGTCACAAGACCGCAGTTCGTCTGGCATTCGGCGTTCTTGAATTTTCCGATGAAGAGGCGCAGGAATTCACAAATGCGCTCCTCCATGCAAAAAGAAATATAAAGCAGTGCAGCTGCTGCTTCAACATAAGCGAGGGAGATCTTTGCCCTGTATGCCTTGACGATTCAAGAGACAGGGGTCTTATCTGCGTAGTCGAGGATGCAAAGGCAGTTATGGCACTTGAAAAGGTGAAGGACTTCAAGGGAGTTTATCACGTGCTTCACGGAACTATATCCCCTATGAACGGCAGAGGTCCCGATCAGCTCAAAATACGTGAGCTGGTCGCTCGTGTTGATGAAATGGGAGACCTTGTGAAAGAGGTTATTATTGCCACGAATCCAACTCCCGACGGCGAATCTACAGCTTTGTATATCTCAAGACTTCTTCAACAAAAAGGAGTCAAGACCAGCCGCCTCGCATACGGAATGCCGGTAGGCGGTGACCTCGAATATGCCGATGAGGTGACTCTGTTCAGAGCACTTGAGGGCAGAAGAGAGCTTTAAAGAAATTAGAAAAGCGAAGGCTTGGTTTAGCCTTCGCTTTTTCGATTATTTTATAGCTCTTCAAAGGCTTTAACACCTTTTGTCTTTAATGCTTTTATAAGCACAACACAAAGAATGGCGGTAACAGCGCTTATTAATGCAAGGTAGGCATCTGCGGAAAGTCTAAAGAATCTATAGAGCAGATAATATCCTACTCCGTATGCGATAAGTGTTGCAAATCCGATAAGCATGGTGAATAAAACGCTTATACCCTGCTTTACCGGGACAGCCTGATTGGTCCAGTTAAGATCTGTAAATTTAAGATTCATAAGAAGACCTACAGCACCGCAAAGCGTAAGATATACTATTGAAAAAAGCGATGCAAAAATAATACCGAAAGCACTTAATCTAAGCACTATACCTATTATCACAACAGAGATAACGGTGGGCAGAGTTGCTATAACGGTATGCATATCGAGCTTTGCCTTTAATATCTGCCAGCTTGAGGTCGGCATTGAGCGTATCAGCCAAAGGGTATTTCCCTCAAGCGATACCGACGGTGCGGTGGACACCGCAAGCCCCGACATGCTCGACAGAGCTCCCGCAAGCAAAAGCGGAAGCATACCGACGATATCAAACGGAATCAGTGCAAGCATTGGAATAAACGAATTTATATAGTCCGCCTTGATGACGGCAAACACAGTCAGAGCGAGCACGATAAGCGTGCCTAATCCGCAGTTCAGCAGATAGGTCGGATTGCCTGCAAATCTTACGAGCTCTCTGCGCAAAAGCGCATAAGATACCGAAGAATGCTTCATCTTTTTTTCTTTGTACTTGGGTGCGGAAAATCCCTTTTTGGTTGTTATAAGCTTTAAAAAGCTTACCGAAAGCAGATAATACACAACCAAAAACAGTGCTGCTGTCATTGCCGTGAATATCAGCAAGGGTATAATTTTTCCCTGCATGGCAAGACCCATCTGATAAAACGGATAGATATAGCCTTTAACGACACCGCCTATCTTATCGGTATACAAAAAGAAGGTACTGAATGATGAAAGAGCCTTGGTATAAACGAACCAATAAGCAGCAATAAAGGCAAGCGACAATGCTACTGAAACGAAAGATTTATTCTTTATTTTACCTGCTGTGAGTGCAATAAGCCAGCCAAGTATACACGATACCGCAAGAGCAAAAAACGGAAGAACGAATATCATAATTATGCTGAAAATGACTGACGTCACGCTGCCGAAGCCGAGCACGGTGTATACCGCTGTCGCAGGTATTAAAACGAGTGCCTCAAAGAACCACGTTACTGCATACAGGGTTATCATTCTCATCAAAAGTATGATGGACGGCTTTATAGGCATTGACAGCAAAAGCTCGTTATCCTTTGCCTGATATAAGCCCGTATACGTTGTAAAAACGCTTCCGATTATTCCGAGCACCGTGGCAATTATACCGAAAATCGAGAAATAAAGCCAGGCGTAATCCATAGTGCAGAGCTGCGAAAGAGCAATTGATAGCATAACGAACATAAAGCAGATAGCACCGAAGGCGTATATCATAAGGGCGGCAAAGGCAATTGCAGTGCCCTTTGATCTTTTTTTCTTACCCGACGGTCTTACAAACATACGGATAAAGATCTCAGCAAACTGTTTTTTCAAAAGCGCCTTAAACATTTTCGCCCTCCAGCTCAAGGAATACTTCCTCAAGAGAGTCGTCGCCCTTGACCTCTTCCATAGTTCCCGATCTTATCAGCTTGCCGTTTTTGATTATGGCAACCTTATCGCAGAGCTTTTCCGCCACCTCAAGCACGTGAGTTGAGAAGAAGATGGCTCCGCCGTCATCGCATATCTCCCTCATTATACTCTTGAGAAGGTGAGAAGCCTTGGGATCAAGCCCAACGAAGGGCTCGTCCATTATTATAAGCTTTGGCTGATGGATAAGCGCAGAGATAATGACCAGCTTCTGCTTCATACCGTGAGAATACGAGGATATGGGCTGATTAAGATTATCGGTAAGCTCAAAGGCATCGGCATATTTTTTTATTCTTTCAGAGCGATCCTCTGCCTTAACTCCGAATATGTCGGAAACGAAATTAAGATATTTAATTCCGGTCATAAACTCGTAAATATCGGGATTATCCGGAATGTAGGCTATTTTGGACTTGCAGGCAATAGGATCCTTCTTTACGGATACACCGTCTACGTATATCTCGCCCTCATCAAAGTTCAGAATACCGCAACACGCCTTAATGGTGGTCGTTTTACCTGCACCGTTATGGCCGATAAAGCCGTATATCTCTCCCTTTTCGATATGGAGAGTGATATCGTCAGCCGCGCGCTTTTCTCCGTACAATTTTGTCAAATGCTCTATTTTAAGCATCTTCAGCACCTCCTGAGCTCTTGGTTTTTGAGTGTTAACACTACTAACAATAATTATACATTCAGGCAGTTTATAATGTCAAGATGAATTGATAAAAAAAGAAGCGACATCCGTCGCTTCCGTTATTCTTTGCATCTTTCTATACGCACGGTATACATCTTATCCAGGAGTTCTTTTGATACACCCTTCTCCAGATAATGCTGCTTTAGTTTTTCGATGTTCTCTAACACTTCGGGTAATTTGCTTTCCTTGCAAACACGGGGATAATCGTCTATGTAAATAATCACCGATTTTTCTTTCACGGTTAATCCTCCTCCTTTTTGAATTACCCTGTTTTTTTAATGCCGTCCGTTATATCATATCACCATATAAGGCTTTTATCTGCCTGCGATTCATCTATATAGTCAAACGGATCGCAAAGCTTTCCGTCAAGACGGACCTCAAAATGAAGATGCGGTCCGGTAACGTTTCCGGTCATTCCGATATAGCCTATGATATCGCCCTTTCTGACCTCGTCGCCCTCCTTTACTGCAAACGAGTCAAGATGGGCATAATACGTAACGTATCCGCTTCCGTGAGAGATCATTACTATATTTCCGTAGGAATACTGGCTCTCTGCGCATATTACGATTCCGCTGTCGGATGCGTATGCATTTGCACCAAGCTCACCGTCAATATCGATGCCGTAATGGAAATCGTACGCTCCCATAAGTATTCTGCCACCGAAAAGCGATGTCATGACCCTTGAGTCACACGGCCAATCAAAGCTTCCCGTTGCAGTTGTCGTAGGCACCGCCTTGGTGCCTCTCACCGCCTTTTGAGCGATGGGCGACTGAACTACCGATACGCCGAGAAGCTTTCTGTCGGTTTCGGTACCGTCTTCAAGACAGGTGATCTCGTACGTATTTACGTTCTCGCCCGGAGTTCCCTCTTTTATAATATTGATATACCCGATATAATGGTCGGGGCTATCGGTATAAACGGTCTCGTAGGGTGACTGCACCGTTTCGTTCATAACACGCACATATTCATAGCGGATAAGCGAATCGCTCTGCGGTCTCGGAGCTTCAGCGTCTGATATATTTGACAGAACGTGATCTCTGTCTGACAGCATCTCAAATATCTGCTCTGCGCTTTTTTGAGTTGAGCCGGAGCAATAGTCCTCCGAATACGCTATATCGTTTATTATACGCACCTCGCTGATATTCTCAAAGCCTGCTTCAAATGCCGTCTGCTTTTCACTCTCACAGAGCATTGCAATCGCTTCCTCAAGCACCGCCTTATCGGGATTCGATGCAATAAATTCTCCGTCAACGCTCAAGCAATACGTCTTTTTAATATCGGCAACCATATATTCAAGCAGCTTGCTTTTGCACTCACCGAGGGTAAGCTCGCTGTTTTTGATATTGCGCTCAATTAAAAAAGAAACGTCATAAGGAAGCACGTAGTCTCCGACTACAATATCGGATGCCTCGTCTTCAAGCTGCTCAAGCGCACGGTCAAAGGTGTCACGGTTTTTGATAGAGCCTATCTTTTCGCCGTCAACATATACCGATATCCCGATATCATACAAAAAGATCACGCAGATAAGAGATACCAAAGCAACTGCACAAAGGATAACTGCAGCTATATCGATCTTTCTCGCTTTTTGCTGTTCACGGGTCTCGCAGCCTGAAAACAGCTCATCTTTTATTTTTGTAATGATTATTTCAGTCGTTGCAAATTTGTCCTGAGCACGACCGACACCGTTTTCATCTTTGTTTGCAGTATTTGCTTCATTTATCGAAGCATTGTCTGCCGATTCGGACTTCTCTTCATTTTTTTCTTGAATTTCCGTATTCATTATCGGTCGCCTCCTTCCAAAAAAAGTCGAATTTTATCAAGCGTCTAATAATGATACCATTAATTTGTTAACAAATCAAGAAGTAAAAACGCTGTTGCAATTTAAATGAACTCATGTTATCATTATTAGAGAAATACAAGAATCTGACAAGGGAGGCGTATATTACGGATTTCGTCAAAAATTACAGAAGAAGCGTAAGCATAGTATGCGGCGCTCTTTTGTGTATGTTTTGCCTCTATCTTGCAACTCCCGGAATAATAAGGCTTGTCCATTTGATCCCCGGGAACACAAGCCTGTATGCTTTATCGGCGGATGCCCTGCTTTACTTTATACGCTTTGCCATCCCCACGCTTATAATAAACAAATTTCTCAGAATAGGAAAAAACAAAGAGATAAGCTTTGCTCCCTCGGTTTGCAAAAGCCCGATACTGATGATAATAACGTCGCTCGGTCTTGTTTATTCCTGCTCTTATATAACCGAGGCTCTGCTTTCCGCTATATCCTTCAGCGGTATAAAGGTATCTTCATACACCGTATCGCTTCCCGATGGGCCTTATGAGATTATAATATCATTTTTATCTATGGTAATACTGCCGGCTATACTCGAGGAGATGCTTTTCAGAGGTGCGCTTCTCAATGCATTCTTACCCTACGGAAAGAATTTTGCTATTATTATTTCTGCGCTTCTCTTCTCCTTAATGCACGCAAATCCCCATCAGATGCTGTATGCGTTCTGCGCCGGTATACTCTTTGCAGTATTTGCCTGCGAGAGCCGTTCGCTGTGGCTTCCAATACTTGCGCACGCTTCGGTAAATCTCTTCTCGTTTATAACTATATTCAGCCAAAAGCTTTTGCCTGTTAATATACACAAAGGAATATTTACCGCAATATGCTGCATATTCGTTATTGCAGGAGTTTACGGAATGGCATACCTTATAAAGACTGTAAGATCCGACGTTAGCGGAAACGGGGTAAGATTTCAGCTCAGCATACTGATAAAGGATTTCTTTACCCCTGCGTTTATTTTATATCTGATCCTGGCTCTTGCAAAAACGTTACGGTGGTTTTATATATGAATGAAGCTGTAAAAGATAAGCTTGAAAATAGCGACGAATACTTTATGAGCGAGGCACTGAAGCTCGCACGTGAATCCTCAGAGCAAAAAGAGGTGCCTGTAGGCGCCGTTATTGTTATGGACGGCGAGATAGTAGGCTTTGGAAAAAATATGCGTGAGGGGCAAAAAAACGCCCTCTGCCACGCTGAGATAGCCGCAATAGACGCCGCATGCAAAAAACTTGGCGGATGGCGACTTCACAAGTGCGAGCTGTTCGTAACCCTTGAGCCCTGCCCCATGTGTGCAGGAGCTATTATGAATTCAAGGATCAAAAGAGTGGTATACGGCACCAAGGACTCAAAGGCAGGTGCTTACGGCAGTCTTTTTGATCTCAATTCTTTCCCTGTAAACCATAAGCCCGAAATCACCTCGGGAGTTTTGGAAAAAGAGTGCTCTGATATGCTCTCAGACTTTTTTGCAGAGCTTCGTTTATCAAAGAAAGTCTCAAATAAAAATTCGGAAGGTCAAAACAATGGGTAAGATCCATATCATCAATCCTGCCGCCGGTCAGGGAATAGGTAGCAAGATCACCGGAAAGATAAAAAGCGGAGACGAATACTATTTCACGAAGCACAAGGGCGACGCTATCGACTTTATTTCAAAAAAATGCCGTGAGATCGAATATCCGCATTTCGTTATATACGGCGGTGACGGCTCGGTAAACGAGGCGGTAAACGGAATAATGCTGGGCGGTGCTCCCGAAAAAGCTGCTTTATCCATCGTTCCGCTCGGCACGGGAAACGATTTCGTCCGTTGGTTTGATAAATGCGGTAAGGACGAGGCGGTCGTTGACGTTATAAAAATAAACGACAGATATTCCGTAAATATGATAAATATCGGTTTTGACTGTGACGTTGTGATAAAGACCGAAGAGATGAAGCACGTGCCTCTTATATCTGGCAGCATAGCATATGCGGCAGGTATTGCCGCAGTTCTTGCAAAGCCTATGGGTAAGCCCTTTTTATACGAGCTGACGCTTGAGGACGGCTCTGTCAGACGTGTTGAATCAGAGCTTCTCCTGACGGCTGTTGCAAACGCTCCGTATTGCGGCGGCGGATTTTACTCCGCACCCAAGGCAGACCCTTGCGACGGAATTATCGATATAGTTTTGGTAAATAAGATAAGCAAGCCTAAATTTTTATCTCTCGTATCGTATTACAAGAAGGGCAACTATCTTGACGATATAAAGGATCAGCACGGTCAGTATATAACCAAAGAAAAGATACGCGGAATTATTGAGTATATCAGATGTAAAAGCATGAAGCTGACTCTTCCGAGAACGTTCTGTCTTGACGGAATAGTTTTCACCGAGGAGGGCGATTGTGATATTGAAATATCTGTTATTCCCCGTACACTTAAAATAGTCAGACTTGCGGAGGCGGAAAATGAGCAATAAAAAATATATAATGGCACTCGATCAGGGAACGACCAGCTCGAGATGTATAATATTTGACAAAAGCGGTAACATCGTATCGACTGCTCAAAGGGAATTTCCGCAGATATATCCTCAGCCCGGATGGGTGGAGCACAATCCCTACGATATCTGGTCTTCACAGCTATATTCTGCCACTCAGGCAATGAAGAACGCAGGCATATCTGCAAGGGAAATTGACTCGATAGGTATAACGAATCAAAGAGAGACTACGTTCGTTTGGGACAGAAATACCGGCGCTCCGCTTTGCAATGCGATAGTATGGCAGTGCAGGCGTACCGCCGACTACTGCAAGAGCCTGACGGACGAGGGCTTCGATAAGATAATACATGAAAAGACCGGTCTTGTGGCAGACCCATACTTCTCGGCAACAAAGCTGAAATGGATATTTGACAACATCCCGGGAGCTTACGATAAGGCAAAAAACGGCGAGCTTTGCTTTGGCACGTCTGACAGCTGGCTCTTATGGATGCTGACCGACGGTAAGGTCCACGCAACAGACTATTCAAACGCTTCAAGAACAATGCTCTTCAATATTCACACGCTTGACTGGGATGAAGAGCTTCTTTTCAAATTCGGAATACCCAAAAAGGTGCTTCCTCGAGTCCTGCCATCAAGCGGTATGTTCGGATATACCGACGAAAAGCTGTTCGGTGAAGGAATTGCCATTACCGGAGTTGCAGGAGATCAGCAGTCCGCTTTATTCGGGCAGACCTGCTTTGACGTCGGAGATGCCAAAAACACATACGGAACGGGCTGCTTTATGCTGATGAATACAGGAGAGAAAAACGTTGATTCTCAAAACGGTCTGCTCACCACTATTGCCTGGAGCATAGACGGTAAGACTACGTACGCACTTGAAGGCTCGGTATTTTCGGGTGGCTGTGCGGTGCAATGGCTGAGAGACGAGCTCGGTATTATAAAGGACTCTGCGCAAAGCGAGGAATATGCACTGAGAGTTCCCGATACAAACGGAGTATACGTAGTGCCTGCCTTTACCGGACTTGGCGCACCCTATTGGGATCAGTACGCAAGAGGTACGGTAAGCGGTCTTACGAGGGGAGCAAACAAATATCACCTCACAAGAGCGGTGCTTGAATCTATAGCATATCAGACCAACGCAGTGCTGAGTGCAATGATAAAGGACTCAGGGCTTGATCTTAAGACCTTAAAGGTGGACGGCGGAGCCAGCGCAAACGATTTCCTTATGCAGTTTCAGTCGGACGTAACCGATGCGGTGATTGAAAGACCGCTCTGTATTGAATCGACTGCCTTGGGAGCCGCATTCCTTGCAGGTCTGCACACCGGATTCTTCAAGGATAAGGAGCAGCTGAAGGAGATACACTCGGTAGCCTCCCTCTTCTCTCCGAAGATAGATGATGACAAAAGAAAATCTCTTATATCGGGATGGGATGCCGCAGTTGCACGTGCGGTCTATTCCACAGACAAATAAAATCAGCCGGATCGTTTTTCGATCCGGCCTTGTTTTATTATTCTCTTGTGAGCTTTGAGAAAAGGTCTCTCATAAGCTCGTCTCTGCGAATGAAGTAGACGTATCTCATAGGCTTGCCCTTGTATGAAAGATCGTATGTATTATCGTACTGAGGCATAGGAGCATCAATTACCCTTGAAAGCATAAATCTGTCATCATCGTTTGTCAGCCACGCTACTGCGGTAACGTCCCAGATAACTCTGCACCACACCTTGCCCTCGGCGTATGAATTAGCCTCTCTCTGAGTATTCTTTGAAAGATAATCAGAAAGCTCGGTCTTGCCCGAAAGCCAGTATTCAAGCTCGGGTCCGGTTGTCAAAAACTCAGTAACAACGCCCATGCAAGGAAGCTGAACGAAGGGTGCTGCACAAGTGTATACCACTCTTGCGGCAGCTACGTCCTGCATCATATTGAACTCATTTGTATCGTGGAAATGAAGTGCGTTTCCGCCAAGGAATACTATAACTATATTCTCGCATATAGATGGGTCCATAATGATGGCGGACGCAACGTTTGTAATAGCGCCTATCGCAACGACGTAAAGCGGATTCTCGGGAGAATAGTTCTTTGCAAGGCTTACGAGATGCTCTGCTGCCGGGGATACTCTGGGTGTGGTTTCGTTTTCAAGATAATCAGTTGATCCTTTGTAAACGTTTGCCGAAAGGTCTTCCCTTTTCGCAAGCTTGAGAACCTTGAATATCTCGTCATAGCTTCTTTCCATTCCGTCCTTCGGAGAGGTAGAATGCATATTGAAGAACGGCGCGGCGTATATCGCCTTAATATTTATCTTATCCTCAGATCTTAGCATATATCCGATGGCAAACTGGTCGTCTATTTCATTAAATGCATCGGTGTCGAGAACGGCGTCGATTCTGCCCTTCGGCACCTCAAGATTTTTAAGATACTGTTCGTTGGTCATTTGTCTTATCCTCCTGTTTTTTAACATTATATATTCATTTTCCGATTTTGTCAATATCAATTCAGTTTTACAGAATATTCACATAAGCTTTCCCTTTTTATGGTAAAATATTATCATAAGCAATTTTACATAAAGGAGGATACACGGTGGAAAAAAGAAACTATTCGGAGCTGACACCTCAGATAATGTCGCTCTCCGATCTATGCTGTAAAAAAGGAAGGATAGACCCTTCGTTATACGAAAAACTGAATGTTAAAAGAGGACTTCGAGACCTGAATGGTAAGGGAGTTCTTACCGGTCTTACCGAGATATCCGAAATACAGGCAAAGCAGACTGTTGACGGTGAGGAGCTGCCCTGCGAGGGAAAGCTTTTCTACCGAGGCTACAATATAGAGGATCTCGTTCGGGGTCTTATTACCGATTCCCGTTTTGGCTTTGAGGAAATAACCTATCTTCTTCTTTTCGACGAGCTTCCCTCCAAGGAAGAGTTTGATTCCTTCAACAGTCTTTTAGCTAGCTACCGCTCGCTTCCGAATTCATTCGTGCGTGACATAATCATGAAAGCCCCGAGCGAAAATATGATGAACTCGCTTGCAAGAAGCGTGCTTACCCTTTATTCCTACGACCGCACACCCGACGATACGAGCATACCAAACGTGCTCCGTCAATGCATACAGCTGATAGCCATGTTCCCTCTGCTGACGGTCTACGGATATCAGGCATACGACTACTATCTCAGAGACAGCAACAGCTTTTTTATACACGAGCCGCTTCCCGAGCTTTCAACAGCTGAAAATATACTTCATATGCTCCGTCTTGACAGCAGCTTCACAAAGCTTGAGGCACAGCTTCTCGACCTATGCCTCGTGCTTCATGCAGAGCACGGCGGAGGTAACAACTCAAGCTTTACCACTCACGTCGTATCCTCATCTGGCACCGATACCTATTCGGCTATAGCCGCTGCACTCGGCTCACTTAAAGGGCCAAAGCACGGCGGTGCCAACATCAAGGTATGCGATATGATGGACGATATCAAAAACAACGTATCGGATTGGAACGACCTTGACGAGATAAGAGCTTATCTTAAAAAGATACTTTCAAAGGAAGCCTTTGACAGAAGCGGTCTTATTTACGGTATGGGGCACGCAGTTTATTCCCTCTCCGACCCAAGAGCCGTTATTTTAAAGAGCTTCGTTGAAAAGCTTTCACTCGAAAAGGGGCTTCACAACGAGTACAGCCTTTACGCAAATATCGAAGCGCTTGCACCCGACGTAATTTCCGAGGTAAGAAGGATGTACAAGGGCGTCAGCGCCAACGTTGATTTTTACAGCGGATTCGTTTACGATATGCTTGGACTTCCGAGAGAGCTGTTCACTCCCATATTCGCAATAGCGAGAATATCGGGCTGGAGCGCACACAGACTTGAGGAGCTTATAAACGCAGGAAAGATAATCCGTCCTGCATACCAAGCGGTACGTGAGCGAAGAGATTATACGGATATTAACAGCAGATAAAAAAGAAGGTTCAAAAGAACCTTCTTTTTTATCTCAGCTTCTGCTTTATTCTTTCAATTTTTTGAATGATCTCATCGGGCTCTACGCTGTTATTCTTTACGGGTATTACGCACTCCCCTGCACCCTCGCCCGAGAAGATCATTTCCGTAACCTTTTTGCTATGCTTGTTAGCGCTCGACTGTCTTTCATTTACAGCTGTCTTAAGTGTTGCATACGAAAATTCATATCTCTTTTTTTCAAAGGTCTCCTCTGATATATCTACGAAGCAATACTCAACAGCAAAAATATTTTTCTCAAAAAAAATATCGGTATGTATCATTTTTTCGGTGCGAATTATATTGTTTTTATCAGTTTTGGAATACTTCGCATCGTCGAGAATATACTCATCAAACGTATAATCGGGAACATAATCAATATCACGGTCTGAATTCAGCTCTTTTATCTTTTCCGTAAAAGACTTGGCATAATCCTCATCGGTCACCTTCTTTGTAAGGCATATGAAAAGACATACCGCACCGAATATAGCTATAGGCGTTCCTATCATCCATATCTCAAAGGCATACCACCAGATAAGAAAGCCTGCGACAATAATAATTATGCTGAGCACGGTAAACGGGGTAATGTTCAAAAAATAATTAAACGTCTTGTTCTTTTTCATTTTTACACTGCCTTTCTTAAACAAATAATATTAACGTTTTTATTATAACATACGCTTGTTTGAAAGTCAATAAACCTTTGGTTTAGTTTATTCAACCTAAAGTGAGATTTTATAACATTAACAATCTGATTTTCAGCTACGGTTTCTATAAAAAATCGAAAACCTATTCGTTCAACTCAAAAAAATCATCAATTCTACATTCTAAAATTCGTGCAAGGCACGGAAGAAATATAATATCAGGGCAACAAACGCTTTGCTCCCACTTACAGACAGCTTGTGCTGAAACACCGATCAAGGCTCCGAATTCACTTTGAGAAAGATCGTTTTCTTTTCGGTATTCCCTTATTTTTTCGGCAATTGTAATGCGATAAGTCGGCATATTCATTGCCATCACCTCCCATAGTCTTATATACAGATACGTTTTCCGATAAAGAACATTTACAAATAAAAAGCGCATCCATATCGGATGCGCAAATATGCACGTTTAAAGCTGAATTACAAAATACAGAAATCGGCAATCAACATAACATCAGATATGCTCTTATACAGAATAGTCATATATTGTTTTTTCATGTTGATCACCTCACTTTTATTAGATTTCTTTAACAGTATAACATATTTTCAAGCTAATATCAATCAAAAATGCAATTTTTTTCATCAACCATTGGTTTATTATTACAGGGGTAATGCTTCTCTTTCATCAAAGCTATCAAAGAATTTAATTATGATTTATGCAAGGTTTTATAGTCTTTTCCGTTCCGTTTCACTGAACATTACCGCCTTACGCTACATACTATATACATGAGAGAAAGGAGATGCTTTTATGGAAGAAAACGAAGTGGGCTATCTTATAGTAAACGTGCGCACGGCAAGAGGTGCCATACCGATAGAGGGCGCCAAGGTCACGGTATCAAGACCCGACCCCGATACACAGGAATCTCAGATAATATCTGTGATGTACACAAACCAAGGCGGAGCTACCGAAAAGCTTGCCCTTCCCGCCCCTCCCAAAAATCTTTCGGGAGTTCCGGGCAACCAGAACGTTTACTCGGTCTATAACATAGAAAGCGTTAAAGAAGGATATTTCACCGTTACAAATATTTTCGTTCCCATCTTTTCGGGAGTTACCTCCATACAGCCTGTGGAAATGATTCCCTACACAAAATACGAAACTCCGACCGATGAGATATTCATCGATGAAAGAAACGAAAATCAACTCTGATATGAAAAGGAGGGATATATATTAACGCACAGCTCCCGTTTATCCCCGAATACATAACCGTTCACCTCGGTGCTCCCGACCAGTACGCCGAGAACGTGACGGTCACCTTCCCCGATTACATAAAAAACGTAGCGTCAAGCGAGCTATACCCCACCTGGCCCGAAAACGCCCTCAGAGCTAACATATATGCGCAGATATCCTTTGCGCTCAACCGTGTTTTTACCGAATACTACAGAAGCCGTGGCTATGATTTTGATATTACCAACTCCACCGCAAACGACCAGTCGTTCGTTGCGGGAAGAGATATCTTTCAGAACGTAAGTGAGATCGTAGACGAGATATTCAACAATTATCTGGTGCGCAGAGGGGCAGTCGAGCCTCTTTTTGCGCAGTATTGCAACGGCACAACAGTCACCTGCAACGGTCTTTCTCAATGGGGAACGGTCGACCTTGCAAACGACGGTCTCACCCCATACGAGATACTTACCTATTACTACGGAGACGATATAGACATAGTTTACAACGCTCCTGTAGAGAGTATCACCGAAAGCGTGCCCATCCGTCCGCTCAGAATAGGAAGCGTTGGAAACGACGTGAGAACCATTGAGGTAAGGCTGAACCGCATATCCACAAACTATCCGTCAATTCCCAAAATATCAACCGTTGACGGCGTTTTCGATTCCACAACGGAGGATGCGGTAAGGGCATTTCAGGAGATATTCAATCTCACTCCCGACGGAGTTGTCGGAAAGGCGACGTGGTACAGCATTCAGTATATCTACAACAGCGTTAAAAGAATAAGTGAGCTTAACTCCGAGGGTCTGACTCTTGAAGAGGTCTCAAGGCAGTTCCCGGAAACGCTTTCAGAGGGAGCTACAGGCTCGGGAGTTTCGCTCGTTCAATTCTTTCTCGCCTATATTGCAAGATATAACGAGACAATTCCGCCCATAACCCCCGACGGTATTTTCGGGCCTGCAACACGCTCTGCCGTTGAGGCGTTTCAGCGGACCTACGGTCTGCCCGTTACCGGGGTGGTAGACGATCAGACCTACGTCAAGCTTTACGATAACTACACCTCGATAATCTCATCCATACCGCCTGCACAGCTTGAGTCCACCGCAAGACCGTATCCCGGCTTTGATCTTGTTTTAGGCTCTGAAAATCAGTACGTTACCCTTTTACAGCAATATCTGAATACGGCATCGTCCGTATATACCGCTATACCGCAAACGAATGTAAACGGTGTGTTTGATGCCCAGACTCAATCTGCTGTTATTGCTTTCCAGCGTGAGTTCGGTCTTCCGCAGACCGGTGTGGTAAATCTTGCAACCTGGAACCGAATAGCCTCCATTTACAACGATATAGAAAACGGAAATATAACCGTACAGGGACAGTATCCCGGTTACGATATTTCAAGCTGAAGGAGAGAATAAGTCAAAATGATAAACCGATTCAACAGAAGAGCACAGATTTACTCTGCGCAGGAAATGCTTTACGATATTGCAAAATACAATCCCGACGTGCCGACGGTATTCCCTGACGGTATTTTCGGAGTTGAAACAAAAAACGCCCTGCTCGAATTTCAGAGGCTGTACGGCCTTGATATAACCGGAGCAATAGACAACCAAACACTCGACGCTCTGCGCCGTGAAAGTCAAATTGCAAGAAACAGCTTTGACTCGCCCAATCGCATAGCCCCCTTTGCAAGAGTCCTCGAGGGTGGCAAGGTCAGCGCAGGTGATGAGTTTGACCTCGTTTTTATAATACAGATAATGCTTGAAACGCTCGGGATTACCTCAGAGGCATTCGAGGGTGTCGTAATTGACGGCGTATACGGCAAAAACACGCAGGATGCAGTCCGATCGTTTCAAAAAATGCATTCAATAGAGGAAACGGGAGACGTGGACCGTGAGACCTGGGATCTCCTTGCAAATATGTACAACAGTCACGTTGGCAAAAATCAATAAAAGTCAAAAACTCAAGATCGAGTTAGAAAACATAGCAAAAAACGCTTGTAACCGCCGATAAACGTCGGCGGGTGTTTTTGTTTGTCTTTAATTGACTTTGACTTTTATTGACCATCATCGTATAATATTATCAGAAAGGTTAAACAAGGTCAAACTACAGAAAGGAATTTTTAAAAATGCTTATATCAGATGCAATAGCAAAGCTTATAGAGGAGATGCTGAACGAAACCGAGGCAGGATCGCTTGAGATACAGCGAAACAGCCTGGCTGACCGCATCGGATGCGTTCCCAGTCAGATAAACTACGTTATCACCTCACGCTTCACACCTGAGCGAGGCTATATCGTTGAAAGCCGAAGAGGCGGTGGCGGATATATCCGCATAACCAGAAAGCAGATGCAGAAGAACGAGTATCTTATGCACTTCATATATGCGATAGGCGACGATCTGGATCAGAAGAGTGCGCTTGCATTTATAAAAAATCTTCATGAAAATTCACTTATAACCGACCGTGAGGCCAAGATATCAGCCGCAGCGCTGAAATATACTCCCGATAATATTTCAAGAGCAAATATAATGCGACAGATTATTCTCGCTATAATGGAGTAAAATTAATTATACATTCTTAAAGGAGGAATGGATCATGCTTTGCCAAAGATGTAAAAAGAATCAGGCTGAATATTACTACAAACAAAACATAAACGGAAATATATCCGAGGTAGCACTGTGTAAGGAGTGTGCATCGGAGCAGGAAAAGAGCTTTTTTGCAGACGACGCTCTCAATCTTTTGGGCGGATTTTTCGGATATCCGACCGTATCAAAGGCGAGAGCGCTTCCAAAGAAGGTATGCCCCTCTTGCGGCTCATCCTTCTCGGATCTTAGAAAGACCGGCAAGGCAGGATGTGCGCAGTGCTACAAAACCTTTGAGGCAGAGCTGACCGGCTCTGTCAAGAGCATTCACGGAAGCGTTTCTCACAAGGGAAAGGCTCCGGGCAACTTCAAGGATAAGGCAGAAAGGTCAAAGCTGATAGACCGCCTGAAGAGCGAGCTTGACGCCGCTATAGCAAACGAGGAATACGAAAAAGCGGCAAAGATAAGAGACGAGATACGCTCGGCTAAGGAAGACGTCTGAGGAGGTGTTATATAATGGCATGGTACAATAGCTCAGGACAGGAAAACGATATAGTTATAAGCTCACGCATCCGACTTGCACGAAATCTCTTAGACTATCCATTTAGTTCAAGGCTTGATAAGAGCACTGCATCCGAGGTGATAGAAAAGATAAGAGAAGCGGCTGAAGGATATGAATTTACAGACTTTGATACCGTGGATGCGCTGACTGCACAATCGTGGGTAGAAAAGCATTATATAAGCCCCGAATTTGCCAAAAAGAGCTCCCCTCACGCAGTTTTGTCAAAGGGCGATACAGTTATAATGCTCTGCGAGGAGGACCACATAAGACTTCAGTGCATAAAGCCCGGGCTTGCACTTGAAGAGGCATATCAAGAGGCGAGCCGTGCGGATGATCAGCTTTGCGATAAGCTGAATATCGCATTTGACGAAAAGCTCGGATATCTGACACACTGCCCCACCAATCTCGGCACGGGTATGAGGGCATCGGTAATGGTATTTCTTCCTGCCCTTACCATGAATAAGCAGATAAGCTCCATAGCCGCACAGCTTCCGAAGCTCGGTCTTACCATAAGAGGCCTTTACGGAGAAGGCTCGGTTTCCGACGGATGTCTTTATCAGATATCCAATCAGGTGACCCTTGGTATATCCGAAGAGGATATTATCAAAAATTTAAGCGAAACTCTTGAAAAGATATTGTCGTACGAAAGAAGCGCACGTGAAAGACTGATAAGCCAGAATTACGACGAGATATGCGATACGGTATACCGTGCCCTCGGTACGCTAAGCAGCGCTTATATGATGAGCTCCGAGGAATTTATGAAGCTTTTCGCATACGTGCGACTCGGTATCGCCTGCGGAATGGTAAGCTCGGTGGAATACGGCGCACTTGGCGAGATATGGATAAATTCGATGCCTGCAACCCTTTCCGAAAGAATAGGCAAGGATGCCGACAGCCGTACAAGAGATAAGGAAAGAGCTTCGTATATCAGAAAGACGCTTTGTAAAAAATAATACCGAATGCAAGGCGCAAAGGAAACGAGGTGTTTAGAATGAACAACAGATTTACTCAAAAGGCTCAGATGGCACTTGAGAGAGCGCTTTCATTTGCAAGTGAGCTGGGTCACACATATATAGGCTCCGAGCACCTTTTGCTCGGGCTTCTCTCGGACAGCGAAAGCGTTGCCTCAAGGCTTCTCGAAAACAGAGGAATGACCTTTGCAAAGGCAAAGAATATGATATCCGAGATAGCGGGAATGGGTGAAAAAACAAACGTCTCCCCCGCAGATATAACTCCGAGAACGAAAAGAATAATAGAAAGCTCCGCTATAGAGGCAAGAAACGCACACAGCGAGCTTATAGGCACGGAGCATCTGCTATCTGCACTTTTGAAGGAAAGCGATTGCGTTGGCGCAAAGATTCTTTTAGCATCAGGTGTAAATCTGCGTGACCTTTACAGCGACGTCGCAGGCTTTACCGAAGGCTTTTCCGATACAGGTATATCAGCTGAGCAGGACGGTAAGGGTTCTGTCAGAGGCAAAAGCAACGGGGATGACAAGCGGTCGTTTGGAAAGACTCTTGATAATTCTCCAACCATCAAGCAGTACGGCAGAGACCTTACTCAGCTTGCAAAGGAAGGAAAGCTTGACCCTATTATAGGAAGAGAGGAAGAGACCGCAAGAGTAATACAGATACTCTCACGGCGTACAAAAAACAACCCCTGCCTTATAGGTGAGCCGGGCGTTGGAAAAACTGCGGTAGTTGAGGGGCTTGCACAGCTCATTGCCGAAGGTACCGTTCCCGAAACGCTTGTCGGTAAATCGGTGGTTACGCTTGACATATCGTCAATGATAGCAGGCGCAAAATACCGTGGCGAGTTTGAGGAGCGTATGAAGGGCGTTATGAGCGAGGTTGCCAAAAATCCCGACGTCATCCTCTTTATAGACGAGATTCATACCATAATAGGTGCAGGCGCCGCAGAGGGCGCAGTTGATGCCGCAAACATCATAAAGCCTGCGCTTGCAAGAGGCGAGATGCAGCTGATAGGTGCAACCACCATAACCGAATACAGAAAGCACATAGAAAAGGATGCCGCTCTTGAAAGACGTTTTCAGTCTGTAACGGTAGGCGAGCCTTCACCGGGGGAAGCACTTCTGATACTCCGTGGACTTCGTGATAAATACGAGGCTCATCACAAGGTAAAGATAAGCGACGAGGCAATAGAAGCGGCAGTCAAGATGTCAAAAAGATATATAAACGACAGATATCTTCCCGACAAAGCCATAGACCTGATAGACGAGGCAGCCTCAAAAAAGCGAATCGCAAACTGCACCGCTCCATCGGAAATAAAGGAGCTTGAAAACAAATTCAAGGCTCTTTCTGCCGAAAAGGAGGAGGCTATAAAGCTTCAGGATTTTGAAAAGGCTGCAAAGCTGCGTGACCTTGAAAAAGAGGCTAAGCAGGCATTTGATGATGCAAAAAGCTCCTGGTCGGAAAAAAGCCGTGACTGCAACCTTAGCATAAACGAAGAAGATATCGCAGACATAGTTACCTCCTGGACCGGTATCCCCGTTAAAAAGCTGGCAGGAGAGGAGAGCGAAAAGCTTCTCCGCCTTGACGAGATACTGAAGCAGCGTATCATAGGTCAGGACAGCGCAGTCGAATCTGTTGCAAGAGCTATCAGAAGAGGCAGAGCAGGTCTTAAGAATCCCGAACGTCCTATGGGCTCGTTTATATTCTTAGGTCCTACGGGAGTAGGAAAGACCGAGCTTTCAAAGGCTCTTGCAGACGTTTTGTTCGGAGATAAAAACGCAATGATAAGGGTCGATATGTCCGAATATATGGAGAAGCACAGCGTATCTAAAATGATAGGCTCTCCCCCCGGCTACGTCGGCTACGACGACGGCGGTCAGCTCACGGAGCAGATAAGAAGACATCCCTATTCGGTAGTTCTCTTCGACGAGATAGAAAAGGCGCACCCCGACGTTTTCAATATGCTCTTGCAGATACTTGAGGACGGTATTCTTACCGACGCTCAGGGCAGAAAGGTCGATTTCAAGAACGCCGTCATTATAATGACCTCAAACGTCGGAGCATCGGCTATCACCGAAAAGCGTCGCTCACTCGGATTTTCCGACGCATCCGACACAAGCGCTCAGAAAAGCGTTTCCGAAATGGCGATGTCGTATCTCAAGGATACCTTCAAGCCCGAGTTTCTCAACCGTGTTGACGATATAATCGTGTTCAACAAGCTGAGCTGTGAAAATATAAAGAGCATCGCCAAGATAATGCTTGATGAAATAAAGGAACGAATAGCTGCAATGGGAATAACCGTTGAGTTTTCGGATGAGGTGGTCGAATTGGTCTCAAAGGAAGGCATGGACGAGGTATACGGTGCAAGACCGCTCCGCCGAGGCATACAAAGACGGATAGAGGACAGCTTCTCAACTGCGCTGCTCTCGGGCGAATTCAAATCGGGAGATTCAGTTCGGGCTACGGCAGAAGATAATGAGATAAAATACGAAAAAATATAGACCCTCCAAAAAGGCAGTACGCTCACTTTTTTAGTGAGCGTGCTGCCTTTTTATATTGACTTAATCGATTCAGCGTGGTATAATAAAAGACGCAACCGCTAAACTATGCGCCTGTGGCGGAACTGGCAGACGCGCCAGACTTAGGATCTGGTATCTTCGATGTGCAGGTTCAATTCCTGTCAGGCGCACCAATAACAAAGGGATGGGCTTTGCCCATCCCTTTGTTATTTGCTTGATAGGTTGAGAAGATGCACTTGAAGTTGCGAAATACATTTGGATACAGTTTTTCTGAATGCAACTTCGGGAGATATTTTTCGGATGCCGCAGGCAGCAGAAAAATTTCTCATAGGTTCAATTCCTGTCAGGCGCACCAAAAAATACAGCATAGAGCAAAGCTCTATGCTGTATTTTTTCGTTTGAGCACACCGACACAGGACCTTCAAAGCGTTACCTTTCCGGGCGGATATAGAATTCGCCCCTACGGTGTGTTCGAACAAACTTCGTAGGGCGGTGGCTTACTGCCGCCGTGGCTCCCTTGTGCAAAGGGAGCTCCGCCGAAGGCGGTGAGGGATTGTTAGTGCACAGCCTACCTTCTCCCGTAGGGACAGATGCGCAGAGCTGACGATTAAATAAAAAAAGACTTTTTTTTGAAAAATACTCTTGACAAAACGGCGCTTGTGTGGTATTATTATACGGCAGTCAAAACTGCGGGTGTAGTTCAATGGTAGAATTCCAGCCTTCCAAGCTGGTCGCGTGGGTTCGATTCCCATCACCCGCTCCAGAAAAAAGCAAGTCGAAAGACTTGCTTTTTTCAGTTGTATTCGCCTTACGGCGAGTGATATTCGCTTCGCGAGTTTTAAAGGCGAATATAATATCACTTCTGCGAGGCAGAAATATCACATTTTGCCAAAGGCAAAATATATCACTCCGCCATCGGCGGAATATCACTAAAACTGTGAAATCGCTTCATATCAACCGCAAAAAAAGCTTAACGCTTCGGCGTTAAGCTTTTTCTCACTTATAAAACTCAAGTGCTATGCGGACTGCTTCCATAGCGTCGCTTCCGTAGAAGTCGGCGTTTATCATTTTGGCGTAGTCGGAATTAAGAACCGCACCGCCGACCATCACCTTGATGCCCCTTCCACTTTCGTGTAGCAGCTTTATGGTCTCTTCCATTGCAGGAACTGTGGTGGTCATCAGCGCACTCAGCGCAACGAGTGAGCAGCTTTTTTCGATGGCACTCTCGAGTATTTTCTCGGGTGAAACGTCACGTCCGAGGTCGTATACCGCAAAGCCGTAGCTTTCGAGCATGACCTTGACGATATTCTTTCCGATATCGTGGATATCGCCCTTGACGGTAGCGAGTATGACCGAGTGCTCCTCAGCTGACGCACCGTCCTTTGACATTGAGCCCTTGAGGACCTCAAATGCGGCGCAGGCGGCATCCGCACTCATAAGAAGCTGGGGCAGGAATATCCTGTTTGCCTCAAAGCCTTCACCCACCTCGTTTAAGGCAGGGATTATCTGCGAGTTTATTATATCAAGCGGCGATGCCGCGGGGAGAAGCCCTTCCGATATGCTGACGGCATCCTTTTTGATGCCCTTTACTATAGCTCTGTGAAGCTCGCCCTTATCCTGCGCCTTTGCAGCAGTGGGGATATCGGGCGCACTTGACGCATTTGCATATTCGATATATTCGGCGCATCCGACGTCGTATCCACGAAGGGCGCAGTATGCGTGATAGGTATCGAGCATACTCTGCGAAAACGGATTCATGATAGCGCATGAAAGGCCGCAGTCGAGCGCTAACGCAAAGAAGGCAGCGTTTATCTTATCCCTTGCAGGCAGACCGAACGATATATTGGAAACGCCAAGGCTTGTCTTTATACCCATCTCGCTGATAAGCCTTACCGCCTCAAGCGTGACGGCGGCGCTATTGCTGTCTGACGATACCGTAAGAGCAAGCGGGTCGGCAATAATATCCTTTTTCTCAATGCCGTATTCAGCGGCAACCGAAGCTATCCTTGCGATAATATCAGCACGCTCGGCGGCAGTCTTGGGTATGCCGTTTTCGTCCATGGCAAGTGCTATCACCGTACCGCCGTATTTTTTAGCAAGGGGGAATATCGCCCTCATACTCGCCATATCGCCGTTTACCGAATTAATAAGCGGCTTGCCGTTACAGATACGCAGAGCGCCCTCGATTACGCCGCTTTGGTTTGAGTCTATCTGAAGCGGAAGGTCGCTCACTGCCTGAACCGCCTCTACAGCCGCCCTCATCATCTCTGCCTCGTCTATCTCGGGCAGACCGACGTTCACGTCAAGGATATGCGCGCCTGCCTCCTGCTGAGCGACTGCCTCGTTCTGAATATATCCCATATCCTGCTCTCGAAGAGCCTCTTTCAGCTTTTTCTTTCCCGTCGGATTTATTCTTTCGCCTATGAGGATAGGCTTTACACCTATGGTAACTGCATGAGTATAGGAGGATACCACCGTCAGCTCCTTCTTATCGGGGATAATATATGGGATATCCTTTGTTTTTTCATGCGTCTTTTTTATATATTCGGGGGTAGTACCGCAGCATCCGCCAAGGATGCATCCTCCCCTTTTTGCCATCTCTGCCATAAGAGAGGCAAAGGTATCCGCATCGGTATTATATACCGTTTTGCCGTCCACCACGCTTGGCAGTCCTGCATTGGGATTGACTATAATGGGAAGCGATGTGCAGGCGGTAAATCTGTCTATCAGGGGAAGCATCTTGTCGGGGCCGAGTGAGCAGTTCATTCCGAGAGCGCTAACCGAAAGCCCCTCAAGCATAGCAATCATCGCCTCGGGCGATGCGCCCGTCATCAGCTTTCCGCCCTCGTCGTAAACGTTTGTGACGAATATCGGCAATTCCGAGTTTTCCTTTGCGGCTATAACTGCCGCCTTGGTCTCGTAGCTGTCGTTCATGGTCTCGATAAGTATAAGGTCTGCTCCCAATCCCTTTGCCGCTCTTATGTTATCGGCAAAGATAGAGACCGCATCCTCAAAATCAAGCTCACCAAGAGGCTTTAAAAGCTTTCCGAGTGGGCCTATATCAAGTGCGATATATGCGTCCTCTCTTCCCGACACCGCCTTTTTTGCGCAGTCGAGTGCGGCGTCTATAAGCTCTTTGTAGTTTTGATATTTTACTCGGCTTACACCGAAGGTGTTTGTTTTGATAATGTTACAGCCTGCGTCAAGATAGCGGCGGTGAAGGTCTGTAATTTCATCGGGCGCTATGACGTTCAGAAGCTCGGGCACGGCATTGTACCGAGAGCAAGCGTCCTGCAGGCAGGAGCCCGTGCCGCCGTCAAAATACAGACGGCGCTCTTTTATTATTTCTCTGATATCAGCTTTCATATCTGCCTGCCTTTATTTCAGTATTTCCGATATATTGCTCTTGATAGCGGCGGCAACGTCAGGCTTGTTCATCGAATAAACGTGAACTGCATTAATGCCGTTGGCAAGAAGGTCGATTATCTGCTCGGTCGCATATGCGATACCTGCCTGCTTCATAGCCTCGGGCTTGTCGCCGTATCGGTCGACCAGTCGGAGAAAGCGCTGCGGAAGTGCGTTTTGCGAGATCGAGCATATTCTTTTTATCTGCTTTGCGTTGGTGACCGGCATTATCCCTGCAACCACCGGAACGTCCACCCCTGCTCTGTAGAGGCGGTATAGGAAATTATAAAGGATATTGTTGTCGAAGAACATCTGCGTGGTCAAAAACTCGCATCCGCTCTCAACCTTTATTTTGAGAGCCTCTATATCCTTTTGACTGCTCTCGCTCTCGGGGTGGCTTTCGGGATAGCAGGCTCCGCCTATGCAAAATCCGCCAAAGCTTCGTATCTCGCTCGCAAGCTCGCTTGCATAGCGGTATTCAAGATGCGTCTTATCCATTCCGGTAGGAAGGTCACCTCTTAAGGCGAGTATATTTTCGATTCCCCTTGCTCTCAGATCCTCGAGAAGGCTATGTATCATATCCCTGTTTGAGGATATGCAGCTCAGGTGTGCTATCGGCGTAACGCCGTCATCACGTATGGCGCAGGCGATGTCTGCGGTGTATTTGGACGTGCCGCCACCTGCTCCGTAGGTAACGCTCATAAAATCGGGGCGAAGCGCCGCTATCTCACGCGTCGCAGTCATTACGGCATCAAAGTTGTCCCACGTTTTTGGCGGAAAGACCTCAAACGAAAGTGTAGGTCTGTTGCCCTTGATAATATCAATAACCTTCATAAAATATACCTTCTCGCTTTTATTTTCACTTTAATTATACCACCGTATAAAAGCCTTGTCAATCAAGTCGAATACAAATGCTGCTTATCGGGAAGCATAAATAAAAACGGCGGGAGGCAAGGGTATGAGCGTCAGGGCAAAAAGGATAAGGGATATCGCACTTATAATAGTCGGGAACGTGCTGTATGCAGCAAACGTGGTCTTTTTTATCGTGCCGGGCAGACTGATAACCACCGGCGTTACCGGTCTTGCCCTCTTTCTTGACCGCATCGCAGCTATACCGGTTTCGGTGAGCGTGCTCGCCCTAAATATACTGCTGTTTGCAGTAGGTTGGGTGGCGCTGGGCAAGAGATTTGCGGCAATGGCGGCGCTCTCGTCTATAATATATCCATTAGCGCTTGAGGTGATAAGCTTTGCGGCAAGGGATGCCGTGATAACCACCGATCCGCTTCTCTGCCTTATTTTCGGCGGCATTATCTCGGGAATATCCATAGGAATGACGGTGAGAGCAGGCGCTTCAACGGGCGGCGTTGATATTGCCGCTATTATACTCAGCAAAAAGCTGAGAATACCGCTGTCGGTAAGCCTTTGGGCGTTTGATATAGCCGTGCTTGCGGTGCAAGCGCCGAGTGCCGATACCGAGCATGTGCTGTACGGCGTTTTGCTTATCGTGCTGTATGCGCTGGCGGTAGACAGAGTTATGATAATCGGCACGAGCAAGACCGAGATAAAGGTGGTAAGCGAAAAGTATGACGAGATAACCAAGGCGATACTCACCCACGCCGACAGAGGCGTTACCCTTCTGTCAGGTGTGACCGGACATCTTCACAGAGAAACGCAGATAGTTCTGAGCGTGTTCTCAAGCCGTGAGCTCGCCAAGGTCGAGCGCCTCGTCCACGATATCGACCCCGCCGCATTTATGATAATAAGCAGAATATCCGAGGTGAGAGGAAACGGGTTTTAGGAAATACGGGGGAAGAAGAAATTTCAACCGCCAAGTGGCGGTGGAAATTCTCTTTCCAACTTTTTTGAAAAAAAGTTGGACAAAAAACTTCAAAATACAGACTGCTTGCTAATAGATACAGCAACTGCTTATATTTACGCACGTTGTTCGCACTAACATAGATTATGCCCCAAAAGTTTTTGAAAAGGGATACGGGGGAAGCCTTTTTACAAAAAGGTTTCCCCCTATAAACATACCTTTATTTAGGCTTACCCTTGAATATCAGTGATACGATGAAGGCGCAGGTGATGGCGG
>JAZSMJ010000048.1:0-19370 GCA_045535815.1 Eubacteriales bacterium
GCACCTGAATATCAAAGGCAGAAGCTCGGAAAGATACTGATTGAGCATTCCTTTGGAGAAGCACGCAGAATCGGTTACGATGTGAACATAAATTTTGGCAATCCCGCTAACTATGTCAGCCGAGGATTCGTGAGCTGCAAAAAGAAGAATGTCAGCTTTGTCGTCCCCAGGAACTTCCCGACGGCATTGCTCGTTTGTGAACTTGTTCCGGGCGCACTTGACGGAAGAAAGTGGATGTACATCCCATCAACCGCCGCCGACTGCTGTGAGGACACCGCCGGAGTTGAAGCATTCGATGCGACATTTCCGCCAAAGGAAAAGGCGTGGATGCCGAGCCAAGAGGAATTCTATATTTACAGTCATTCCTCGGTAGTACGATAAACAACAGAGCCTCCCGTGGGTTAACTTTCACGGGAGGTATTTCTGACCACAGAACTGACCATAGATGGCCTCGGAGCGAACGGAGACAGCGCACACGAGAGTGTCAAAGAGCACAAAAAACGGCTCTTTTTCGGAATAAAAACGACTAAAAAATGTTTTAAAGTAACAAAAAACCAAGTAAAACCCGACCTTTGGGAGCAAGATGCCGCAGGTTCGAATCCTGTCATCTCGACCAAATAGAAAGTGCGTGGGTATTACCCACGCACTTTCTGTTTGGTTAGGATGAACCTAAGCGAAAAACACCTTTTATCTAATTTTAAACGATTTATGCTGTTTATACGTGGCTATGCTTACTAATTATATAAAATTTAAGGGCTGACAATTGATTTCGTCAGCCCTTTTATGACTTGTTTTTATAGTTTATTTGCCTATTCGTTTCATAATATCATTTCCGCCTTTAGCAAAATAATCGGTAAGAATTTTATATTCTTGATAAAGTTTCTCGTATTTTTCATGGTTGTCGGGAATCGGTTTATAAACCTTGGCGATAGGCTTGGCAAAGGTTTGTGATGCTGATACAACATCGGGGAAGATACCGGCTGCGACAGCTGCAAATGAGATCATACCAAGGGCACCTGCCTGTGTAGATGAAGAAACTTCAATATCACGTCCAAAAACGTCAGCAAATATCTGCATAAATAATTCGTTCTTAAGTGCAATTCCACCGGCTGCTATGATACGGTTGATAGGAACGCCACCTGCTTCTAAATTTTCTACGATCGAACGGGCGCCGAAAACAGTAGACTCGAGCCAAGCACGATATATTTCTTCAGGTCGTGTTCCCATATTTATACCCAGCATCACGGAAGATAGTTTGGAATCACATAAAGGATTGCGGTTTCCATTATGCCAGTCAAGAGCAATGAGACCGCTTTCGCCAACAGAAAGTGATGATGCCTTTTGAGTTAGCAGTTTATGCGTACTGATCTGTAGGTCATCGGCTTCTTTTTCGTATGAAGCGGGAACACAGTTTTTTACAAACCAATCGAATATATCACCTAATGCTGCCTGCCCGGTTTCATAGGTATAAAGATTCGGAAGATAGGCATCTTTAACACATCCCATTACGCCATAGATAGGCTTATATTCTTCTGAATGTACGATATATACCGCGGAAGTTCCGAGAATTGCTATAAGCTCTCCGGGACGGTTAAGCTCTAATCCGGGAATTACAGCATGTGCGTCGATATATGCGGATGATACGGCAGTTCCGGGGCAAAGTCCCAGAAGCTCTGCTCCTTTTTCCGACAAGTGACCTGCACAAGATGCAGTAGCTATGACCTTGTTAGATATTTTCGTACCGACGATGTTGGAAAGCTTCGGAGAAAGTGACGACATAAAATCATCTGAAGGATATCCGTTTTCTTCATTCCAGTGGCTCTTGTAGCCTACGAAGTCAACAGAATGCCCCTCTGTTCCTGTTATCAACCATGTGATCCAATTTCCCGCTTCAACAAATCGGTAGGTTGCATCATAAACCTTCGGCGCTTTTCGAAGCGTCTCGAAGATTTTTGGAAGCGTCCATTCCGGAGAGATGTATTGACCGCACTGCGACAGCCAACCCTCACCTCGTTTCTTGGCAAGAGCAAGAATTATTTCTGCCTCCTCTGATGCACCGTAATGCTTCCAAAGCTTAACGTAGGCGTGCGGCTCGTTTGTAAATTCTTCTTTCATACAAAGAGGAGTTAGGTTCTCGTCCACGGCAAGAATTGTTGATGCTGTGAAATCAATTCCCAGTCCTACTATATTAGATGGTATGACCTTTGTGACGTCAAGTGATTCACGAATGGCTTGCTTTGCGGATGTCAGATAGTCATCCGGATGTTGAAGGGCAAATCGTTGCGGCAATTTTATCCCTGAAGGAAGTTCTTTATCCATAACCCCGTGAGGATAATTAGCCGAAGCTCCGCCTATTTCGTTGCCATATTCGTCTGCTATGATGCATCTTACTGAGAGGCTACCGAAATCAAGTCCGAGAAGATATCGTTTGTCTTTCATAATGTCTCCTGTTTTTATTTAATAAAATTTTTAAGCCTCGCACATCTATTTTTGAAATTGATAATACTCTCTGCAAGAGGAGTTTCACCAAACAATGCATTTGTGCCCAAGGCAATGTTGGATACGAAATTGCCGTCCATAATATCGATATATAAAAGATCGATCTTTTGATCTTAAAATGTCTTCAACCGGTCACCTAAATTAAAAAAATCGCAGCACATCATCGAGGGTGTTAGCTTATTTCATCCGGAAGAAAGATCAAAGTTGATTCTTTTATCAGCAGCTCTGATTGCATTCCTCCGTCACGACGCGAGCCGTAATAATCGTAATGGGTACAGTTCGACCATTGCTATATTTTGCAAAAATCACATTCACCGCACGGAAGAATGGGAAATACGTATATGCATACGCTTTGTTTAGCTGAAGTGGTGGATGCAGTTTTTTCTGATAAAGATATACCGGAGAATATGAAAGGTAAATTGCGACGAAATATATGATGAAGCGGTAATTTTTTTACAAAGCTTTCTACCGTCTGTTTCTATTCTATCTGATGATACGATATGCATTTATAATTACCAAATAAACGGAATCAGTCTGTATTTGACCTTTTTCATATAATCAGAATATCCATAGAGCCTGGACACAAGCACCTTTTCTTCATTGAGTATTCGCACAGCGATAACGGCAATATAAGGCAAAAAGCAAAGGAGCGACCACCACGAGCCCAGCACTATCGGGATTGAAAGAAATAACCATACCGTCACCGCATACATCGGATGTCTAACGATGCCGTAAAGTCCTGTATCAACTACCTTTTGGTTATCCTGAACCTCAATTGTTCTTGAAAGATATGCATTTTCTCGCATTACCTCGGCGTAGAGTGCGTAGGATACAAGAAGTATCGCAGAGGCAACTACAACTACCCATGTGGGAACGTATGACCAACCAAAGCGGAAATCAAGACCTGCAATTACAAAGCCGGCGATGAACAAAAGTCCCGATATTGCAACGACGCCTCTTTGTGTTTTTTCTTCTTCCTTGGCACTCAGGCGTTTTTCGAGAAGAGATGGAGATTTGAAAAACAAAACTATACCAAGAAGCAGCATCGGTATAAATAACAGACAGATAAAGAGCCACCCATTTGCGTACCCAAAACTGCCTGATGGGAGAAACAGAAGAACTCCTACAAGCAATAGTCCCATAATGAATTTTATGAGCGCCTTGAATAATAGCATCGATTACACCGTCCTTTACGTCAAAAACTATTATATCATATTTTTACAAGCATTTCAATTATCTCACATCATAGATTATTGATTATACGTTACTCAGATAAACGTAAAAGCCGATTTAGAATCGTTTGATTCTTCATCGGCTTTTCTCATTTTAATTTTTTAAATAAAATCTTTTTACTTCTGACAAGGTTAAGTCCAAGCAGAAAGACGACGATGCAAACCGCCGAGCCTATTACTGCGTTAAAAACAGATACGTCGGTTGTAGACATATCTCCAAATGATACGAGCATTGAGCGTTGCAATGCGAATATTGAAACGCAAGCATCAGCAAATGATATGTTTCGCAATGTAATGAGCTTTGCTGAGGTGCTTTTTCTCGACCCTATTAAATTTAAGGTAGCAAGTGTTATTTTTGTAAATGAATATACAGCCATCGCTATCATAACGATCTCATGCATTACGACTCCTCTGTCTCGAACGACTGCAAGAATGACCGTACCGACAAGAGACAGAGACAGCAGCATCAGCATCACGCCCGCAAATCTCGTTACCGTGTGCTTATTTCTACGAGACTGAAGCACGGCAAAGCGGACGATGCTCAAAATTGAGTAATAGATTCCCGCAGTAAAAAGCCACCAGGAGTGAGTGAGCGTTCCGTATACGATATGATAAGCAGCAAAGGCCATATTAAAAACCAGGCTAAGAAGTGCGATCTTCAGCGTCCTATTCATCCGTATTCCGTGCTCCCAAAACGCAATCGGTTATAACCTTGATTACAAAGTCTATATCTTCCTCGCAGTCCTTTTCAAGCCATTCCATGACGATTGAAAAAACGCCTGTCAAATAGAATTTTATAACGTAAGGCCGTTCCTTTTCGGGAACTAAAAAACGCTCAAGCACCGGCTCAAAAATGTATTTAAACAGGTGGTCGTAAACCTCTTCCATATTCATTACGTGAAATTGCTTGATCGTAAGACTGAAGATTCGTCGGTTTTCTTTAATGAAGGTCAGATAAGGCGTCAGGTACTCGTGTGTTACGAATATCAGATCCTTGCGTTTACCGCTTTCCAGCCTTTGAGCCGCATCCTTTTCATTCACATTATAATAAGCAAAATGCTTGTTGAGGATATACTGCGTCGTTTCCTTCAAAAGATCGTTCGTGTTCTCATAGTGCAGATAAAAGGTAGAGCGATTCACCCCTGCCGTATCGCATATCTCCTTGACCGTGATATAGGCAAACTCCTTCTTTTCAAGAAGCAAAATGAGGGCTTCGTCCATTTTGAGTGCAGTATTAAAATATTTGCTTTCATTTTTGTTCATAAGACGTCCCTCTTATTATAATTTATTTTCCTTCGCTGATCTCTCTTGCAAGCTCAACGATTTCATAAGCGTATTTCTTTTTTCCGTTTTCAAGAATTTTTTTATAGATTGGATAATTTATACCGCAAAATGCAAAGCCGATGATGCCTATTATGATTCCGAGGATCATAAGGGGCATCGTTCCTCCAATGACCTGCATAGCAAGGCACATTCCGGTACCTGCGATCAGTGTTGAAGCGATGCCGAAGGTGTAGGTGAAAACCGTTGCCGGAAGCTTTGCCTTTGCATCGAGCTTGCGAAGTGCGACTATCTTTGAATTATCCTTTGGAGCATACTCCTTTGCGATGGATTCTGCGTAGATCTTATCTGTGTTCATTTTCCTTCTCCTTTTTTATTTGGTGCTTTAATTATGCCAAATATAAAAGGAAATATGAACAACAAGTTTTAACGAAAGTGTTGTTTTCAAAAAATTATACCGCAAAATTGCTCTTTTTTCAACGTGATACCGTTTTTTTCTCAAGATTTACTCAAAAAAATTCTTTACAATTCAAACCTTATTCTGTAAAAAAAATCTGATATAATGATATTGTTCATTTATTCGACCACAACACATACCGTAATATAATGATTAGTTTAATATGAATTACTTTTCTAAAACCGATAAAATATTCTCCCGAATTTATCGCATATTCGGGGCATTCACAGTGATTTGCTTCGCATCATATCTTTTGAAGCTGATCATTTCACCCGAAGGGACGTTTCCTCTGTTTATAACCTTATCTGTTATACTCGGAGTGATAATTCCGTATTTGTTTCGCAGGTTATTAAGAGCAGGACTTGGCAAGATATATCTCTATGTAAAAATTATCATGTCGTGTGCAATGGTGTTTTATGCTGTAACCTTTGCTTTTCTTGTGGGGTACATTCATCTCTCACCAAGCGCACAGCCGAGTGCTCAAGAGGACGGTGTTGAAAACGTATACATCGTTTTTGGAGCAAAGGTAAAGGCAGACGGGCCTGCAAAAACGCTTGCCTCTCGCCTTGACGTTGCCGTAGACGCAATGCTTGAGGATAGCGGTGCTGTTTGTATCGTCAGTGGCGGTAGGGGCCCTGACGAGCCCTTCACCGAAGCCTTAGGTATGTTTAACTATATGGTAGAGCGAGGTGTTTCTCCCGATCGCATCTTTCTCGAGGAGAGGGCATCAAATACAAAGGAGAATATCCTTTACTCTGTAGAATTGATTGAACAGCTTGAGCTTACCGACCGACAGATAATCTGCATCTCTTCCGACACACATATTCCGAGAATAAGGCTTATGTGCTCTCGCTCAGGTGTTGATGCGCTATACATTAAGGCGGAAACGCCGATGAAGGAATTTCTGTTCACAGCATGGGTGAGGGAATATCTTTCATATGTCAAAATGCTCTTAGGTCTTTGATATAGGTGATACGTTAAATATAAAAAGGAGATAGATTTTATTTCTATCTCCTTTTTTAATTCGAACTATATTTTATTTTTCTCCCAGGTCTGTCTTGTCATAAGCATTGCATGACCTGTTCGTATCTCGTTTATCAATTTAACCTCTATACCTTCGGTGGTGTGGTGATAGATAAAGCCGAGCTTTTCCTGAACTCGTTTGCTCTTGACGTTGCCGTCATAATATCCGCACCAGACTCTGTTCATGTGAAGATCCTCAAAGGCATGGCGAAGTATCTCTCTCGATGCCTCGGGAATAAGTCCCTTGCCCCAAAATGGCTTGCCTATCCAATATCCAAGCTCATATTCATCATCAAGATCTGCAAGATCGGCTCTGTGAAAGCCGATACTGCCAACAGGCTTACCGGTTTCCTTCAGGCAAACGGCGTAAGTCTCGGGCGCACTGAGCACTCCTCGGATTATCTCACGGCTGTTTTCAACGCTTGTATGCGGTGGCCAGCCTGCAGGCAGACCTATATCGGGGTCACTGGCATATTTATATAATTCTTCTGCATCATCCTCGCACCACGGGCGGAGAATGAGACGATTGGTTTCCAGTATCATTTTAATAAGCTCCGTTGAAAACGTATTTATCCAAGCGGTCAAACGCTTCTTTTACACGAGATAAGGGAAGGGCAAGGTTTATACGAATATGCGTTGTTCCGCCGTGATGTCTTCCATCCTGCCATGCAACGCCAACGTCCCAACCGGCCTTTAAGAGCTGATCGAGTGTCATATTGTGCTCAACCATCCACTTGGCGCAGTCAATAAACAGCATATACGTGCCCTGCGGTCTTGCTACGCTGACACCGCTGAAATGCTCGCTTATGTAGTTACATGCATAGTCTACGTTGGTGCCGAGCGCCTCGCAAAGCTCATCTACCCACTCTCGTCCCTCCTTTTTATATGCACCGATCAGTGCATACATTGAAAGCATATTCATTGAATTGTAGTGAGATAGGGAAGCTTCCTTTTCCATGCGGTCACGAAGGCGGTCGTTGTAAATTATATGATAAGCACCGATAAGTCCTGCCAAATTGAAGGTTTTTGAAGGTGCGTAAAGAGCAACTGTACGCTGACGAGCGTCCTCGCTGACTGATTGGGTTGGGATATGCTTATTTGTGTGCAGGATTATATCAGACCATATCTCATCAGAAACGACGTAAACGTCGTATTTGCGGTATATCTCCATTGCTCGCTCTATTTCCCATCTTTCCCAGACCCTGCCGGTCGGATTATGAGGTGAACAGAAGATGGCTGCGTGTATATGATTTTCTGCTATCTTTCTTTCCATATCTTCAAAATCCATACGCCATACGTTGTCTCTGTCGAGGACAAGAGGGCTGGTTACAATGTTGTATCCGCTGTTTTTAAGAGAATTTGAAAAGCCGATATACGTTGGGCCGTGAACGAGAACGTTATCACCTCGAGAACAGAACGTCCCCATAGCGCAGATAAGTCCGCCGATTACTCCGTTTTGGTAACCGATATGCTTATGCTCAATTCCCTCGGTGCCGTTGCGGTCGTATTGCCAGCGGATTATAGCATCGTAGTACTCGTCTCTCGGGATGAAATATCCGAAGGCAGGATGGTCTAGGCGCTCTTGCATTGACTCGCATATGCAGGGCAGAGTAGGAAAATTCATATCAGCAACCCACATAGGAATAGCGTCAAAGCCTTCCTTGGGAAGACCGGGAGCACCGCCTGTGCCGAGCGCATCAAGCGCAAGCGCATCACGTCCGTGTCTGTCTATTATCGATTCAAAATCATATTTGCTCATTTTATTGCACCTTGAAATTAATTTTTATAAGATAATTATATCTCTGATATTGTTAAAAGTCAACTTGCAAGAGATATGAATAAGACGGTTCAAGCGTTTACTGATTACTTGTGTGAAGGATCAATTTTATCACCCAAAGTTGAATACGCTTGGGTAATGCTCCGAGAAGAAGCAAAAGAGGATTCCGATTTATGCTATATGCAAATGCAGGAGATTTCTTTTGAATTATACTAACTGCTTTTTTAGCAAGCTTGCTTGCAGGAATGCATTTTGCTTCAACGCTGCCGACTATCCGCCTGAAACGCTCTGCGTTACAGTTATATAGCTTGGTTTTCTCGCAAAAGCGGTCGAGCGCATTGGTGGATACACCGAGCATACCGGTGTCAACAGCACCTGCCCGAAGCACCGAAACGTAGATGCCGAGCAGCTGAAGCTCCATTTTGAGCGAGTATGCGTATTTATCAAGAGCACCTTTGGTCACGGCATATATACCGGTGAAGGGAAGAGGGTCAAGAGGTGCAAGCTCGCTTGTCGTTATTAGAATACGGCTACCCTTTTTCAAAAGCGGAAGGAATGTCCTGTTTATAAGATACGCTCCGTACATATTGATATCAAATATACGTCGGAACGCTTCGCTGTCCATCTCAACAAGCGAATCGAGCATATAGATCCCTGCAAAATGAATGATTGCAAAAAGCGAATCCGTATGGCTTCTGACAACCTCAAAAGCAGACCTTACGCTATCCTCGCAGGTGATATCTGCCTCGATTGGAATAACGTTATTATCTGCATCTCCTATTCTTTTATCAAGCGCAAAAACACGAAAGCCCATATCGGAAAGAACCTTTACGCTTGCGCTTCCCATACCGCCGTATGCACCCGTTATAAGTACTGATCTTGTTTCCATTATAACCTACTTGTATTTATCAACGTATTGTTTGTTTTCTTCTGAAAATATTATAGCACGCTGTGCCCGGATTCGCAAGGCTATAGAATAAAAACGAGCATTTATGAATAGAGATTAAGTATTAACTGAATTGGCAGGTGGGTTATGAAACGGGATATATCGCTTTGGCAGTTTTTCGGATTTGCGGTCGTGTCGCTCCTTGGAACGCTGCTTCACTTTCTTTACGAATGGAGTGGCAAAAGCACTCTGAGCGCCCTTTTTTCGGGTGTAAACGAATCAACGTGGGAGCATATGAAGCTTCTGTTTTTTCCGCTGTTTGCCTTCGCATTGATAGAGAGTTCGTTTTTTAAGGATTGCAAAAGCTTTTGGTGTGTCAAGCTTTACGGAACGGTGCTCGGACTGACACTTATCCCTGTGCTGTTTTATACCTATAACGGTGCTTTTGGCAGATCACCCGGATGGGTAAATATTGCAATCTTTTTTGTATCTGCGGCAGTGACGTTTGCGTTCGAGACGAGGATATTCAAAAAAGACGGTGTGCAGTGTCTCTATCCGAAGCTTTCCTTTACTATGCTCTGCTTGATAGCGATTTCTTTCGTGATATTTACCTTTTTTACACCCAAGATCCCTATATTTCAGGATCCGATAACGCTTACATATGGAATATAAAAAACTATGGAGACGACAGTCTCCATAGTTTTTTTGAAATTACTGTTATTTTACCATTCCGTATCCGCCTGCATATTTGCTGACCTCGGATGCAACCACGAATACCTTGTTATCGCATACCCTGCGTATATCCTTGAGCAGTCGAGGAGCTTCTTTTCTCGGCAACACTATAAATATCATATTCATTTTATCGGTTGAACCGTAGCCGTCAAAAACGGTGTAGCCTTTATTGTTTGCCTTCAGAAACGCTATTATTTTTTCTGTGCTTTCATCGTTTGCGATAAGCTCAAGATTGGACGTTCCGAGTGCTATCTTGCCTTCAATGGTAGAGCCGATAAACAGTCCTGCGGCATATCCTGCACAGTAAAAGAGAAGCAAAAGGATATTATCCCCCAAAGTTCCAATTATAGTTGATATAACAAGACCCCATATAGTGCACTCGATAAACCCGAGTGCGGCCGCCTTTAATCTTTGCCCCTTTACCATCATGCAGGTTTTGAGAGATTGGATAGATATCTCGATTATCTTTGCCGAGCAGACGATAATGCATACGAGGGCAGGGTGGAGTGATGCTAAAAGCTCTGACATATGTATACCTCCTTGGGATAAAATCAATATGTTATATTGAAGCGACAGCGTTATCCTGTTTGTTTACATTATATCATTTTGCACCGATATAATCAACGATTTGTTTTAAAAAAGCAATTCAGAGCATATTTTACTGTTTTTGGTGTTATAAAAAATAACGATACAGTACTGCATATTTGTCGAATTTTTGTATTGAAAAAGTCCTTTAGCAGTTGTATAATAATCTTGCTTATTTTTTTATGGAGGCGGAACGTCAAAAAGATGCTCCGATTTAATATGAAGACTTTTCAACCCAAGCTTTTCAGCACGCTAAAAAATTACAGCGCATCAAAATTTGCAAGTGATATTATAGCAGGTATCATAGTTGCTATAATTGCGCTTCCTTTGTCTATCGCTCTTGCGATAGCATCGGGTGTTTCACCCGAGCAGGGACTTTATACCGCTATTTTTGCAGGCTTTGTCATAGCTTTTCTTGGCGGAAGCAGTGTGAATATATCCGGTCCTACCGCTGCATTCGCAACTATAGTTGCCGGTGTAGTTGCAGCTCACGGACTTTCGGGACTTATAACCGCAACCGTTCTTGCGGGTGTTATGCTTATACTTATGGGTGTGTTCCGCTTTGGCTCTCTCATAAAATACATACCGATGACCATTACTACCGGATTTACCGCAGGTATTGCCGTAACGATTGCTATCGGTCAGATAAAGGATTTTCTTGGCCTTACCTTTGCTCCCGGTACAAACGCTATTGAAACTGTAGAAAAGGTCGAGGCAGTAGCCGAGTCGATCGGAAGCGTTAATTTTCATGCGTTGATAGTTGGACTTATCGGTCTCGCTGTCCTCATATTATGGCCTATGCTTGGCAAGGCCAAGCTTGGTGCATTTTCGAAGATCGTATCCAAAATCCCGCCCTCTATCATTGCGGTAATCGTCGGTATTCTGCTTGTGCAGTTCACTCCCTTGAAGGTGAATACAATAGGCACGCTTTATCCCGACCTTTCCTCTGCGTTTCCTATGCCGTCTATCCCTCATTTCAGCTTTGATACTGTAAAAGCAGTTATTCCGAGTGCATTTACCATTGCTATCCTTGCGGCCATCGAATCTCTTCTGTCGTGCGTCGTTTCCGACGGAATGATAGGCGACAGACATAATTCAAATACAGAGCTCATAGCACAGGGCGTAGGCAATATCTGTTCGGGCGTGTTTGGAGGAATACCAGCAACGGGTGCTATTGCAAGAACAGCCGCAAACGTTAAAAACGGAGGTCGTTCACCTATCAGCGGAATGGTTCATGCGATAGTATTGCTTCTGTTTCTTTTGGTATTTATGCCTTTGGCAAAAATGATACCTATGCCTATAATTGCAGCAATACTCTTTATGGTTGCGTACAATATGAGCGAGTGGAGACATTTCGTGCATATCTGCCGTTTTTCGCAGTTTAGCGATATTTTTGTATTGGTTATTACCTTCGTGCTTACCGTCGTATTTGATCTCGTAGTAGCTATAGCCGTAGGACTTGTGTTCTCAGCAGTGCTTTTCATGAAGAAAATGTCGGACGTAACCTACGTGCGCCGTTGGGAAGCAAAGGATAAAAGCGACGATAGTAAGGTAAAAGAGATACCCTCAGGTACGGTAGTTTATGAAATAAACGGGCCTATGTTTTTTGCAGATGCAGATAAATTCCTTGATTTTTCATTGGATGATGATACAAAAACCGTAATTCTCAGAATGAGTGCCGTGCCGTCAATTGACGCAACGGCAATGAAGAATCTCGAGCTTCTGCTTGCAGTATGTAAGGCAAGGGGAGTGAAGCTTATTCTCTCGCACGTAAACCCCGCTCCTATGTCGGTTATAAAGAAATCGGGCTTTTATGAAAAAGCAGGAGCTGATAGCTTTGCTTCTGATATCAATGCTGCACTTGATTACGCAAAGACTATAGCTGATAGATATGAAAAAGAAAACATTGACAAATGAAAAGATAAATTTTATAATATTAGTATGATAAAATGGAGTTATGTTTTTTCGATAATCCGATAAACGAAAAAAGGAGTATCATATATGAATATAGGAACAACAAAAGAGCTTAAAAATCATGAATACAGAGTTGGTATAACCCCCGATAACGCAGCCGCTTTTATCGCTGACGGACACACCGTTTACGTTGAGACAAAAGCAGGTGACGGCGTTGGTTTTACAGATGAAATGTATAAGGAAGCAGGGGCAATCGTGCTCGGTACACCTGCTGAAGTATTTGATAAATCGGATATGATAATCAAGGTAAAAGAGCCCGAGCCCTGCGAATACGGATTCCTTAAGCCCGGACAGATACTCTTTACCTATCTTCACCTTGCTCCCAACCCCGGACTTGGCGAGGCGCTTATAAAGAGTGGAGTTAAGGCTGTTGCTTATGAAACAATTACGGATGATGAAGGGAATCTTCCTTGCCTTCGTCCTATGAGCCAGATCGCAGGAAGACTCAGTATCCAGGAGGGTGCAAAATATCTTGAGAGCAGTTTCGGAGGTCGAGGCATACTTCTCGGTGGAGTTCCCGGAGTTGAAAGAGGCAAGATAGTTATCGTAGGTGGCGGTGTTGCAGGAACTTATGCAGCCAAAGCTGCCGTAGGAATCGATGCGCAGGTAACCTTGCTTGACATCAATATGAACCGTCTTTCCTATCTTGAAGACGTTTTCGGAGCTTCTGTAACTACTCTTTACAGCTCAGAAGCAAATATAAGAAAGTCGCTTAAAGAGGCTGATCTCGTTATCGGATCGGTTCTTATTCCCGGTGGCAAGACGCCTAAGCTTATCCGCCGTGAGCATCTCAAGCTTATGAAAAAGGGTGCGGTTATAGTTGATATCGCTATCGACCAGGGTGGATGCTGTGAGTCCTCTCACGTAACCACGCACGACAATCCCGTATTTATTGAAGAGGGAATAGTTCATTACTGCGTAGGAAATATGCCCGGTGCAGTTCCTTATACCTCTACTATGGCGCTGTCAAACTCGACCTTTAAGTATTCGAGAATGATGGCAAACCTCGGCTTCGAGGAAGCAATCAAGAAGGATCGCGGACTTATGAACGGAGTTAATATATACGATCATAAGTGCACTAACAAAAACGTTGCCAAGAGCCTTGATCTTGAATACGTAGATATTGAAACTCTTATATAAGAAAAAAGCAGACTTTAGTCTGCTTTTTTTATGCCTTGCCGTTGACAAATAAAAAATATCGTGATAAAATATCATATGTTATATAACTTATGTTATTTTATGGAGGTAAGCTATGCCGCCAAAGGTAAAGGTTACAAAAGAAGAGGTTATCAAAAGCACACTTGAGCTTGTGAAAACAAATGGGGCACAGGCCATAAACGCAAGGGCGATTGCCTCAGCACTTAACTGCTCAACTCAGCCTATATTCTCTAATTTTTCAACTATGAAAGAATTAGAAAAATCAGTTATAACATCTTCATACGAGTGCTATCGGAGATTTATCAAAGATGAAGTCGAAGCAGGTAAATATCCAAAATATAAATCATACGGAATGGCATACTTGCGCTTTGCACGCGAAGAAAAAGAGTTATTTAAGCTTTTGTTTATGCGCGACAGAACCGGAGAGGATACGTCTAAATCACCTGACTTTGAGGAATCTGTGCAGATGATAGTGGAATTATGTGGTTTAACTACCGAAAAAGCATGGCTTATGCATATGGAAATGTGGAGCTGTGTTCACGGAATCGGTGCGATGCTTGCTACATCGTTTTTATCGATTGAATCGGATCTTATAAGCGATATGCTTACTGATATATATCAGGGATTACTTGCAAGACATTTATCGAAGGAGAGTAAATGATGAAAGCTATAGAGATCAAAGCACTGACAAAGCGATATAAAGACGTTGTAGCTGTAGATGAACTGTCTTTGAGTGTAAATGAAGGAGAGCTCTTTTCACTTTTGGGAGTAAACGGTGCAGGAAAAACTACAACAATAAAAATGCTTTCTTGTCTTACTGAGCCGACGGAAGGCGATGCTTATCTGATGGGCAAAAGCGTCTGCAAGGATACCACAGAAGTCAAAACACTCATTGCGGTATCTCCTCAGGAGACTGCAGTAGCCCCGGGACTTTCGGTTTGTGAAAATTTGGAACTGATGTGCGGAGTTCACGGATTTACCAAGGATAAGCGTAGGTCAAAAATAAATGATCTTACAGAGCTTCTCGGACTTAAAAGCGTAATCGGTAGAAAAGCTGGAAAGCTGTCGGGAGGCTGGAAGAGGCGTCTTAGTATAGCTATGGCTCTTATTAGTGAGCCTAAGATCCTGTTCCTTGACGAACCGACACTTGGACTTGATGTTATTGCAAGAAGTGATCTTTGGGATATTATTCGTGCCTTAAAAGGTAAGATTACCATCGTATTAACGACACACTATATGGAGGAAGCAGAGTCACTTTCAGACAGAATTGCAATTATGAAGGATGGTAAGCTTCTTGTATGCGATACCGCAGACAAGATAAAGGAAATGGCAGGAATAGATGATTTTGAACAGGCTTTTGTTCGTATTGTAAAGGGGGCGGTAAAATGAAAATGCTCACGTTAGCTAACAGAAACACCAAAGAGATAGTCCGCGATCCCCTGACTGTTTTATTTGGCTTAGGCTTTCCGCTTGTATTGATACTGCTTTTAAGCGCTATTCAGTCAAACGTGCCTGTTGCATTGTTCGAAATAGAGCACTTATCTCCCGGAATTGCGGTGTTTGGACTTTCGTTTATGACCCTTTTTTCAGCTACGCTTATTGCCAAGGACAGAGGAAGCTCACTGCTTCAAAGATTGTATACAACACCTTTGACGCCTGTTGATTTTATACTTGGATACACATTACCAATCGTTCCGTTTGCCGTTGCACAAAGCATTATTTGCTATATTGTTGCAATTATGCTCGGCCTTGATATTACCGTTAATATTATTTGGGCGATTCTGTTGATCATACCGATATCAGTACTTTACATTGCTCTTGGATTGCTTTTTGGAAGCATTCTGAATGATAAACAGGTCGGCGGCATATGCGGAGCATTGCTTACTAATCTTTCCGCATGGTTATCGGGTACATGGTTCGATCTTGAACTTGTCGGCGGCATATTTAAGAAGGTTGCGAACGCACTCCCATTTGTGCATGCTGTAGAAATAGAGCGTGCAGTTCTTTCGGGAAGTTTTGCTGATATATTTCCTCACATATGGTGGGTACTCGGATATGCAGTGTTAGCCCTAGCTGTAGCTGTGCTTTTGTTCTTACGGCAGATGAAAAAACAATAATGAATATGTATTAAGAAAAACACTCATCCGATAAATTATCGGATGACGGTTTTATCAGTCAAGCATAAGCTTTATAAATAGACCGCCTTGAACGGTGCGGTGGCGGAAGCCGCGCATATCAGAGGTATCACAGTAATACCAGTCGGTCATAGGCGCATAGGTGCGCATGGTGTTGTATGCACTCCAAAGTGAATCGGTGAGAAGCTCAAAATCCTCTGTTTCAGAGCTGAGTGATGCTGCCCATACGAGCCAGTCGGATTTTGTATACTTTTCTCTTGAATCAAGCGGAACACCGTAGGGCAGAAGCTCCTTCTTATAACGATCTATCTCTCCTTCGTAGAATTTATCGGGGAAGAGATAGGTCTTCCATATCTTGTCCCAAATAGAATTATATTTGAGGCTGAAGGTGTCCGGCTTATCGTATGCAAGGCGGTAGCTACCGTCTGTATTTTCAGCTCGTTCAATCAGAGAATCGGTATATTCCTTCGCTTTTGACATCATAGACTTTGCCTCGTCGTATCTTCCAAGCTTTTCGAGTATACGGCTGTAACCGGCAATTCCCATTATGGCTTTGATTGAAAGATTTGCGTTATGTGCAAGATGACCGGCAAAATCGTCCGTGCAGAGCTGGTGTTCGGGATCAAGACCGTATTTAATCAGGTATTCGCTCCATTTTTCTATGGTATCAAGATATTGCTTTGCAAATTCTGCGCTTCCGTCTGCATCGGATATTGCCGCAAAAAGAATTATCATGTTTCCGCATTCTTCAACCGGCATCTGATACTCAAGTCTGTTTCCGGCATATACCTGGCCGTTCAAAAGCGGATACTGACCGACGTCGTGAGGTGCAAAATCGTATATCCAATCCGTGCTCTGTGCGTATCTCATAACAGGACGGAGCATACCCTTTAAAAGCTCAGTATTATATAAAAGGAAGAGAGGAGAGGATGGGTAGGTAACGTCAACAGTTGCCGCACATCCGTTAGAGAAGCATTCCTTAGAGATATAGAGATTGTTTCCTTCGGTATCAACTACAAGCTTGTGGGCAGCCATAACCTGTCTGTATGCAAGAAGCAAAAGCTCTGCGTATTTTTCCGAGCCCTTGGAAATTGCCTCTGATTTTATCATATCGGAGAATTTGTTGCACTTTGCAAGAACGGTATCATAATCAGAAATAGCTTCTGATATTGCTTCTTCTATCGTCTTGCCATCTTTTTTCCAATAAGCCTTGAGATTATCTCCGAAGTACTGAATGCTTTCTATATCGTCGTACGCAAATACGAAAAGAGCATCATCTTCTACTTTTTTCTCTGCGTATATGAAATATAGATCGAAATCGGAATCGTTATCTACCTCTGCATCGCCTTCAACTCCAAGATAGACGTATCCCCAGTCGATGCGAACGTCATCGCCGCTTCTCCAAAGAACACTCTGCTTTCCGTTTCCCATTTTTATAGCCGTAGCGCTCGGTATATCTACCTTTCGGCTGTAAGCTCGTCCTTCACCCTTAAGATTAAGACAGAGCTCCTCGCTTACAGCGAATCTGACTCTGATGTCATGATCAGCTCCGTCCAGGCTTTTGCAGCTTACCTTGCAGTAGGCGACAGGTCTTGAAACGTAGTACAGCTCCGTAATAAGTGTAGGAGACGTGAAGTGAGCCTTGAGCTCTATTACATCGTTTCTGTATGTAAATATTGTAGAAAAAGCATCGATCTCTGTGGATATAAGCTCCATTGAGCTACCGCATTTATGCTTTTTTCCGATAGGCTTTTTGCCGAAAAAGTGGTATTTTTCTCCATCGACTGTAACGGTACCCGTCATAGTATTGGGTTTACCTGTCCAATGAACAGGATTTTCAAGAGGGGATCTTTCAGCCCAAACAGAGAAATACGGGTCTATATTTATTATTGGTGTAGAACACGGACGCATTTTCATAATAAATTACTCCTTGACATTATATTATACTAAAATTATAATGTATTTAATAGGATTATGCAATGAGTATTTTAATTTAAAAAGTGAGGTTTTTAATTTTGTACGAGGATCTTAAAACATTCGTTGACGGTAATGTTGAGGATGATCAGGGGAGACCGATATGCGTTTTCCTTTCAGGAGCTTCTTATTGCGATAAAACTTATGAAATCATACGCAGCAAATCACGTTGTTACGTGATAGAATACGTTATTGACGGATGCGGCTATATTGAATTTGAAGGTCAAACGCATAAGGTATCAAAGGATATGATATATATCCTTCCAGCAGGAGTGAGGCACCATTATTACGCCGATGCGGAACAGCCGTTTGTTAAGATATTTTTAAACGTTGGCGGTACTGCAGTAAAATATCTTGTCGATTCGTTTGATCTTTCCAAAGGGGTCGTTTTTGAAGGCGAAGGTCTTAAAGAGATATTTGAAAGGATACCACAAATGATGCATTCTGATATGGATGATCAGGCAATGCAGTCGCAGTTCTGTGGAATATTCGTGGAAATTCTGTCAAGGCTTTCTTCAAAGAAAATCGTATCGTCATACAGTAGAGAGGCGATAATTCTGAAGTCGTACCTTGACCAGAACGTGCGCTCTATAGTATCTGCAAAGGATTTGTCAGATCTGATCTTTCGATCACCTGACTACTGTCAGAAGCTGTTTAATCGGGAGATCGGTATGACACCGTACTCGTATCAGCTCAACAATAAAATGAAAATAGCAAAATATCTGATCTCGGATACCAATATGACAATATCTGAAATCGCCGAATATATAGGATATTCCGACACTCATTACTTTTCTAATATATTCAAAAAGAAGTGCGGATTCAGACCTATGAGCTATCGTAAAATGAAAAGATCAGAGTAAAATATTATTATTGATCCTTGTCAGTTTTTATTCTTTTTACAGAAAGACTTTTGATCGTTATCTCACTGAAAAAGGGTAGAAGAATTACAGCCAGCACAACTCCAAGGACGAGAAGACGTTTGTCTGTAAGCGTGTAGATCTTCAATGCATCAAATACAAGCAGTGTCGCTGTCAGCATGGGAATGACAGTCCAGCAGAGTATCTTTAAAATGTCTATGCGTTTTTTCTTTTCCGGTTAGTTGTTTTTACTTGACAATTATGTATAACCGACCTTGCTTAAGAAAGATTTTCTCGGGAGAAACGGCTGACCCTCGGATTGATACCGTTGCCAAATTAGTAGTTGCAATGGGAGGATCGATGGACGAAATAATTGAAGGTAAGAAAGAGACTGAAATAGAAATGAATGCAATTTTAGCAATTAAAGAAGTTTACGAAGCTCGTATAAAGGATCTGAAGGAAGCATCTGCCAATATTGTTGGTTCTCTCAAAAGGGACAAGAGGTTTTTAGCGACTGCAGTATGTGTTATAGGTTTAGTTTTTATAACGTTTTTGATGGTCGATGTGTGTATCGGAAGCGTTGGTTGGTTCAGATATTGATAGTACATACAAATACAAACGGAGTATGATCAACAGATCATACTCTTTTTTTGTACAGGTGAGTTATACTATCAAGTGCAACAGCAAAAAAAGATGAAGCCCATATAAATCCATGGTATAATTGTAATAACCACAAAACAAAAAACCAAGGAGGAATTATATGAGCTACCACCATTTTAGCATAGAAGAACGCTGTT
>JAZSMJ010000039.1:0-49372 GCA_045535815.1 Eubacteriales bacterium
GAAAAGGGAGTTAAGCCCGAAGATATCAAGGGCATTGAAGACCTTCACAAGCTTCCTTTTTTGAGCAAGGCAGACCTTCGTGATACATATCCTGACGGAATGCTTGCAGTACCGCTTTCCGAATGCGTGCGTATCCATTCAACCTCGGGAACGACAGGAAAAAGAGTAATTGCTTATTATACGCAAAAGGATATAGACCTTTGGGACGATTGCTGTGCCAGAGCTATAATTGCAGCAGGCGGAAGCCGTGAGGACGTTCTCCAGGTATGCTACGGATACGGACTTTTCACGGGTGGTCTCGGCCTTCACGGCGGTGGCTCCAAGGTGGGCTGTATGACCATTCCCATGTCATCGGGAAACACCGACAGACAGATAGAATTTATGATGGACCTGAAGAGCACCATCATCTGCTGTACTCCGTCGTATGCGGCGTATATAGGTGAGACCCTTAAGGAGCAGGGCTATAAGCCTGAAGATAATTTCTTGAAGGCAGGTATATTCGGTGCAGAGCCCTGGACAGAGGAGATGCGCCGTGATATTGAAAAATCTCTCGGCATAAAGGCTTACGATATATACGGTCTGACCGAGAGCACCGGCCCCGGCGTTGCGTTTGAGTGCGAGGCACAGAGCGGAATGCATATAAACGAGGACCACTTCGTTGCAGAGATAATCGACCCCGACACCGGTGAGGTACTTCCCGAGGGAAGCAAGGGCGAGCTTGTATTCACAAGTCTTGACAAGGAGGCATTCCCCCTTCTCAGATACAGAACGAGAGATATCTGTATGCTGACGAGAGAGAAGTGCTCCTGCGGAAGAACGCATATCAAGATGTGCAAGCCTATGGGAAGAAGCGACGATATGATGATAATCAGAGGTGTAAACGTATTCCCGTCCCAGATCGAAACGGTGCTTATAAGCGAGGGATATTCTCCCAACTATCAGATAGTCGTTGACAGACAGAACAATACCGATACCATAGATATAAACGTAGAGCTTGCTCCCGAGCATTTCGACGATACCGTAAAGGTTATCTCGGGAAGAGAAAAGGCACTTGAAAACGCCCTCAAGAATGCAACGGGAATCAATCCCAAGGTGCATCTCGTAGCGCCCAAGACCATCACGAGAAGTGAGGGCAAGGCTGTTCGTGTAATAGACAAGCGTAAGCTTCACGACTGAGAAAGGTATGAGGTGATATTATGGCAATAAAGCAATTATCCGTATTTGTTGAAAACAAAAAAGGTGCTCTTACGCATATAACCGGACTTCTTGCCGATGCAGGAATAGATATGAGAGCGATGTCTGTTGCCGACACGCAGGATTTCGGCATACTCAGACTTATCGTATCCGACATAGCAAAGGCAGAGACCACGCTCAAGGACGAAGGACTTCTTGCAAGCATTACCTCGGTAATCGGAGCAGTGATCCCTCACGAGCCGGGCGGACTTAACAAGGTGCTTCAGATACTCGCCGATGCAGACGTTAATATCGAATATCTGTATGCATTCACGGCCGTATCCGGAAAGGATGCCTGCGTAGTTATGAGAGTTGAGGATAACGCCCAGGCAGAGCGAGTGCTCAAAGAAAACTCGATCGCTATCCTCACCGAAGAAGATATAAAAAATATGTAAAAAAATGGCGTAGTTGCTCTATCGCAACTACGCCGATTATATTTATAACGAAGCTTTTAATCTTCTATGTCAGTAAGCTTTGAAACCGTGGTGCCGAGAACCTCTGCAATTTTAAATAAGGTTTTCAGAGAAGGGCAGAAAAAGCAATTGGGTGCTTCAAGCTGAGAAACGTAGCCCGAAGACAGATCGCAAGCCTCTGCAAGCTCCTCCTGAGTCATTCCCTGAAGCTTTCTGTAATAAGCGATCTTCAAGCCTATTTTAATCAAATTCATTTTATATTGACTATCTACCATAGTGCCCTCATTATCAATTATATCTAATATTTACAAAATTATTTTACCTTATTTACTTCTTAATTGTTATATGATAAAATATAGTAAACATTATGTATAATATAAGAATTATATTGGTGATGGGGATATGTTTTTGAATATTATTTGGAATCATTATTAAAAATAAGTTCTTATATAAAAAGAGCAGAGAATATGGGTGTTCCCAAAAAATTCTCTGCTCTTTTTGTCGCTATGCCCCCTATGCTACGAACCTACAAAACTCGTGCGAAGCACATATCGCTCGCCGTCAGGCGAATATAGCTGAGCGATTTGCTACAGAGCAAATCGCTCATAGAGGCTTTTTTTGATGCTTGTTATCTTCTGTTCTGATTGTTGTTGCTTTGGTCCTTGTAGTTGCTGTTGTTGCTGTTGTTGCTATTGTTGTTGTTCTGGTTCTGGTTGTTGTTCTGGTTATTGTTCTGGCTGGGTGTATTGCTGTTGTTCTGATTGTTTTTGTTCTGGTTATTAGACATTTTGAAAACTCCTTTCTTTTATTGTTACGATAATAGTATTCCGTTTAAGGATTCAGATATGCAAAAAAAATAAAATTGCAAATTATACTTTGCAATTTTAATTTAAAATTATTCTGTTGATTCGCTTGCGCTTGTGATAAGCATACGCTTATCCTCCCAGTGACTGAACCTATAATAGAGGAACAGGGCAGTGCTCGCGAGTATCCAGCCTGCCGGATATCCGAAGGCAACCGCTTCGACGGTGTTGCAGAATTTCGATATAAAGAAGAGGTATACCTGTCTGAAGGCTACGAATGACATAAGCATTATCACCATAGGAGCCTTGGTATTTCCTGCACCTCTCAGAGTAGCTGCGTATATCTGATTTACACAGCAAAGCAGATAGAACGGGGAAAGAAGGAAAATGAATTTAGCACCGTATGCGATGATCTCAGCCTCACCCTCGCCGTCAGCAAAGAGCGAAACGAGAGGCTCTCTGAACAAAACGACGGGAACAATAAGAATAGCGGTTGATATAAGTGCCATTGCAAGTGCGATTGAAACGCCCTTCTTTGCACGCTTGACGTTACCCGCACCGAGATTCTGTCCGACGAAGGTAGTGCCTGCAAGGGATATGCTTACCATTGGCAGGAATATAAACTGATCGAGCTTGGAATACGATGTCCAGCCTGCCATACATGCAGAACCGAAAAAGTTTATGTATGACTGAACGAAAACGTTTGAAAATGCCGTAATAGCCTGCTGCAGAGCAGAGGGAAAACCAATATTTACGACCTGCCGCAGTATTCTGGTATTTATCTTTATGTCACGGATGATGACTCGGTGTACTCCCGTTGTCCTTATAAGGACGACCGTTACCAAAACGGCAGACGTTGACTGTGCGATAACGGTTGCAAGGGCAACTCCGAAAACTCCCATATGGAATACTACGACGAAAACAATGTCAAGCACGGTGTTGAGCACAGCCGAAACGATAAGGAAATAGAGCGGTCTTTTGGAGTCCCCCACCGCACGAAGTATGCCCGAGCCTATGTTGTATATCATAAGCCCCATTATTCCCGCAAAATACACGGTAAGGTATGATGATGAGGATGCCCATACGTCCTCGGGCGTTTTCATAAGTGAGAGCATAAGCGGCACCATAAGTATGCCGACTATGGTAAACAAAACTCCGAGTATAAGTGTGAGCGCTATTGCAGTATGAACGGCGTCGTGCACGTTATCATCCTCGTGCGCCCCGTAATACTGGGAGATTACCACCCCCGCACCTGCGGAAAGTCCGACGAAGGTGCCGATAAGGACGTTTATGATAGGACCGGTAGAGCCTACGGCGGCGAGTGCCTGCTGACCTACGAAATTACCTACGACTACTGAGTCAACTGTATTATAAAGCTGTTGGAAAAGGTTTCCGAGCAGCATGGGCAGAGCAAATGCGATAAGAAGGCGCCATATATTGCCCTGCGTCATATCGGTATCGTGTTTTTTTACAGCCATTAAAAATCACTCGTTTCTTTAAGGGGATCAAATCATATTATACCACTTAAAATATCATCTTTTCAAGAGCTTTTGAATTAAATGATAATATTTTGCAAGAATTTACATTAAATGGGTGACAGCGAGCCTCTTTTGTGATAAAATTACTGATATCAGCAATATATAACGGAACGGACTTAGAATGAAACAGAAAAATAAAGGTAAGCTTATCGGAATACTTATAATAATAACGGCGCTTGCGCTTTTCGGTGCGGTCTTCTATTTTATAGGAAGACCGATGCTCGAATTCGTATCCGAGCCGCAGCGCTTCAAGGAATGGATAGACCAAAAAGGATTATTCGGAAGGGTAGTCTTTGTATTTATGGTCATTTTGCAGATATTCGTCGCAATAATCCCCGGCGAGCCTATCGAGATAGTTGCAGGCTACGCCTTCGGACCTATTGAAGGCACTCTTCTTTGTATGATAGGCATATTGCTCGGAAGCCTTGCGGTGTTTTCACTTGTCAGAGTGTTCGGGATCAAGCTTCTTTTGCTGTTTTTTACGCAGGAAAAAATAGACAATATGAAGTTTTTAAACAACACCAAGCGGATAGGTGCTGTGCTCTTCCTCTTGTTTTTTATCCCCGGCACTCCGAAGGATCTGCTGACCTATTTCGCAGGCCTTACAAAGATAAATATGTCGCTCTATCTCATAATCTCCTGCGTAGCAAGAATACCGTCGGTCATAACCTCGACAGTCGGCGGTAACGCCATAAGCTCAAGGGAATATATGCTTGCAATAATAGTATTTGCATCGACCGCAATAATAAGCCTTATCGGTTGGCTGATATATAACAGAATAAACGCAAAAAAATAAAAAAATCCCACAGACCAAACTAACGGTTTGTGGGAACTTTATTTTATAAACAGATGAAGCAGATTGTACTTAGCCTTCTCCAGTGGGAGAAGGTGGCGGCGAAGCCGACGGATGAGGTGTCATTTTGAAGGCTTTAAATCAGAAAAAGTCAATCCGAGTTTTTTCAAAATATCTGATGCAACTGCATTAAAATTATTCCGTATATTATCATTTGAATACCGTAATACTGTTATATCCCATAAAGATAAGTCGATATCTCTTTGTTTGTCAGCCTCCTTGTGTTCAGATAAGGAATGCTGTTTTCCGTCCAACTCTATAACAATTTTCTTTTCTGCTATGTAAAAATCGACGATATAGTTTTCGATATTATGTTGACGCTTTACGGTAAACGGAAGCCTTTTTAAAAAATCATACCATAAGTGCTTTTCTTCAGGGGTCATGTTTTTTCGTAGGCTTCTTGCGTTTGATACAAGCTTTTTATTGTAAGGTATCATCTTTATACTCCTCATCCACCGCTAATGCGAGAACCCAAAAACTCAGCAAGCTCGTTTTTGGGATCCTCGCTGCGGTCCCCCTTCTCCCACAGGAGAAGGCTTATTTGCCGATTTGCTTCCGCTATAATACACAAACCGCAGAAAATCTATCTGCGGTTTGTGTTTTTACTCTCTCTGTTGCGTTTAACAGAGAGCAGACTTTATTTTTTATCTGATTTAGTTCTTCTTTTTCTTTGTAACAACGACCAGAACGATGATGATTGCAATAACTGCTATAGCAGCTACAACGATAATAACTATCATAGCGGGGGAGGATTCTGCTTCGGGAGCTGCAGCTGTAGGAGCTGTTTCTTCCTCTGTAACTTCCTCTGTAGCTTCTTCTGTAACCTCTTCGGTTACTTCCTCGGTTTCGATAGCGGTATCGAGAACTGTTTCTTCCTCGGTAACCTCTTCTGTAGCTTCCTCTGTAGCCTCTTCGGTCTCTTCTTCAGCTACTATAAATCCGAGCTCAACAGCGTCTTCGTATGTACCGAAGCCGAGCTGGTCGATTCTTATCTCAACCTCTTCGCCTGCAACTACGAAATCGTAAAGTCTGAATGAGTTGATAGCGGAAAGGTCGGAGCCGTCCATCCATGTGCTTGCTGTGGAAAGAGGAAGTGCAACGGGGTTCCAGCCATCCTGAACGTAGGAAAGCTCTGCCATTGACCAGCTTATCTCTTCAACGTCGGGAGCACCGCCGGAGGTGATCTCTATCTGTCCGCCAAGAGACGTGCCGTAGCCGTCGGAGAGATAGAGCCAGAACATAAGGTAGGTATCATCCTCGGGATATGCTGTGAAGTCATAGGGCTCTGTAAAGGATGCAGCGATAGCAACGGTATTCTTATCTATTGCATAAAGAGAACCGTTACCTTCCTTGATAAGGTCTTCGCCTTCAACTGCGATAACCTCTTCGTCGTCTATAGTGTAAACGCCGCCGTTTTCATCGTACATATAAGCGCCCCATGCAGACCAAGAGCTTCCCGTGAAGGTGCTTTCTTCAACTGCTCTGTCACAGTTATCAACGAGAAGGTCGATCTTAGCCTCTTCCATGCCCACGCCCATATTATCAAGACCGATGATCATATCGTTATTTGATGAGTATGCGTAAACTCTCATGCCGGTGAAATCAGCAAAGTCAAGACCTCCGTTTATAAGAGAGCCTGTAGCTATCTTAACGGAAAGCTGGTTCCAGCCGTCCTGAATATTCATACCGGTAAGATCCCAGTAGCTTGTCTGTGTACCCGAGCTCATTTCAAGCGCACCGCTTGTAATGGAAGCAGCGTCAGAGGTGTAGAACATAACGGAGAAATATCCGTCTGTGTATTCGGTAAGATCCCAGTGATCCTCCCAGCCCTTAGCGAGAACGGCAACGCCGCCTGCAGGTCTTGCGATAACGTAGCCTTCACCCTCCTGAATATCGTCGGTGCAGGTCTCAACGTAGGTACCGCCCCATCTGGGAGTAGTATCATACTGATAGGTGTCACACGAATCGATAAGAGTATAAGCGGAGGCTGCGAGTGTGAGCAGCATAAGAGCTGCCATCATAGATGCAAAAAGCTTAAGTGTTTTTTTCATCTCAAAAAACTCCTCTCAATAAATAAAAATATATTATATACTCAGTCGAGTGTATAAACGGTTATTTCATATCCGAGTGTGCGGATTTAAGAAGCTCCATTATGGGAAGATGCTGAGGGCATACCGACTCACAGCTTGAGCATTCGATACATCTGTCTGCACCCTGACCCTTTTCGCAAACGCCCTTGTAATCGCTGTTATTAGCCATGGGCATGCTGTATCTGTAGTTGTGGTTCCATATAGCGAAGATATGGGGAATATCGATATCCTGCGGACAGGGAACGCAGTATCTGCAGGCGGTGCAGTTTACTCTGCTTCTTGCAAGGAATGCCTTACGGGCTCTGTCCATAAGCTCGAATTCCTCCTGCGTCATGGAGTTTGCTTCCATATCGCTGAATATTCTGCAGTTGTCAAGCGTCTGCTCAACGTTTGTAACGCCCGACAGAACCGTAGAAACGTAAGGATTGTTGCATATCCATCTGAACGCCCATTCTGTAGCGGAGCGCTTAACGGGATATTCGTCAAATACCTTCTGCACCTCTTCGGGAAGGTTGGAGAGCTTACCGCCCAAAAGTCCCTCCATTATAACTACCGCAACTCCACGCTTGCCTGCAAGCTCAAGACCCTTGATGCCTGCCTGATCGTTTTCATTAAGGTAGTTGTACTGTATCTGGCACATATCCCAGTCGTAGTCGTTCATTATCTCCTCAAACGCCGAATACTCGTCGTGGAAGGAGAAGCAAGCAAATTTGATCTTGCCCTTTGCCTTAAGATCGTCAAGAAATTCTCTGACGCCTATCTCCTTCATTCTCTTCCACTGATTGCGGTTGAGCGAGTGAACGAGATAGAAGTCGATATAATCTGTCTGAAGATTCTGAAGCTCCTCCTCGAAAATGCGGTACATATCGTCCTTGCACTCGCACTTCCAGATAGGAAGCTTGGTAGCAACGTAAACCTTTTCTCTGTATCCGCCGACAAGCGCCTTACCGAGAGCTATCTCGGACTGTCTGTCAGCGTAGATATAAGCTGTGTCGAAGTAGTTGACCCCGTTTTCGATGGCGGTGTGGATTATCTCGTCGGCAACGTCCTGATCGACCACCGAAACACCGTCCACCTCTTTCATCGGAAATCTCATACATCCTATACCGAACAGCGAGCCCTCAATACCGAGCTTACCGAAAGTTCTCATTTTCATAGTGTAAGTACCCCCAAAAAATATATTTCAGTTATAAATATTATAAATTATATTCAGTATTAAGTCAATAGCGTTTATTTTACAGAAAAACGCCTGTATTCAACGCCGTCGAGCGACTTCCAGGAGAAGAGTCCGTCCTCAAGCGTCATATAGCCGTTTGCAGAGCCTTCCTTGGGTATGGATGTAGATCCGGGATTGATATAGGTGATGCCGTCCTTCTCCTCACAGGCAGGGATATGGGTGTGTCCGTGCAGAAGGATATCCCCTTTGTGAAGAGGGGGAAGTGAGGACAGATTATACTTGTGTCCGTGAGTGGCAAATATCATTTTTTTGCCCTCTGTGATTATTGCGTAGTCAGCGAGTATCGGAAAATCAAGCACCATCTGATCGACCTCGGTATCGCAGTTCCCACGAACGCAGAGAATGCTGTCCTTTAGCGGATTCAGCATAGCAATAACCTCTTTTGGAGCGTAATCACGTGGAAGATCGTTTCTCGGTCCGTGATAGAGTATATCTCCCAAAAGAAGCAGTCTGTCTGCTCCCTCACGCTCAAATGCGTCTATCAGCCCTTTGCAGTAAAAGGCAGAGCCGTGTATATCCGAAGCAATAAGCCATTTCATATAAGTTACCTCTCAATAAAATTTACAAATAATATTATATCACACAATTTACAGGATTGCAATTCTGACAATTATATGATAGAATAAAAATATATTACGTTTTAAGGGGTAGGGTATGAAAAGATTTATTAAATTATCGGCTATTATCACCGTGATAATACTAGTCGCCATGCTCGGTGCATTTATTACCGCTGCAGACGGCACGGTAACCTTTAGCGGTGAGATAACCACGGCAAACGCCCGAAGCGAGACCTACGTAACGCTTGAGCAAAACGGAAACGCCGTCTATCGGCATACGGTAGAGGCATCGAGTGACCCAAATGCCGACTTGCAGGCGTTTTCAATAGAGGGTATCGCTGTCGGTGAATACGATATGGTCATATCCAAGGGCGGAGCTCTTTCCTATACGTTAAAGGGCATTCCGCTTTATTCGGATATCACTCTTTCGGAAACGGTAGTGCTTGCCGGCGGTGATATAAACGAAGACGGCTTTATAGACAGCCTTGACGTTTCGCTTTTCGTTTTCGATATGGGTAAGAGTCCTAAGGAGGCTACTTATCAGTATTCGGATATCAACGGCGACGGCTTCAGAGATGCGCTCGACGTAACGGCGCTTGTCTATAATATGCTGAAGGAAAAGACGATCGAAATATACGATGCGCAGGAATACGCATCTACCGTCCTTACCTTTGACGCAGCCGGTGAAAACGGCGGTAACTGGTGGGGAGCCGGCGTAGGAGTTGAATACAGAACGGAAGGCGCCTCCGAGGGTCTCGGATACTACGGCATGAGAGATAACAATCCCGACTCTGTATTATGCGGTAATATTACTGCAAACGGTGGATTCTTTGACTTCTCTGCACTTGAAAACGGTGCATGGCTTGAAATAGACGTCTACGTTCAAGACGAAACAGTGCTCGCTCAGGATGGAATTCAGTTCATCTTGAGTTTTGCAGTCACCAGAGATGCTCCGTATGAGAATAAATGCCTTGATTTTTACGTAAACGGACTCAAGACGGGCTGGAACACCATTCGATTGGATTATTCTGAGGGTAACGTCCAACGTGATTTTGATCTTGAAAACGTTAAGTTCCTTCACGCCGTGCTCAGATCTCAAAGCGGAACGAGCTGGGGCATCGACAATCTCAGAATAGTATCCTATTCGGATATAAACAGATATTATCTGCAGAAAAACGATGCAACAGCGACAGGATATACACTGAACGGTGAGGTTGTATTGCCCAAGCTTCCCGACGATGATGCCTTCGGCACGGTATATTCATGGTGCTTGGGAGACGCTAAATATAAGACGGGCGACGTCGTTAAGATAAGCGGTCAGGAAACTACGTTCGTGCTTGAGAGGGTTCAAGGCGGAACAAGACTTGACATCCTCGACTGTGATTCAGTTGAGGGATGGTGGGGCAACGGACCGGTATACAATACCACCGAGATAGTAAAAGAGGGAAGCGGAGCAAACCTTACCACAGATTCATCCCTTGCGGTATTCTGCCGTGTATGGGACGGTACCTACGATATATCGAGCTATATAGATACGGGATATCTGCACTTCTGGCTGTACGTTGATAACGTCAGCGCACTCAAGTTAAACAGCCGAGAGCTCGGTATGTTTGAGCTTAACGATACAAACTCAAAGACCATCTCGTTCTCTACCACCAAATACATAAAGAATAACGGCTGGAACGAGATAATCATTCCCTTAAAGGACAGCGTTGTAAAGACTGCAGACCTTACTGCGCTCAGCTCGTTCAGACTGTTCCAGTATGTGAATTCAACTGCAACCATCGTCATAGACGATATATACGTATGGATGCCCGATACCACATACACTATTGATTATACATCTGATTATTACGACAGAGTTTCAGGAATATCGGATATAGACGTAAATGCCCTCAAGGCAGGCACAAGCGTTATAATCAAGAACAATCCGTATATAAGAAACGGATACGATTTCATAGGCTGGAGCGACGGAAACAATATCTACGCTCCGGGCGACAGCTATATTATTCCTTCCCATAACGTTACTCTTACTGCACAGTGGGAGAAGAGCACGACCTATACCTACACGCTCTCTGACGGTATCGGAAGCAGTCTTGCGCCTGTTGATTCGTATGCAGGAGAGAAGATCACGCTTCCGTATAATACCTTCTCAAGAGAGGGATATTCATTCGTCGGCTGGAGTGACGGTGATAAGGTATACAGGGGCGGAACGATATATAATATGCCCGCAGAAAACGTAACCCTTACTGCTCAGTGGGACGAGATAGAGGATTATCAGCTTCTTTCCGATGCACTCGGCGCATGGCAGCTGAATGACGGCGGAAGCGCACTCAAGGCCGCATCTGCAATAGGCGGTGCTACGGGTGATATCAAGTGGGGCGTATGGCTTGACAGCGCTACCTTCGGTCAGGTACTCGACTTTTCAACCGAGCGCTCGGTAATGACCGTAAATAACAGCGGTGTAAGCTCGAGTAAAAACATTACCGTATCTGCATGGGTAATGGCTCCCAAGAGAGAGAATAATCAAAGAGTTATTGCCTCGACTGATAAGTGGAAATTCTTTATAGACACGAACGGAACGCTATCGTTTGAGATAAGTGGCCTCTTGGGATCAAAAATGTCAAGTGGCGTAAATATAGTTGACGGCAAGTGGCATCACGTTATGGCGGTCGTGACCGGTTCTTCCATCAGCTCAAGCGTCAAATTCTATATAGACGGAACTGAGAGTGGCTCGGGCAGCAGCCTCGGAACTGCTTCATCATCTTCACAGACACTCTACGTCGGAAACGATTCGGGTAATTCAAAGCACTTTGACGGAAGTATAGCAGAGCTTCGTATATACGGCAGTGCAAAAACTCCCTCGCAGGTAACCACGACTACGCTCGTATCCTCGGATAACGATGCAAAGCCTGCACATCTTACCGTAACACACGGAGTGCTGGTCGAAAGACTTGGCTTCAGAGGTCTCAACGTTAACGGTATGGAGGTCTACGATGCAAACCGCGAGTATACCACCATTGACAGAAACAACGTAAGACAGACCAAAAAGCTTGGCTTTGACCATATCAAGATAACGGTTACGCCTAATAATCTCATAGATGAAAACGGAAAACTTATAGAAGAAAACCTCACCTATATGGCACAGGACGTTGACATAATACTCGAATACGGACTTCCCGTTTTGATATGTCTGCATCCCGAGCCCAATTACAAGGAAACCTACCTTGCGGACCTTTCAAAATTCGAGCTTCTTTGCTCGTGGTACAGAGAGTTTGCCGCATACGTCGGTGACAGATGGAGCGAGGACGAGGTTCTTATCCAGATGATGACGGAGCCCTATGCAAATAACGGCTCGGTTTCATGGTCCTGGATGAGTGACAGAATGTGGGGTGCGGTAAGAAACGAGCTTCCCAAGCACACCATAATAACAAGCTCTGACCAGTCGGGTAATCTTGAAAGACTCAAGCTTATGTCTCCCGCAACCGACTGGAACCTCATCTATTCGATAACCACCTACGAGCCCTATACCATAGGCTTCTGCGGACTTAATACAGGCTGGTGGTCGTATACAAAGGACGTTCCGTATCCCGTGCCCGAAGGGCTCACCGATGCTCAGATAGAGGAGATAATAAACGGCTGTACGGTATACGTTGCGCAGTATCTGCCCTCCGAGCTTGAAACGGCAAAGACAACGCTCAGAGCATATCTTAAGGGACAGTACGACAGCAATCCTCATTACGTCAACCATTACGATATCGGCTACACGGCAGAGTGGAATATGACGAGAATGAATTCTCTTACCGAATGGAGCAATAAGTACGGCGGAAACATTCATATAATGTGCGTTGAGTTCGGCTGTATGGATGCACAGACCGCAAGAAACGTATTCGGCTCACATCCCGAATGCGGAAGCTCCGACGAGGCAAGATACGCACTTATCAAGCACCTTCGTGAAGCCTTTGAAGCAAACAATATCGGCTGGTCATATTGGCTCTACAACGGAGTATTTACAATATACGATCCGTATGACAGAATAATGGATGCGTCGGTAACCGATCAGCTTCTTGCAAGAATGTACGACGAGAAGCTGATAGAGGACTGCCTCGGACTTACACCCGATTTTTAAAGAACGCATATCCCACGGATAAAGGTACGGGGGGTGACCAAAGAGCCTGCCTCGATAACCGTGCCCTTATCACGGCTGACAGCCCTATATATCCTGCCGTTGCACAGCACCTCTCCGCCACCGCAAAGGTTATCGACCGTGCGTGTGACGAGAGCAAGGCTTACTCTCGCACTTCTGAATCGCCTTTTTCTGATATAGCGTATAAGGACGTAGACAAGCGAGAGTAAAACGGTGTATATCAGCGGCTGAGATCTTACGGGAACGCCCGTAAGCGACAAAATAAGCATAGCGGAGCCCGATACCGTCGATGCAACCGAAAAATTTCTTTTTTCGGAGATGGCGGTAAGAGCTCCGCTTATTGTCATTAATGCAAAAATATACGGCATCAGTTCTTTAAGCAAAGAATCACCCTTTTTAATAAATATAGTAGTAATCTATGTAATTTATCTTAATGCCGTTTTTGTCTGAGATTATCTCAAGGTATTGTGGACGCTCGGCATCGCTGTCAAGGTCACGCCTGAAGGTGCCGTCGTTTTCCATTATCATATAGGTGAGCGAGAAGTAGTACCTTGTGGTATCGTTTCCCATATCGGATGAGCCGAGTTCTTCTGCCGATATGTTGTATATCTTCTGCATGGTGATGTCGCCGTAGGGGTCGTTATCCTCGAAATATTCGTCGGTGAACATCAGGTTAAGAGCCTCCTCATCTCCCTGCCAGAGCACCGAAAAATAATCTGCAAGAAACGCCTGCGCCTCACCCAGCTTTGAAAAGCTTTCAATATCGTAGCTTACCGAAAGTCCGCTCGATATGTATTTTATATCACGGTTCTTTTTGAGAAATTCCTCGTTTTCGAATATGTTGCTCTCGTGATCCGGGGGGTAGAAAAAGTAAAGCTGCTCATTTTCCTCCCTGTGCGCTTTTTTCTCGGGTAAAAGCTCGATTACAAGAAGTATTAAAGCCGACAGCACCGCTATTGCGGCAAGCACGGCTATTATTTTTTTGACCTTTTTCTTATCAGATTCTTTTTTCATATATTTTATCCCATATCTTAAAGATTATGCAAAAAGGAGCTTTCCTTTAAAGGAAAACTCCTATTTTTTTATTCGTATACCTTATCAGTCAACGTTTTCCCAGTTATGATATACCTGCTGAACGTCATCGTTATCCTCAAGATGCTCGAGAAGCAGATTCATATATTTGATATCGTCTTCGCTTTCAAGAGTGATGTAGTTTGAGGGTATCTTATCCTTGTCGGAGGAAAGAATGACGTAGCCCTTTGCCTCAAGAGCCTCTCTGACAGATCCGAGGTCGGAAGGCTCTGTGGTGATCTCGAAAGCCTCTTCCTCAGCCGCAAAGTCCTCAGCGCCTGCCTCAAGAGCATCCTCCATCAGCTTATCCTCGTCTATCTTGCCGTCGTTTTCAATAATGATAACGCCCTTGTCGGTGAACAGATAGCTGACGCAACCGGTCATACCGAGGTTACCGCCGAATTTATCGAAATAGTGGCGCATCTCGGAGGCGGTACGGTTTCTGTTGTCGGTTGCTGTCTCAACTATAACGGCAACGCCTGCAGGACCGTAGCCCTCGTAGATTATCTCCTCGTAAGCAACTCCGGTCTCACCGCTTGCCTTTTTGATAATACGGTCGATATTGTCGTTGGGAACGTTGTTCTGCTTTGCCTTTGCAATAAGGTCACGGAGCTTACTGTTGGCAACGGGATCAGCACCGCCCTCTCTTACGGCTATGGCAATCTCCTTGCCTATCTTGGTGAAGATCTTTGCTCTCTGAGCGTCGGTCTTCTCCTTTTTATGCATAATATTTTTCCATTTGCTATGTCCTGACATATAATTAACTCCTTATATTTTAATCAGACTCTCTCGGTCTTTTTCAGACAGATGAGTTCAAATGCAGATCCTAAAACCGTTTTGGTTGCCTGTGTCAGCTTAACTCTGAAAAGACGGAGCTTTTCGTCCTCAGCCGAAAGAATGTGACAGTCGTGATAGAAGCTGTTGAACGCTCCGCATATATCTATGATGTAGCGGACGATGACCGAGGGCTCGTAATCTCTCACTGCAGTGAGGACCTTTTCCTCGAACATCGAAAGCACCTTTAAAAGCTTTGCCTCGCTATCGCCTATCTCAACGCCGTCTGTATCGCCGTCCGTAGCCTCTGCCTTTTCAAGTATACCGCAGCATCTTGCGTAGGTGTACTGTGCATAGGGACCGGTGTTTCCGTCAAAGCTGAGCGCATCCTCTATCATAAAGTTGATATCACGTATTCTGTTATTGTAAAGGTAATGGAATACTATAGCGCCAACGCCGACAGCCTCAGCCGTCTGCTCCTTGTTTTCAAGGTCGGGATTTTTCTTATCCATTATCTCGGTAACCTTTTCAATAGCCTGAGCAAAAAGGTCCTTTAAGAGTATAACGTTGCCCGTTCTTGTGGCAAGCTTTGCACCGTTTATGCTGACCGTACCGTAAGGAACGTGTACCGTTTTATCCTTCGCCCAATCTCTGCCCATAAGCTCAAGCGTTTTGAATACCTGAGCGAAGTGCAGACTCTGACCTGCGGAGGTAACGTAGATAGCCTTTTCAAAATTATAGGTATCCATTCTGTAGAGCGCAGCCGCAAGGTCACGCACCGCATAAATGGTAGAGCCGTCAGACTTTAGAATCAGGCAGGGAGGCATATCGTATTCGGAAAGGTCAACTATCGAAGCACCGTCGTCTATCTTTAAAAGACCCTTTTCGGAAAGCTCTGAAACGACCGCAGCGGTCTTATCGTAGTAGAAGCTTTCTCCCATATAGCTGTCAAACTCGATGCCGAGCTGAGCGTAGGTCTTTTTATATTCGGCAATGCTGAGGTCAACGAACCATTTCCAGATAGCAGTATTTTCCGCATCTCCGCCCTCAAGCTTTGTGAACTCTGCTCTTGCGAGGTCCTCAAGCGACGGGTCTGCCTCTGCTTCGCTGTGGAAGCGCACGTAAAGCTCAACAAGACCGTCGATGCCCTTCTTTTCGATAGATTCCTTATCGCCCCATCTGTTGTAAGCCACGATAAGCTTACCGAACTGCGTGCCCCAGTCACCCAAGTGGTTTATACCGTAGCACTTGTATCCGCAGAACTCGTGAAGCTTCTTTAAGGAGTGGCCTATTACCGTAGTTCCTAAATGGCCTATATGGAAGGGCTTTGCAACGTTTGGCGACGAATAGTCGAGAATTACCGTCTTGCCGCATCCCATATCGGGAGCGCCGTATTTTTCCTTTTTGTCGAGTATAGAGCCAAGAACGCTCTTGTAATAATTCTTGTCGGTGAAAAAGTTGAGATATCCGCCAACCGTTTCTATCTTGGATATGCCGTCACAGCAAAGACCGTTTGCAAGCTCGGACGCTATCTGGGGCGGACCCTTTCTGAGCGCACGGCTGAGCTTGAAGCAGGGAAGAGAAAAATCTCCCATCTTTTCATCCGGCGGATATTCGAGCATATCGCCTATGCCCGCCGTATCAAGTCCGTGACCGTCAAAGCATGAGTCAAGCTTTTCCTTTAAAGCGAGAGCAAGTCTCTTTTTAAGTTCTGTCATATTTATCCTCACACCGCTTATGCGGTAATTTATTATTTCTTGGTAAGATAACCCTCAGCGCAAAGGAGCTCTGCTATAAGCACTGCTCCGCCTGCCGCACCTCTTAAGGTGTTGTGGGAAAGACCGACGAATTTGTAGTCGAACATTGTATCCTCTCTGAGACGGCCTATAGTAACGCCCATACCGTTTTCGATATCACGGTCAAGCTTTGCCTGGGGTCTGTCGGGCTCCTCAAAGTAGGTTATGAACTGCTTGGGTGCATGGGGAAGCTCGAGCTCCTGGGGCTTGCCTGCAAATTCCTTCCAGCATTTCTTTATCTCCTCTATAGAGGGCTTGTTTTCAAAGGAAACGAAAACTGCTGCAGTGTGTCCGTCTGTGACCGGAACTCTTATGCACTGCGTTGTGATAAGGGGAGAATTTGTCTTTACTATTTCATTGCCCTTTATCTCGCCCCAAACCTTAAGCGGCTCCTGCTCGGACTTTTCTTCCTCGCCGCCGATATAAGGGATAACGTTGTCTATCATCTCGGGCCATTCGTTGAAGGTCTTGCCTGCGCCCGATATAGCCTGGTATGTAGTTGCAACCACCTTCGTGGGCTTGTATTTGAGAAGGGGGGTAAGTGCAGGCACGTAGCTCTGGATAGAGCAGTTGGGCTTAACAGCGATAAAGCCTCTCTTTGTGCCAAGGCGCTCTCTCTGAGCAGCGATTATCTCAAGGTGAGCGTCGTTTACCTCCGGAATTACCATAGGAACGTCGGGCGTCATACGGTGTGCGGAGTTATTGGAGATAACGGGAGTTTCAGCCTTTGCATAAGCCTCCTCAAGAGCCTTTATCTCGTCCTTCTTCATGTTGACTGCGCAGAATACGAAATCTACCGAAGAGGAAACCTTTTCGATTTCGGAAGCGTCCTCGATAACCATATCTCTGACGTATTCGGGCATGGGGTTATCCATCTTCCAGCGACCCTCAACTACCTCGCTGTACTTTCTTCCTGCAGAGCGTCCGCTTGCCGCAAGAGTAACAACGTCAAAGTAGGGGTGGTTATCAAGCAGAGTGATAAGTCTCTGACCGACCATACCGGTAGCTCCGATTATTCCGACCTTAAGCTTTTCATTTATTGTAAACATCTAAAAACACCATACGCACGAAAAATACGTCGACCGTATCTGCGTGCGCCCTTTCAAATGAGCATAATACATCAATTATAATATATTATTATATCATTAAAAAAATCCTCTGTCAACAAAGATACCGCTTTTTTATAAAATCAGCCGTTTGTACAAAAGATAAAGAGAATAAAAAGTGTTGCTTGACTTATTCAATAAAATAAAATATAATAATAAGGATAATATCAAAATTATTTGAGTTTATTATAAGGTGGATTATGAAAAAAGACCTGCTTTCGAGAATTGAAGATCAGTTTTCCGAGTTTTCAAAAAGCCAGAGGAAGATAGCGACCTATATTATCAATAATTACGACAAGGCTGCGTATATGATAGCCTCAAAGCTGGGTGAGGAGGTCGGCGTTTCCGAGTCGACGGTGGTCAGATTTGCGCATGAGATGGGCTTTGAGGGTTATCCCGAGCTTCAGAGTGCGCTCCGTGATATGATAAGAAACAAGCTGACCGCAGTACAGCGCATAGAGATAGCCAACACACGTATGGGCGATTCGGACGTGCTTGAAAAGGTGGTGCTCTCGGACGTTGAGAAGCTGAGAGACACGCTTGACAATATAAGCAGGGACGATTTTAACCGTGCGGTTGACACCATAGTGTCCGCAAAAATGATATATCTTCTCGGCGTGAGAAGCTCTGCATCGCTCGTTTCGTTTATGAACTTCTATTTCAGACTGATATTTCCGAACGTCCGTCTGGTGCAGACGACCAGCAGCAGCGAGATGTACGAGGAGCTTTTAAGGGTAGGCAAGGGAGATGCGGTCATAGCAATAAGCTTCCCTCGATACTCAAAGGGAATAATAGGCGCAGTTGAATACACCAAAAAGGCAGGAGCAGATATTATCACCATCACCGACAGCGAGATATCGCCCATAGCGCAGTATGCGGACAGCCTGCTTATTGCAAAGAGCGATATGGCGTCCTTCGTCGATTCGCTTGTAGCTCCGCTCAGTATAATAAACGCACTTATCGTTGCCATAGGCAAAAAGAAGGAGCTTGATATATCGGATACCTTCTCAAGACTTGAGGCAATATGGGATAAAAACGAGGTTTACGATAAAACGCATGACTGACCTTAAAGCAAAAAGGATAGGCATAGTAGGTGGCGGCGCCGCAGGAATGATGGCGGCGTGCGCGGCGTCTGAATACGGAGCGCAGGTAAGTGTCTTCGAGAAGAACAGATTTCTCGGAAGAAAGCTTTCGATAACGGGCAAGGGCCGCTGTAACGTCACCAACAACTGCACCGAGCAGGAGTTTATAGCAAACGTCATATCCAATCCGAGATTTATGTATACGGCGATAAACACCTTTTCCCCGCAGGATACAATGGATTTCTTTACGTCCGCAGGGGTCGAGCTCAAAACGGAGCGAGGGAACAGAGTTTTTCCGTCAAACGATAAGGCAAAGACTATAGTTGACGCACTTGCGTCAAAAATGAAGGACTGCCGTGTTATACGTGAGAGCGTTACCGATATTATAATAAATGACGGCAGAGCAGAGGGAGTAAAAACGGCGCAGGGGGAATATTCCTTTGACTGCGTTATAATAGCAACGGGCGGTATCTCCTATCCGCTAACGGGCTCAACAGGGGACGGATACAGATTTGCAAAAGGTGCAGGGCATACCGTAACCGAGCTTGCTCCGTCACTCGTACCGCTTGAGGCGAAGGGCAGAGTATGCGCTCAGCTCCAGGGACTCTCGCTTAAAAACGTTTCCGTATCGGTGACTGACTCATCTCTTGGCGGAAAGGTCATATACAAGGATTTCGGCGAGATGATGTTTACCCATTTCGGCGTAACGGGACCTATGATACTCAGCGCATCGGCGCATATGAAGGATATCGTGCCGGGCAGATATAAGATGTATATAGACTTAAAGCCGGCGCTCGACGAAAAAACGCTGGATGCAAGACTTCTGCGTGATTTTTCCGAGAGAAAGAATTGCGATTTTTCAAATTCACTCGGAGCTCTTCTGCCGTCAAAGATGATACCCGTTTTCGTGGAGCTTTGCGGAATCGAGGGCACGAGAAAGGTAAATTCCATAACAAAGGAAGAGAGAAAGAAAATACTCGCTCTCTTAAAATCCTTCGAGGTTACTATAACCCGTGCAAGACCTATCGACGAGGCGATAATAACGCAGGGCGGTGTTTGCGTTTCGGAGATAAATCCCAAGACCATGGAGTCAAAAAAGATAAACGGGCTATATTTTGCAGGCGAGGTGCTTGACGTTGACGCATATACAGGCGGCTTCAATCTGCAGATAGCCTTTTCCACAGCCACTCTTGCAGGCAGAAGTGCGGCAATGAGCTGATGTTATATTTATTTATGAAAGGTATGGTATAGATAATGATACAGATAGCTATAGACGGACCGTCCGGCGCAGGCAAGAGCACTCTTGCAAAGGCAATAGCGGCAAGGCTCGGATATATTTACGTTGATACGGGCGCTATGTACCGTGCAATAGGGCTTCATATGTCAAGATGCAAAATTGACCCTCACGACGCAGATGCGGTAACACCCGAGCTTGATAACATCAAGGTCGATATCGTTTATAAGGATGCAGAGCAGAGGGTGCTTCTTAGCGGTGAGGACGTAAGCTCGCTTATCCGCACGCCCGAGATATCGATGTATGCATCTGCAGTATCTGCAATACCGTCGGTAAGGGCCTTCCTTCTCGACCTTCAAAGAGATATCGCAAGCAGAAATAACGTAATAATGGACGGCAGAGATATAGGAACGGTCATACTTCCCAATGCCGACGTTAAGATATTCCTTACAGCAAGTGACGAGGTAAGAGCACGCAGAAGATACGACGAGCTTACCGCTAAGGGACAGAGCGTATCGCTTGAGGATATCTATAACGATATGGTAAAAAGGGATAAAAACGACAAGACAAGAAGCATAGCTCCCGCAGTTCCTGCCGACGATGCGGTAATACTCGATAATTCCGATATTGATTTTGAGGGAACTGTTGCAAGAGCAATAGAAATAATAAACGGAAAGATATAAACGGTAGAAAAATGAGCTTTTATTCTGTATGTTATAAGATCTTCGTAAACTTTTTCAGAAGGGTCTACAATATAGAGGTCATAGGCGCAGAAAACGAGCCGCAGAGCGGCGCAGTCATAGCAGCCTGCAACCATATATCCAACAGCGACGTTATAATTATGGCGGCGGCAATGAAAAGACAGGTCAGATATATGGCAAAGGCAGAGCTTTTCAAGGTGCCCGGTCTTAAGCAGCTTATAAGCGCTCTCGGCGCATTTCCGGTAGACAGAGGAGGAAATGACGTCGGTGCAATAAAGAAGACCATAGCCATACTTAAAGACGGTGAGATGGTCGGCCTTTATCCGCAGGGCACGAGATTTACAGGCGTTGACCCAAGAGAGACAAAGCCCAAAAACGGCGTCGGAATGATAGCACTCCGTTCAGGTGCGACCGTGCTTCCCGTTTCTATCGTTACAAAGGGAAACAAGGTAAAGCTTTTTAAGAAGAACTACGTAATTATAGGCAAGCCGATAGACGTTTCTTCCATTGATATCCCCGAGGATGCAAAGGATAAGTATTCGCTTATATCCGAATACGTATTCGAGCAGATATGTAAGCCCTTTGAGGACGTCGAGAGTATACTTGAGTCGGGGGATAAGAAATGAAATTTCTGACCGCAAAGCACGCAGGCTTCTGCTTCGGCGTTGCAAACGCAGTTGACAGCGTCCGCTCGGCTACGCAAAGCGGAGACTGCAGGATATATACCCTTGGCAAGCTGATACACAATCCCGTTATAGTAGAGGATTTTGAGAAAAAGGGCGTAGGAGTCATCTCCGAGAGCGATATCGACGCCGTATATCAAAGGGCGCTGAATGGCGAGAAGAGCGCCGTTGTCATAAGGGCGCACGGAGTAAAAAAGGAGCTTTATGAAAGACTTTCGGAATACTCCGATAGGTGCGAGAGCTTCAGCTATATTGACTGCACCTGCCCTTGCCTTACGAGAATACACAAAATAGTATCGGAGCATACCGATAAGGACAGTCTGCTTTTGATAATAGGCGATTTCGCACATCCCGAGGTCGAGGGGATAAAAAGCTTCTCAAACGGAGAGGTCCTTATCTGCAACAGCTGTGAAGAGCTTGAAAAAAAATCTGATATAATCGGCAAAAAACGGCTTGTAATGGTCTCTCAGACCACGCAAAATCAAAAAGAATGGAAAAAATGTCAAAAATTTATTCAAAAGGTCTGTACAAATGCAGAAATTTTTGATACAATATGTAGTGTGACTGAAGAAAGGCAGAAGGAAACCGAGGAAATTTCAAAGAAATCGGACGTAATGCTCGTCATAGGCGGGCACGAAAGCTCAAATACGAATAAGTTGTTTGAGATCGCAAAAAATAATTGTGAGCGTACCTATTTCATTGAAAAGGCCGGTGATCTTTCTCAGGTCGAGGTCACGCCCTATCTAACAGTGGGAATAACTGCCGGGGCTTCAGCACCGGGCAGTATAATACAGGAGGTTATAAAAACAATGAGCGAACAAATTTTAAATGAAAATTTCGCCGAAATGCTTGAAGATTCTTTAAGACCAATATATACAGGAGAGACCGTTCGTGGTATTATTACATCAGTTTCACAGAATGAAATTCATGTAGACCTCGGAACCAAAGTAACCGGAATCATTCCGTTTTCTGAAGTAACGGATGATCCCCAGGAAAAATTGGCAGATGTTTATCACGTAGGCGACGAGATCGAAGCAGTAGTATCCAAGGTAAGCGACCTTGACGGTGTTGCAATGCTTTCCAGAAGACGTATGCTCAGCACACGCAACTGGCAGACGGTTGTTGAAGCTAAGGAAAACGGCACTATCCTCGAAGGAAGAGTTACAGAGGCTGTTAAGGGTGGCGTTATCATCGCTATCAAGCTTCTCAAGCTTTTTGTACCTGCATCCCAGACCGGCGTTCCGGTTGGCGGTGATCTGGGTACTCTTATAGGAACTACACAGAAGGTTAAGATCATTGAGATCAATGAACAGCGCCACCGTGCAGTTGCATCCATCAAGGCAGTTCTTCGTGAAGAGCGTCTTGCAAAGGAAGCTGAATTCTGGGCTTCTATTGAAAAGGATAAGGAATACGTAGGTGAGGTCAAGTCCCTCACAGCTTACGGTGCATTCGTAGATCTTGGCGGAGTAGACGGTATGGTACATACCTCCGAGCTCTCCTGGAGAAGAATCAAGCATCCCTCCGAGGTTGTTTCCGTTGGCGAAAAGATCAAGGTATTCGTTAAGGACTTCAATCCCGAAACAAAGAGAATCTCTCTCGGATATAAGACAGAAGAGACCAATCCTTGGAACATCTTTAACTCCAAGTATCAGGTAGGCGACGTAGCTCCCGTTAAGATAGTAAGCATGATGCCCTTCGGCGCATTTGCTGAGATCGTTCCCGGAGCAGACGGACTTATCCATATAAGCCAGATCGCTGACAGAAAGATCGGCAAGCCTGCTGACGTTCTTGAAATCGGTCAGGTAGTTGATGCAAAGATCACTGATATCGATATGGAAAACCACAAGATCAGCCTTTCCATCAGAGCTCTTATCGAGAAGGAAGAGGAAGCAGCTGAAGAAGCTGTTGAAGAAGAAGCTGTAGAAGCAGTTGAAGCTGAAGAAGCAGTTGAAGAGGCAACAGAGGAATAATTTCAAAAGATACTGAAAATGAAAATCCGAAGATCAGAAGATCTTCGGATTTTTTGTATTGAATTGCATTTTGTGAGCTAAGTAAGAACGCTTGTATAACGTCCGCATAATCAGGATGAGGAGTTTTCATCATCTTTTACGTATTCAATGATGTCGCAGAGGTTGCATTCCAAAGCCGAACATATACGGTCTAAAATGTAGCTGTCATAACGCACGACACGGTTTTTATAGTAGCGGTCTATCGTCTGGAATTTGACCTCTGTTCGCTTGGCTAACTCGTATCGAGTAATATTATGCTCGTCTAAATATTTATCAATAGTCAATCTTACCATCAACACCACTCCTTTGATATATATTTTATCGAATATATACCCAATTGACAATTTCTCTATATTAGTATATAATTATATTAGTATGCACTAATATGAGTATATATTATGAGAGGGCTTGCTGATGAAATTGCTAATCGTTGGTTCGCGTAGCATCACAGATTTTGACTTATCACCTTATATTTCTACAGAAGTTGACACCATTATAAGTGGCGGTGCCAACGGAATTGATAGCTTGGCGGAACATTATGCTGATTCACATCGACTTACCAAATATATTGTACGTCCTCGCTATGACCTTTACGGGCGTGCGGCACCGCTCAAACGCAATGCACAAATGGTTGATATGGCAGATGCAGTACTTATAATATGGGATGGCATATCTAAAGGTACGCAATATACTTTGAAATACACGAAAAAAATGAATAAACCAATCACGATCATCAAATCTTAAAGATACTACTCGCTTTCTGCATATCATATATTATGTAAGTACAAACATACTTTGACAGTTGGTTTTTATGTGAGCAGATTTATCTTGTAAAAGCTTGGAAAAAATGGTATAATAAAAAGGCGGAAGTAATTCCGCCTTTTATAGATATGATGTGCTATTATTTCTTGAGATCGTTTACGATCTTTTCCGTATCGCTTGCGATTACAAGCTCTTCGTTCGTGGGGATAAGGTAAACCTTAACCTTGGAATCGGGAAGAGAAAGCTCAACGGTGCTTGACTGGTGGTGCATCTTTGCATTGAGCTCGTTGTCAAGCTTGATGCCGAGGAAGTCCATATCTGCACATGCACGTTCACGAAGCTCGGGGTTGTTTTCGCCCATACCAGCTGTGAATACTACTGCATCGAGACCGTTCATTGCTGCTGCGTAAGAACCGATGTACTTCTTTATCTGATAAGCGAGAAGCTCAGCGGTAACCTTTGCTCTCTTGTCTCCCTTGAGGATAGCTGCTTCGATATCGCGGCTGTCGGATGAGATTCCGGAAAGGCCGAGGAATCCGCACTTCTTATTCATATAATCGCTCATTTCGTCGGGAGTGTAGCCCTCTTTCTTCATTATATAAGTAACGATAGCGGGGTCGATAGCACCGCAGCGTGTACCCATGATAACGCCGTCAAGGGGAGTGAAGCCCATGCTGGTGTCGAGAACCTTACCGCCGCATACTGCGGAGATAGAGGAGCCGTTACCGATGTGGCAGGTAACTATCTTTGTTTCTTCAGCGGGCTTTCCGAGAATCTTGATCATCTCGCCTGCAACGTATCTGTGAGATGTACCGTGAGCACCGTAACGGCGGATGTGGTACTTTTCATACATATCGTAGGAAACACCGTACATATAAGATGTTTCGGGCATTGTCTGATGGAATGCTGTGTCAAATACAAGCACCTGGGGAACGCCGGGCATAGCCTCGAGGCAACCCTTGATACCCATTATGTGAGGACCTGTGTGAAGGGGAGCGAAGTCGATGCAGAGCTCAAGCTTTGCAAGAACGTCGTCAGTGAGGAGCATGGATTCGGAGAAGAATTCACCGCCGTGCACTATTCTGTGACCAACTGCTTCGATCTCGGACATGCTCTTAAGGCATCCGATCTCGGGATCTGTAAGGGTATCAACAACGATCTGTGTAGCAACAGAGTGGTTGGGCATTGTGATCTCCTTAACGTACTTTTCTCCCTTAAACTTGTGTTCGATCTTACCGTCGATACCTATTCTCTCGCATATACCCTTTGCAAGAACGGATTCTGTCTTTGTATCAAAGAGCTGATACTTGAGCGATGAGCTTCCGGCATTAACAACTAATACGTTCATTTAGAACCTCCAAATTGAAAAATATATTATAAATTTTTTACAAAACAGTATTAACAACTAATTATATAACAAATTTTAAATAATATCAATATTATTTTTTAAAATAAAAGGTAAAAAATAAAAAAATATGAAAAAAACTGTAGTAATAAGTGAATATAACCTCTTTCACCGGGGACATATGCGTCAGACAGAGCTTATCAGACGGCGAGATCCCGATGGCTGCATTATTGCGGTGATGAGCGGTAACTGGGTACAGAGGGGAGAGGCGGCCTGCCGTCCCAAGTATGAAAGAGCGAGAGCCGCCATAGACTGCGGAGTCGATCTCGTTTTGGAGCTTCCGTATCCTTGGTCGGGCGCAGTTGCCGAAAATTTTGCCTATGGCGGTGTTTCCCTGGCAAGTGATATTGGTGCTGACAGCCTGTGCTTTGGCAGCGAGAGCGGAGATATTGAGGCTCTTTGCAGGGTAGCGGAGAGATTGGATGACAGCTCGTTTACACTTGAGCTTTCAAAGAGGCTGGAGAGCGCTTCTGATGGGGAGTCTTATATAAAAACAAGGGACAGCCTTTACCGTGAGATATACGGTGAGCGTCTTGCCAAGGGTGCAAACGATACGCTCGGGATAGAGTATATCAGAGCTAAAAAAAGGTTAGGCAGTAATATAGAGATATTCACCGTAAAAAGAGAGGGTGTTTTCAGCGCAACCGAAACGAGAAAGCGCTTTTTCGAGGGTGATGCGGACGGTCTTCTCGAATATATGCCGAACGGAGCGTATGATCTGTTTTGCGACAAAAAGCCCTATTCGCTGTCAAACGCCGAGGTAGCGGTGCTTCACTCGCTCAGAAGCGGCAGGCTTTGCTTTGACGGCAGTCAGGACGAGAGCGATATAGGCGCAAGGCTTACCTCGTGTGCAAAAAGGGTAAGCACTGCATCAGAGCTTTACCGCCTTGCCAAAACAAAAAAATATACCGATGCCCGAATAAGGCGCACGCTTGTGTCGGGAATGCTCGGATGCAGTGCACAGATGGCACGCAAGCGCCCCGAATTTACCGTAGTGCTTGCGGCAAATTCAAGGGGAACTGCGGCTCTTCGGGAGATAAAAAAGAAGTGTACAGATATAAAAATACTCACAAAGCCGTCAAAGGGGAAGGAGCTTTGCGGAGCGGCACTTGAGCAGTTCTTATTCTCGGCTGCGGCAGACGAGTTTTACACGCTTTGCTCTCCCGATATATCGGAGCGCAGATCGGACGACGTGCTCAGACATACCCCGTATATAAAAGAAGACTGAGCTTTGTTATTTTATTTACAAATCATGCATTGACTTATTCGGTCAAATGTATTATTATATAAAGAGTATAACCTATCCGTCTTTCGGAAAAAACAGAAACGGAGGCAGTAAAAATGGCAGATAAGAAGCTTGTTGAAGGTAAATATCTTATGTATAAGGATAAGCCCTTCGTAAGATCAAACAATATCATATGCTTTGGCGATCTTAACGACAAATATATTTTGCTTATGATAGTAATAAGCACTAAAAAGGTTGCAGAGGCGGCTGACGGAGTTGAGGTACCCGATAGGATCTTCGCTCAGATACTCAGTACGGACGTGAGCAAGAAGCCTCACGAAAGAATTGAAAAGCAGTTTGAAAAGAACGGATTGTACGAGGCTATGGATATGGGACTCGTGCTCCTTGAAAGACTCAATTCGGCATCGTGACCTGATTTGAGACGGCTGGCGGATAAAGTGCGCGGTAGGTAAATGGCCTGCCGAGGCGTTATCCGATTTGCCGTCTTTACTTTTGTTTGAATATGCGAAAAATGGAGAATTTTATGATTATGAATATTTTAAAAAGGGTACTTGTAATTTTTTCGATCGTGATACTTGTGATGGCGTTTTCATCGTGCAGCGGTGAGGCTGAGGATGCAGTAGTTCAGCCCGAAAATGAAAGCACCGAAGAAATTACCGAAACAGAGGAAGCAACACAGGAAACGCAGACCGAGGCTGAAGAAACCACAATGGCCGAGGAGAGCGAGGAAGAATCAACCGAGCAGGAAACCGTGCTGGCAGATTCCGAATTTAAGGATCTTCTGACGGGTGAGCCTGTTGCTTCGGAGCAGACACAGCGCCCCTGCGCAGTCGTTATAAACAACCTAAAGGAAAGCTGTCCGCAGGAGGGCATCGGTGATGCCGGAATAATATACGAATGTATGGTAGAGGGCGGTATAACCAGACTGCTTGCAGTTTATTCCGACTATACGGCTCTTGCACAGACGGGATCTGTAAGATCGGCAAGAAGATGCTTCCTTGACCTGCTTCCCAACCACGACGCACTCTTTATCCACGCAGGCGGAAGTGCGGATGCATACGACGTTATCGACTACAGAAAAACCGACAATCTTGACGGTGTAAATATGTATCTTCCCAACTCCTTCTACAGAGATGAGGACAGAAGATATTCCATGGGAACTGAGCACAGCCTTATGATAGACGGTGACGGTATAGTCGCAGGAATTGAGCAGCTTGGATACCGTACAGAGCTGAATGACAGCTATTCCTCTCCGTATAATTTCCTAGCGGCAGGTGAAGAGCCTGAGCTCACAGAAGGAGATGCAAAGCATATCTATATGAGCTATAACTTATCGCATAACGTTGACTATATCTACGATGAGGAAAGCGATACCTATCTCAGATACCAGTTTAACTGCGAGCCTCATATAGACGGCACTACAGGTCAGCAGCTTGCCTTTACCAACATACTCATCCTTTCCTGCAAGCACGAAAGCGTAAACGATACCGCAGGTCATATAGATATTAAAATGACCGGTGCAGGTGAGGGCTATTACGTAAACGGCGGTAAGTATACCAAGATAATGTGGGGAAGACAGACACCCTACGAGCCCTTCGTTTTCGTAACCGAAGAGGGCAAGGCGCTCTATCTTGAGGTCGGAAAGACGGCTGTCAATATAGTGTCAACCTATATGTTCGACGAAATGGAACTGAATAAAGACGCTGAATAAAAATATCCCCCGAAGAATTTTTCGGGGGATAATTTTATATCCCGTTGACAATTATATCCGTTAGAAGTATAATATAATTAGTTTTCTAACTAATTATATTATACGGAGGAAACGATGAAAAAGGATAGCACTTCACCTATAAAACCTGTATGCAAGGATAAGAAGTATAAAGAAACTCCCCTTATGCTTGTGAGTGAAATATCAAGAATGTTCAAGGAGCGTATGCGCACCGAAGCAGAGGGAATACCCGATACCTACAGACCTATTATAATAGAGCTGTCGATATTTAAAAAGCTGACTCAGATAGATATTGCCAAAAAAGTGCATCTGAGAGCGCCTACGGTCTGCGTTACCCTTCAGAAGATGGAAGCAGACGGATATATTCAAAGAGAGACGGACGAGGACGATCTTCGCAAGATATGGATATCGCTAACCAAAAAAGGCAGGCTTTATAACGAAAACGTTTTAAAGCGCTTAAGAAGCGTTGACGATGAGGTTATGAAAAACATATCGGAGGACGAGGAGCGCTTGCTCTGCGAGCTTTTGAGAAAAGTAAGAAACAATATGTATGAAAATCTGAAGGAACATCAAAATGAACTTTAAGCTGTTAAAATATATAAAGCCGTATTGGTTTTTCACCCTGATGTCCCCCATAATGATGTTTATGGAGGTTGCGGTAGACCTTTCACAGCCTACGCTTATGTCTACTATCGTTGACGAGGGTGTTCTTTTGGGAGATATGAGCGTAGTTTATTCTACCGGCATAAAGATGCTGATACTCGTCGTGATCGCGGGACTTACGGGTATTGCCGCCTCATATTTTGCAAATATGGCGGCACAAAGCTTCAGCTGTGATCTGCGAAACGATGCATTCAAAAGGGTAATGAACCTATCGCTTGAGCAGACCGATAAATTTACCACAGGCTCGCTGGTTACAAGACTTACCAACGATATAACCATGGTGCAGAATTTCGTCAGTATGGCACTCAGAATGTTTATAAGAGCGCCGCTTTCGTTTATAGGCGGTATAATTATGGCGCTGACGCTGAACGTCAAATTCTCGGTAGTGCTTCTTTGCTCGCTTCCGCTGGAAATACTTATGATCTTCCTCGTTATGAGAAAGGCAACTCCGCTTTTCTCTGTCGTTCAGAAAAAGCTTGACCGTGTAAATTCCGTAGTTCAGGAGAACGTAACGGGGGCAAGAGTGGTAAAGGCGTACGTCAGAGAAAATTACGAGATAGATCGCTTCAACGGAGCAAACGAAGACCTTTGCGCAGTTACGTATAAGGTGCAGAGATTTATGGCGATACTCTCGCCTGTAATGATGATCATTATGAATCTGTCGGTCATAGCCATAATCTATATCGGCGGACTTGAGGTACAGGCTGCCAGGATGGACGTTGGCAAGATAATGGCGGCTATTACCTATATCACGCAGATACTTATGTCGCTTATGATGGTAAGCATGATGTTCCAGAATATATCGAGAGCAAACGCTTCCGCTAAACGTATCACCGAGATACTTGACAGTCAGCCCGTTATCGCAAGCGGTGAATATAAGGAAAGGGACGGGGTCGGCTCGGTAAGCTTTAGAAACGTAAGCTTCCATTATCCCGGCACGGTCGGAAGACCGGTGCTTGAGGGAATCGATCTCGATATCGCTCCCGGTGAATTTATCGCAGTACTCGGCGCTACCGGCTCGGGCAAGACCTCGCTTGTAAATCTTATCCCGAGGTTTTACGATGCAAACGACGGTGAGGTCATGGTTGACGGTGTAAACGTTCGTGAATACGAGCTTGATACCCTCAGATCAAAGATATCCGTCGTTTTACAGAAGAGTGAGATATTCTCGGGCTCGATTATGGATAATATCAGATGGGGAGCGCCCGATGCGAGCGAGGATGAAGTTCGCTATGCCGCCGATATCGCTCAGGCAAGCGAGTTTATCGAGAGCTTTACGGACGGCTACGATACGTATATAGGTGAGAAGGGAGCATCGCTGTCGGGCGGTCAGAAGCAGCGCTTATCTATAGCGAGAGCGCTTGTGCGTAAGCCCGAGATAGTTATATTTGACGACAGCTCCTCCGCCCTTGACGTCGGTACAGAGGCAAAGCTTCGCTCTGCCTTGAGAGAAAAGATGAAGGATACCACCGTCATAATGATAGCGCAGAGGATTTCAAGCGTTATGCACGCCGACAGAATAGCTCTGCTCGATAACGGCAGAATATCCGCCGTCGGCACTCACGAGCAGCTGATGAATAGCAGCGCCCTTTATCTTGATATATACAATTCTCAGATGAAAAGCAGAGAAGGGGGCGATGCGTGATGGCAGATAACAGAAACAGACCTCAATCCCCCCAGACTCCCCAAATGAATTTAAGAATGGGCGGTCCCGGTGGCCCCGGTATGAGAAGAGGGCCGGGTGGCCCCGGCGGACCGATGGGCGCACGTATAAACGTTGAAAAGCCTAAGAATATGAAGAAAACGCTCGGTAGGTTGATAGGCTACATCGGCAAAAACGCCTCTCTTCTCGTTATGCTTATGATATCGGTTATAGTGACTGCGGCAGTGACACTTGCAAATCCCGCACTTCAGGGTATTGCCATAGACAGCATAAGCGAGGGCAGAATGGGTGACCTTATGTCTGCTTTGATAACCATGGCGGTGCTTTTTGCAGTATCATCTGCGATGACCTATATACAGAGCATAGCCGCCGCAAAGCTGTCGCAAAAGACCATACTCGATATGAGAAAGGACCTTTTCAAAAAGGTGTCCTATCTGCCGATAAAATTTACCGATACGCACAGACACGGCGATATTATGAGCCGAATGACCAACGACGTTGACAATATAGCAATGTCGGTATCGCAGTCTATCGCAACTCTGTTTTCGGGCATAATAACGCTGATAGGCGCATTTGTAATGATGATGTACTACAGCCCGGTAATGACCCTTGTGGCATTTGTTACCATACCGATAACCGTAGTGGTATCTTCCGCACTTGCAAAGCTGATGCGTAAGCTGTTCGTAGAGCAGCAGAAGCTGCTCGGAAGCTTAAACGGCGAGATAGAGGAGATGGTAACCGGCTGTAAGACGGTCATGGCGTACGGCAGAGAAAAAAGCGCTGTAGACGAGTTTTCCAAGATAAGCCGAGATCTGCGCCGTGCAGGTATCAAGGCAAATATTTTCGGCAGTATTATGGGCCCGATAATGAACGCAGTAGGAAACCTCGCTTTTCTTCTGGTTGCGGTAGTCGGAGGACATCTTGCACTCAGCGGTGCAATAACCATAGGCGTTATACAGTCCTTTATTCAGTATTCGAAGCAGTTCACCAGACCTATAAACGAGATAGCAAACCAGTATTCGCAGATACTTACCGCAATCGCAGGCGCAGAGCGTGTGTTTGAGATAATGGACGGAGGGCAGGAATCTCCCGAGGAGGGCAGAAGAATAGATCCGTCAGACGTTTCGGGTAATATCAGCTTCAAAAACGTCCGTTTCGCATATAAGGAAGGAGAGCCCGTGCTTCAAGGCTTTGATCTTGAGGTAAAGGCAGGTCAGCGCATCGCCATAGTCGGCAGGACAGGCTCGGGCAAGACTACAATAGTAAATCTGCTGAACAGATTTTACGATATAGACGGCGGTGCTATCGAGCTTGACGGCACCGATATAAGGGAGCTCAACAAGCAGAGCCTGAGAAGCTGTATCGGTATGGTGCTTCAGGATACCGTTTTGTTCTCCGATACGATAGGAAATAATATCCGTTACGGCAGACTTGACGCATCGGATACCGATATAAGAGAGGCGGCACGTACCGCCAATGCAGATCTGTTTATAGACCGTCTGCCCGACGGATACGATACAAAGCTTTCAGAATCGGGAAGTAATTTAAGCCAGGGTCAGAGACAGCTTCTTTCTATAGCAAGAGCGGTGCTTTCCGACCCGAGAATACTTATTCTTGATGAAGCCACCTCAAACGTAGATACAAGGACCGAGATGGAGATACAGTCGGCAATGCTCAATCTTATGAAGGGCAGAACAAGTCTTATAATAGCGCACAGACTGTCCACCATAAGAGATGCCGATATGATAATAGTTCTGAAGGACGGAGTGATAGCCGAAAGCGGAAACCACGAGGACCTTCTTGAAAGGCACGGAGTATATTACGATCTCTATCAAACGCAGTTTGCAGGAATAGAGACCTAAGGGAGCCTGTATGAATATAAAAAAGAGAAAAAGGTATGCCGTGCTATCTCTTGTCGCATTTCTGCTTATCGTTTTTGCAGTATGGATCGCATATGAAAATACAAGCATTACCGTTACTGAGATCAGCGTAAGCTCCAAGGAGATACCGAAGGAGTTTTCGGGCTTCAGAATAGCGCAGATATCGGATCTTCACAACGCCGAGTTTGGTGACGGTAATAAAGAGCTGCTTGAGCTTTTGGAAAGCACCGCCCCCGATATTATAGTCCTTACGGGCGATATAATAGACTCCCGGCGCACGAATATCGATATAGCGGCTGATTTCGTCTGTGAGGCGGCAAAAACAGCACCGACCTATTACGTTACCGGGAATCACGAAGAGAGGCTAAGCGAGGAATATCAGCTCTTTGAGGAGAGTATGATAGCCGCAGGAGTGCATCTCCTTCGAGGAGAAAGCGAGATAATAGAGCGAAACGGGAAAAGCCTTTGTATAGCCGGTATAGACGACAGAAGCTATTATGCAGCTGATGACGGAAGCTATCCCGACAGCGTAATAACCGACACCCTTAGCAGTATCATACCGGATGATATCTATACGGTGCTTCTTTCGCACAGACCCGAGATGTTTGACCTATACGTTCAGAGTAAGGCAGACCTTGTCTTCTGCGGACACGCACACGGAGGACAGTTCAGAATTCCGTTTATAGGCGGAGTTTATGCACCCGGTCAGGGTTTGTTTCCCGAGTACGATTCGGGGCTGTATACCGAAGATAATACGTCTATGATAGTAAGCCGAGGACTTGGCGCAAGCCTGTTTCCGTTCAGGATAAACAACCGACCGGAGATAGTGATAGCAGAGCTTACGGCAGAATAAAACAAAGCAAAACAAAAGAGCAAGTCAAATTGACTTGCTCTTTTATATTTTGCTTTATTATTCCTGGCAGAATCTTCTGAGCATTGCAGCAATCTCTGCACGGGATGCTTCCTTGGTCATATCTTCCATGTCGGATCCGAATCCGTCAAGAAGACCTGAAAGGTCTGCCCAGATGATATCGTTTTCAAACCATACGCTGTAGTCGTATGCAGGAATCATAGGAGTAACTGCCTCGTCTGCGCCCTTGTAGATTGCGTAACGGTGAAGTATTGCAACTGCCTGTTCACGTGTTACTGCATCCATAGGACCGAACGTGTTGTTACCGTATCCGAGAACGATACCGTTCTTGGATGCCCAGCTTATCGCATCGGAGTACCATTCGTCAGCTACTACGTCTGTGAAGTCAACGTCGCTGTCAACTATCGGGCTGCCCTCAAGTCTCCAGAGGATGGTAACTATCATTGCACGGTTGAGAGCAACGTCAGGGGAGAATACGTCGTCGCCCGTGCCGATCATAAGATCGTTTTCATATGCGTACATAACGTCCTCGAAGTACCAAGCATCTGCAGAAACGTCTGCGAAGGGACTTTCGGGAGCAACTTCGATCTTAGTGAAGGATGCGGAGATTGTGTGAGCTGCTCTAACGGTTCTGAATGCATATTCGCTTACTGCACCAACGCTTACGCCGTCAACTACAACGTCAGCTATTTCATAGCCTGCAGCAGGAGTGATGATGTAAACGATGTCGCTGCCTACGTTAACCTGAGTAGAGCCTGTGGGAGTAATGCTACCGCCCTCGGATGCGCTTGCAACTACGCTTACTGTTCTGATAACAGCTCCGCCGCCAAGGCTGCCTGTAGAATCGATCTTGTAGAGAGCCTTGATCTCAACGTCGTTTGCGGGCATTGTAAACGTTGTTGTGGAAGCGTAAATGTTCGTAACGCGTATGCCGCCACTTACAACTTCCCATCTGTCGAATCTCATGCCCTGTGCAGGAGCGTCTGCAGTAATTTCAATTACTGTATCCTGGAGGTACATTCCGCTTCCGGAAGCGTTTACTATGTTTGCGTTATACTTTGTGGTAGTAACCGTGTAGGTGTATCCTATCTCGTCGTTGCCTTCAACGATAAGTGCGTGATCAACGTCAGGCACAACGTTAAGAGGTGTGGGAGAAGTGATTACGCCTGCGCCGGTAAGAACTATTGTGTAATCGCCCTGGTTAAGAGTTGCACCTACTGTAATGAGGTCGAGCTCTGTGCTTACAACGATATCGTCGTTGAGGTCGATTACCAGCTCTTCTTCATCGGGATTTGCTTCTGCAGCACCCTCAACGGTGTTGTAGTAAACTCCGTCTATGCAAGCAACGGGAGCATCGATTGAGCTTGTCTTATCGATAGTGCCGTCCTCGTTAAGTCTTGTGTAGAGCGGATATACTCCGATGTTATCAAGATCTTCAATGTCTTCTGCAGAACCGTTGTAGTAGATCTTAGAGGGATTTGCAGCGATGTCTACGCTGTAATAGTTATCGGTGAAATCGTTTGTTGTTGTTTCTTCGTTGAAGCTCCAGAAGCAGATCTGCTGAGCATCTGTAATGTCAGAGAAGATGTTTTCGTTGACTGTAAGCTCAACGTTATCCGTTCCGCTGCCTGTACCGAGCGCCTGAAGGCGTCCTGCAGGGCTGCCGGAGAAGGTGTTGTTTGTGATGGTAAGAGTATCTGCGCCGCCGTCCTTGTCGCTAACGTTAACTATCATAGGACGGAATGCAACGTTGCTTATAACGTTGTTATCGAAGAGGATCTCGCCTGTTGCCTGGAGATATACACCGGAGTTGCTTGCGCCGGATACTCCGTTTATCACGTTGTTTGTGAATGTAAATCCGTTAACGGGCTCTGTTTCGGTATTAACGTTTACGTGAACTGCCGCCTGATTTGTATTGCGAACGATATTGTTGAATTCACAGTTGGTAACTGTAATATCGGAGAACTTCGCACTTGCTCTCCAGCCTGTGAGAACGATGTTGGAGTTATCGAATACGATACCGTCGAAGGTAAGACCTTCGTAGCTGATGGAGTTTCCGTCAGCAGCCATTATAGTAGTATTCTTAATTGTTGTTGCCTTGCCTTCAGCACCGAGGATTGTAACGTCCTTAAGCTCTGCAGGCATCTTGATGGTTTCTTCCTCGATCTCGCCGGGGAGAAGCTGAACTGTGTCACCCTCCTGTGCACCCTTGAGTGCCTCGGAGATGAATCCGTAGTAAACGTTGCCTATCTTAGCAACTGCGTTAAGAGCGGATTCGTCAATGCCTGAGATCTCGCAAGCACCTTCAACGAATACTGTGTCAGCATTTGCTGCTGTGTTGTTTGTGAACGTGCTGTCAGCAACCTTAGCGCCCTGACCGTCAAGACCCATGAATACGGGAGCCATAGCGCATGTGTTATCTGTGAATTCACAGCCTGTAACTGTTGCTTCTGCACCGCGGTGGTAGTAGAGAGCACCGATTGCGGTGAAGTTATTGTTTATGAATTCGCAGTTTTCAACAGTAAGTGTAACACTTCCGGAGGTAGCCTTTGTGCTGTTGCTGTTGAAATCTATACCGAGAACGGCCGTGTTGTCCTGGAACAAGCTGTTCTTAACTGTACCGTTTGCATATGTGAATGAAACGATAGCTGCACCGGACGTCTGGTTGGTATTCTGGAACGTGCAGTTGTCGATAACTGCGTTAACGCCCTGAACTCTGACAACGTGAGCTGTGGTCCAGCCGTCAAATATTGCGTTTGCTATAGTATACGTAGGATCAGCCTCTGTAGCATCGTCTGCGATACCTGAGTTGCCTACCATAAGAGCGGTGTTGGTAGCACCGTTATTTGTGATCTTCTTGCCGTTTCCGTCGAGAGTGAAGGAAACACCGTTGTCAAGGTTGAGTGTTGTTGTAAGCTCAAGGTCGGAGAGAAGTGTGATGGTTTCGCCTTCTTTAACTGCATCCATAGCATACTGTAGTGTTACGTAACCAATGTTACCTATGGTTGCAACTGAACCTTCAGCAGGAACGAGTTTAGCATATCCGGTAACTTCATCAACATCACCGAAACTTGTTCCGAGGGTAAGAAGAGCTTCATTTGTACCGTTTATTGCTGCCGCGTTGAAGCTACCTCCTGTAATAGAACCGGCAAGTGCACTAGCATCTGAACAACCAATTTTTCCATTGAAAGTACCGCCCGAAAAAGAAGCGGATGTGACAGTTTTTGCTTCCCCTGTATTTGTCATAAATATGGAGGATGCATCGCCGGGGCTGGGTGTAAATGAACCGCCTGATACTGTTATTGTAGTATCTCCCTGATTGGGCTGGAGCCATACTTGACCCTGAAAAACACCGCTATTGATTATAAGAGCGCCGGAATTGATACGAACTGAACGATATGTGGGAGTGTTTATAAATCCGCCATTTATTGTAGTGGATACAGCACCGCCACCCTGCTGAATAGCGCAGTACATATGTACAACGTTTCCTGCGGAATTCTGCGCACCGAGGTGTTCAATAGTACCGCTTTCTACTGTCAACGTGCCGTGGTTTGAAATAGTGTACGAACCCCAACCAAAGGTTGAGTCACCTGCACTTGTGTCAGTAAAGCTTATCTTACCTTCGCCAACGGAATCCTTTATTGTAAGCGAACCCTTGTTATTTATCATTGAATAGGATTTTGTGCATTCCAATGACTGGCTAACTGTATATCCGCTGAGATCAAGTGTAACAATATCATCATCAGCTATTGTAAGAGTTTCGGTAAGAGTTACGTTATCAATTAATGTTATAGTATCGCCTGCAACTGCATTGTCTATAGCTGCCTGGAGAGAAGAGAACTTAACGCCGTTTATTGCGGCAACGTACTTAGTTACTGTAATTACTCCGTCGTTTACGGTAACGTCAACGTTTTCGTTTCCGCTGAACGATTCAGAAATGCTCTCGGGAGTAACGCCGGATTTTTCAACTATAGTAACCTCACCGGATTCAACGTACTGGATATCAGCAACACTTCCTACGAGGTTGTTGTTACGTGTAACTGTTTCCTTAGCTGCTGCTGCGTGCTCTTCGGGTGTCGGGCTCGAAGAAGGCATATCTGCAGCTGCTATAACAACGTCAAGATCAGCGGGATACTTTTCTGTATTCCATGAGTTTTCTTCAACTTCAGTGTTCATTTCTTCAGCACCTGCGTTAACGAAACCAACGATGGGTGTGTCAACCTTTGTACCTTCGAGATAAACTTCGCCGTCGAAGTAGTTATTGCTGAAAGTGCTTCCGTTATAGCCGTGACCGCCAACACCTGCGATACCGCCAACGCCGAAGTACCAGTTGCTTGTAGCGGCGATGTCGCCCTTAACGTAGCAGTTTACAGCTGTCGTACCTTCTTGACCGTTACCGATTATACCGCCCGCCCAATACGTAGCGGTGATGTTACCGATAACAGAGCAATCGTACGCACGGCAGTCGCCTGCACCTGCAATACCGCCGGACTGGTTTGTGCTGTTGACCGAGCCTGTGAAGTGACAGTTGTCAAATCTTGTATAAACGTGACCAACGATACCGCCGGTGTGCTTGCCGCCGTTTACGGTAGCGTTTACAGTTACGTCCTTAACGTAACCAACGTATACCTGACCTGCAAGAGTACCGGTGTACTGACCGCCGGTAATGTTTGCGTTTGTGATGGTAAGATTCTGAACGCAGGGTGTAACCGTGTTTGTCATTGCAGAATCGTTGATATAACCGAAGAAGCCGGTATACTGGGGAGCTGACGTGATGGTAAGGTTGGAAATTGTCTGACCGTTACCGTCGAAGAATCCCTGGAACTTGTTTGTGCCGTTTCCGATGGGAGTCCAATCAGCCTCGCTTGCGAGGTCGATGCTTGCTGTAAGCTTTACGTGCTTACCGTTATACGTATTACCTGCGTTTACGTCATCACGGAAATACTTGAGCTCTTCAAGATTGCTGATAAGATAAGGATCTTCAACTGTACCTGTTCCCTTGGGAACTACGCTGTAGTTCTCAACAGTTACGCTGTCAGTAGAAGCAACTGTGCTGTCTGTTCCAACGTTTTCAACCTTTTCGACTGTGAGGTTTGCAGCTGTTCCGGAAACGGAAGCCTCTGTAGTACCTACGCCGTAGTCAAGAAGAATATCTGCATTCTGACCGAGCTTGTTAGTAACCGTACCTTCAAAGGTTACGTTGCTTACCGTAAGAGCCGAAGCAGCGCCGTCAACAGACGAAAGAACTCTTATAGGAGCTGAGTAATCGTATTCGGCTGTTCCGCAATTTGTAAAGGAACAATCTGAAATGATTATGGTCTGTGTTCCTGCAACCTTGTGGTTAAGGTTAACGGGAACGTCAGTATTAGAAAAATCAACGTTGTTGAGAGTTACCGTTCCGTTCGCATTGGTGTAGACCTTGCAGTTTCCACCGGTGTTGCTTGTGTATGAGCAGTTATTAAGTGTAACGTTATTTACGCCGGAGGTACCGGATATGTAAATACGGCTCATGTTCAAGCAATCGTTAAATACGAGATTAACGGTATTGGCTGTGGTACGCTGACCCCATGCACCTGAACCGTTCAAGGCATTGACCGTGAGGGTAATGTCAGAAACGATACCTTCGCATGCGTTTGCACCGTTGTGACACCACTTGTAGGTGTCAACTTCAAATTCCTGCTCGCCGGCAGAAACGTACGCACCGTTACCGTAAACGGTAAGAGTGGAGCAAACGTGTCCGTGTGTCATTGTTCCTACGTCAGCGCCGGGCTTGCAGTAGAGAACGCTTTTGCCGGTCAAATGAATGCCTTCCAAGGCTTTGACCATTGTGGGATAGAAATTCTCACCGTCGTAAACGGTGTTTTCGCCAAAGGAATCTTCTGTGATCCCCTCGGGAAGAGTGATGTCTGCTTCCGCCATTACTGAGAATGACATAGCGGCCATTACGATACAAATGGCAAGCAGACTAAGTAAAAACTTTTTCATTTTTCTCCTCCTAAAACAAAATGAAATGTTTTGATATATTTTGTTTGCGTATTGTTGAACGGCTTTTGCCGCCATATTTGTGGACCGCCGTTCAGCAGAACTTTACGCAAACGATTGTGTTCTGCTGTATGTTGCTTTTCCGGGAAAAGCTGCGGTTCGTGCTGTTAGCTTGCATTATCCTTGCGGATATGCAAGCTTTACCCGCTGTTGTACGGGCATGAAATGATAATACTCACTTCATTATAATATAATATCATAAGTATTACCCTAGGTCAAGGTTATTTTCAAATGTTTAGTGCCTAAAACTAATTTTTATAATATTTCAACAAAAATAAATTTACTTTATGTTCAATATTACATCAAAAATTTTTGCTTTTTAGTGTCCTGCCACGTTTTTTATAAAGGGAGGGGCTACTGTGATTTTGTAAAATAAAATTGTGCACAAACTATTGAATTTGCACAAAAAATATGGTATTATATTTCTAACAGCCGATAGGCTGAAATATGTTTGCGTTGCATCCCGCAAAGCGGGAGTGACAGCAGGAGGTTTTATTATGAACAGAAATGAGAATATCCGCAAACTGACCGTTCTTGCCATGCTGACTGCACTCGTTGTGGTCGTACAGATCATCTGTACGCTTATCAAGTTCGGTCCTTTTTCAATTACGCTTGCATTAACGCCAATCATTATCGGTGCCGCCCTTTACGGTCCCGGTGCAGGAGCTTTTCTCGGCTTTGCATTTAGCTTAGTGGTCTACATAACCGGTCTTATGTCCATGGACGGCGGCTTCATTCTTATGATGATGCAGTATAATGCGATAGGTACTACGTTTATCTGCCTCTTTAAAGGAACGGCGGCAGGCTTCGTAGCAGGCTGGCTCTACAGAATTATCGGCAAAAGATCAAAGACTGCGGCTTCGCTTGTGACGAGCGTTGCGGCACCTGTAGTAAATACCGGACTTTTTGCACTTGCTATGCTTACCATCTTTTACGGCTTCCTCTCGCAGAATACCACGGAAGAATATACCAATCCCGTCGGACTTTTATTCCTTTCATGGATAGGCGTTAACTTTATCGTTGAATTTATATCAAACGTTGCTCTTGCAGGAGTTATAACCCGTGTCGTTGAATATGCGACAAGCAGCAAGAGAAGGTAAAAATATGATACTTGCTTTCGTTATTGGAAACGACGAGATAGTATTCGGATGTATGGGAGAGGGCGGAGAAGAGCTTTTCAGAACGGTCCTTTCCACCGACGCAAGACGTACTGCTCATGAATATGCGGTAGCACTTGACGCATCCTTCAGAATGAACGGGATAACCGCATCAGAGCTTGATGGAGCGATATGTGCATCGGTCATGCCCGGCGTTACCGAAAAGGTGCGGGATGCGGTAAAGCTTCTGTGCGGCAAAACGCCCTATCTTATCGGGGGCGGTATCAAGATAGGACTTGATATACGCACCGATAATCCCAAGGAGCTCGGCGGAGACCTGGTTGCCGCCGCAGTCGGCGCTGTCGCAAAATATCAGCCGCCGCTTATAATAATAGATTTTGGAACGGCAACCGTTTTTTCTGCGATAGACGCAAAGGGAGCGTTTATAGGATGTGCTATTTCTCCCGGGGTGTCGGTATCCTCGTCTGCGCTCAGCAGCGCAGCAGGACTTCTGCCCAGCATATCGCAATCCCGTCCGGGAAAATGCATAGGAACGCAGACAGTCGAGAGTATGCAGAGCGGTCTTATATACGGAGTTTCCGCAATGATAGACGGTATGACCGACAGAATGTCAAGGGAGATGGGCTGCACTCCGCAGCTTATTGCCACCGGTAACGGTGCGTCCGATATTTTGCCCTACTGCCAAAAGGAAATAAAGGAAGATCAGTCTCTTGCTCTGTACGGCCTTTGGCTGATATACGATAAAAACCGCAAAAAGAAGAAATAAAAAAATGCTGTCCTTGGACAGCATTTTTTACATCATTTTCCGTATTCGCTCAAGGGCGACCTTTTCAAGCCTTGATACCTGCGCCTGACTTATGCCGATCTCGTCGGCTATCTCCATCTGGGTCTTGCCTGCGAAAAAGCGGAGATTGATTATCGTGCGTTCACGCTCGCCAAGCTTTCTCAGCGCTTCGGTAAGGGCTATGTCCTCAAGCCACATCTCGTCCGTGTTGCTCTGATCGCTTATCTGATCCATAACGAAGATAGCGTCTGACGAGCCGCCGTCGTTGAAGATGGGCTCGTACAGCGATACCGGCTCAACTATCGCCTCAAGTGCGGCAGTAACCTCATCGGCCTTGCATTCTATATCGTTTTTGTTGAGATATGCGGTGATCTCCTCCACACTCGGCTCCTTTGAAGAGCTTTTTGAAAGCTGTTCTCTTGCAGAAAGCGCCTTGTATGCAAGATCACGCACCGAACGGCTGACTCTGATGGTATTATTATCCCTCAGATACCGCCTTATCTCACCTATTATCATCGGCACGAGTGTCCAATGTCGAAAAAATCCGCACGGTAGCTGTCGTGCGGATATATTTTTGCTTTATTTCAGCTGATCTATGCTGAATCTGCTGACCTCTACGCCTTCCTTGTTTATTGAATATATAACGTACATATATCCGCCGTGCACAAGGGTGTGCGGATATCCGTATATACCGCCCTTTGCAAAGCCGTCAAAAATGATTTGGCGGTGCTCGTCACGGATTATATAGGTGCGGTCAAAGTTCTCGCCGTCCTCTGATACGCAGATCGAAAGCGGTATTCTGAAGCTTCCCGGAACGGGGCTTGACACTCCGTAGAATCTGCCGTCCTCAAGACGTCCGAAGTGAAACTTGCTTCCGCAGTCGGTATAGCCTGTCCTTTGAGGCTCTGACCAGGAAGCGCCGTCGTCACGGCTCTCGGTATGCCAGAGCATATCTGAACAGCTTCTTAGCATCATGTGTATAACGCCATCGTCCGTCTGATAGAACGAGCCCTCGCATATCAGCGGAGCATCCCATCCGTTGTGCTTTGTAACGTGATGAATGCTCTCGGAATCGTCGCAGGGGGTATCCTCACCGAACGCATCCTTGTAAATTCCCGAAATTACGAATCCGTCTGCTCCGTTTGGATTGTCGGTATAAGGAAACATAACGTTTCCCGAGATAATAAGCCTTCCCGAAGCGGTCCTTTGCGGTCCGTGATTGGGAATGATGCTTATATCTATCTTTCTGGGCTCGCTAAAGCTTATGCCGTCCTTTGTTGTAACGTAGCCGAAGCCTCTCTTCTCGTGATCCGCATCGGCAAACGGACGTGTCATATCATCGGTGAGCGATTCTTCCTTGTAATTATAGTGACCGAAATAGACGTTGAATATCTCACCGTCTGTGTAAATTCCTGCGGCGGTAATGACCGTTCGTCTGTCTCCGATCATTTCGGGCGTTACGAGAGGATGCGGCGTCTGCCAATTTATACCGTCGTCAGACTGTGCTATCATAACTCTCTGTCCGCAGTCGTCCTCGTTTACGGCTCCGTTTGACCATACGGCGTAAAATTTACCCTTGAAAAAGGTTATCGATGCGTGGTGCGAATACGAATGCCCCTCAACTGGTGTATAGACTACGCCTATATCGGATTTTAGCTTTTCTATAGGATAGGCAGTGCTATTGTTTATCATAGTATTCTCCTTCGGTCATATGCCGAGCTTGTTTTCAATTTCGTCGGTCAGAAGCTTCATCTGACGCATACAGAACCTTGCGTATTCATTCATTTCACCGCAGTTGGGCACACGGACTATCTCCTCTGTGGCAATGCCGCAGAGATTCATATGATACTTCGCAGTAGTCGGATAGGGAAGCTTTTCAATAAAGCTTGCCATACATATGGCAGCCTGTACCAGCTCTGCCTTCTCGGGCTGAGTCTTGTAGTTTTGGCTGAGCCATGCGAAAAGCTTTGGGTGGTAGTTGCACATAATACCGCAGAACCCGTCAGCACCGTTCAATACCGATTCGAGAAGAGTCTGTGAATTGGCGTTCAGAAGCTTGAAGCCGCTTCCCTTGAGCTGAGCGCATCTCTTTTTCATCTCATTAACGTCACAGCAGGTATCCTTCATATGAGTGAATCTTCCGGTGGATATGCACCAGTCGAGTATCTTCTCGGTAACAAGTCTTTTGTAGGGATAAGGGCACTCGTAAAGTCCGAGCTTTGCATCAGCGGGAAGACGTGAGATTATGTATTCAGCGTTCTTTATAAAAACGTCGTCACCCTCGTTTTTGGGGTCAAGGCGGTTTGTTATCATGATAAGTGCGTCTGTGCCCGACTGATATACTGCGTTGAGCTCCTCTATCTGATCCTCAATTGAGTCGGATATATGCCCCGACGATACTACGGTAAAGGGGCGGTCTCCCGATGCCTCAAGCTCCTTTGCACGCTTGTATACAAGGCTGTTAAGCTTAACTCTTTCCTCAAGCGAAAGAAAGAATATCTCACTCGATTGGCATACTGCGAATATACCGTCAATACCTGCCTCATAGTACCAATCAACGTATTTGAGCGCAGTTTCGTAGTCAACGCTCCCATCCTTTTTGAAGGGAGTTATCATTGTGGTGAATATCTCCATTTTGTGCTCCTTTGATTATATGGAATGCTTTTTAAGTGATATTATTGAAAGCACCAAGGTGCCGATAAGCAATAGCGATATTGCGGCTGACACCGGCGTGAAATAAGCTATGCCGAACATAAGAGGCATGAGCGAGGTTGCAAGAGATATTGCCGATATTACGGTGATTGAAGTTCTGATAGCCCGTGATCTTAAGAAGATCGCTAAAAGCGAAAGCACCAAAAGGGCGCAGGATAAAAGCGCCGTCATAAACGGTCCGACGTTTGCGTATCCGTAGGTTATCGGATCGAAATATGAAAACAGCTGTCTGTATGACGACTCGGGCGTTGCAAAAATCAGCACTGCGCCTATCGGCAGCGCCTCAAGCACTATGGCAAGTGCGACAAGCAAAACGGTAGTAAGGCTGAGCTTTTTCATTAGCATACCTCCTGCTTACTATCAGTCGAGAACGACCGATTTCTTCTTGCCGTTTTTGCCTTTGGGATATTCTCTTATTCTGACTATGTAGTCGGCGTTCAGCATTTCCGTATCCTTGCCGTTGTCGATCAGTATCGCACCGTCTGAGACCTCCTTTACGGTTCCGGTGATCTGATTTGAGTTTGCCGTATAGATAATACATTCCTTGCCGATAAATCTCTTTGCCATTTCTGTCATAAGTAAACGCTCCTTTTTGCGAAGTTTTTTGTTTTTGGATATTATTTTCTTGAGTGCGATGCGTCTGTTCGTGTTTTGCTGATATATTACTATAAACAAAAGCAAAAATATCGCCGTATAAGTACCGGGATTCATAAAACGCACCTCCTGTAAAAAGCTTTATTCAGATGAATTATATCATAACGATTCGGCTTTTTCAATACTAAACAGATAAAGAAATGTTGACGGGGCGGTGAAAAGAATGGTATAATGAATTTAAAATATTTTGCAAGGTGACAGATAATGAAAAAAATAAATCCAATAATTATTATTTTGCTTCGTGCATTTTTTCTGTGTCTGATATTCATAACCGTGTCTGCAATAACGTTCGGTGCCATTCAAGGCGGTACTGAGAACAGAGAAGTTCTGGGATTCTGGAGCGAGATACGTTATAACCGAGTCAGCTTTGTGTATTCGCTTTTGATATTTTTCTCATATTCCGAAATTTTTTCTCTGAACGACTACGGAATGAAGATGCGTTTTTATGAAAAAGATGCAGACTCCGAAGGCAAGCTTGAATTTATATTCAAACGCTCGGGATTTCCGCTGTCGTTTGCGACTGTTGCCGCTATGACGGCTTTCGTATCGTTTGTATTTCCCGGAATTTATCCGATGTCAGCTTTAATAAACGGATTTCTTCACGGATATGATCTGTCCGCTCTGAGCAAAAAAATTATAGCTTTAGCTATTTTGATCGTTATAATATTCATCATTATGTTTTTTGCTCATCTCTCTGCCGTCAGCTGGTGGGCGGGACAAGATCAAGGTAAACGGAATGAAAAAAAGTCAGTGCTTCGGTTTATTCTGAAGATATATCTTATGGCGGTTTTATGGGCGATAGGCGCTTCTGTATTGATAATAGTATATCCTATGTTTTCGACGACACTTACCATAATATCGGTGGTGTGGAGGCCTTTGCTTGTTGTCGCACTCGTTATTATAGCAGTATTTTTGATATTCGTATACGGAAGAGTGATTTCTCAGCGAAGACAGCTTATGTTAAAGGTCAAGCGCATATGTAAGAGCAAGGGATACGCTTTTAAAACAAACGGAAGCTTCATATCATCTATTCTTACATACAGAAAAAAGTATGATTTTTCCGTCGAGACCGCAAAAAAAAGATACTTGTGCAAGATCGAGACCGTGCCGCAAAGGAGATCCCCTGTGTTTCTCAATGAGAACGGAACTATCAGATATATAAAGGACAGGATAATTTTTAAGCACCACGTGACCGATACGTATACATTTGAAGCAGAAAAAGGAGAAGGAAAGGTGCTCATCTTCTGTCCGTTCCCGGTCTATCTTTACGCAGAAGATGAAAGGTCTCAGCGAACAATTGAATCGGGCGACGTGATGATGGAATATAGAGTATACAGACCGCTCGAATTTACCGCATCGCTTGATCGTGAACTTATATAATATATAAAATGTTTTTTGTAAACTGTATTTGAAGATAATTCAGAGGTAATTCTGTAAAATGTTTTTCAGAAAAGACAATTTTGCAATGCTGTCGGTAATATTTTCCCTTGCGCTGCCGACCATGCTCGAGCAGCTGATGCAGACTGCGGTGCAGTACGTCGATACTGCAATGGTCGGCTCGCTGGGTACGTATGCGACTGCGGCAGTAGGTGCAACCGCAACGGTAAACTGGCTTGTGGGAAGCTCTATATCGGCACTTGGCATAGGCTTTTTATACTTTATATCAAACGCCTGCGGCGCAAACGATATAAAGCTTGCAGGTAAGGCATCGTCGCAGGCGGTTTTGGCGGTTCTGGCATCGGGGCTGCTGTTTACGGTGCTGACCTTGTCTCTGAGCGGTCTCGTGCCCGTATGGATGCAGGTCGAAGAGCCGGTGCGTGAGCTTGCAGGAAGATATTTCTTCATCATATATTCGCCAATGCTTGCAAGGGCGGCAAGTATAATATTCGGAACGGTGCTTCGTGCATCGGGAGATACCAAAACTCCCATGCTCGTCGGCATAGCTGTAAACGTAGTAAACGTCGTTTTGAATTTTCTGCTTATCTTCCCCACGAGAGTATTGAGCATAGGAGCGCTTTCGATAACTCTCCCGGGTGCAGATCTCGGCGTTATCGGCGCAGGCATAGCAAGTGCTATATCATTTGCTTTGGGCGGTGTTTTGATAACGGTAGCATTTATCAGACATCCCGTTATCTCACCAAAGGGCTTCAGTCTCAGACCCGATATCCAGATATTAAGACCTTGTCTTCGTGTTGCTCTTCCCAATATGCTTCAGAGGTTCGGCACCTCGCTCGGATACGTTGCATTTGCTTCAATGGTAAATTCAATAGGTGAGGCGGCAACTGCGGCTCACACTATTGCAAACACGGTAGAGTCGGCCTTCTACATCCCCGGATTCGGTATGCAGACGGCGGCAGGAGTTATTGCAGGGAACGCACTCGGTGCGAATGACAAAAAGAAGATGAAGGAGTTTTCCTCGCTTATCATCAAGCTTGAGATATTGCTTATGATAATATCGGGAGGCTTGCTTTTCGTCTTTGCACCCAATATGATGGCGCTGTTCTCAAAGGATATCGAGGTCATAAGCCTCGGTGCGACCGTTCTCAGAATGGTAGCCTTATCAGAGCCGTTTTACGGTGTTTCGATAATTATTGAGGGCATAATGATGGGCGTGGGGCAGACCGTCACTCCGTTTAAATTCAACATACTCGGAATGTGGGGCGTGCGGATAATCGGAACGCTTATATGCACACAGCTGCTTCATTTAGGTCTTATATCCGCATGGGCGTGTATGATAGCACATAATATGCTATTGTTCGCTTTGTTTTTGATATATTATAAGAGCAGACGCTGGAATCCGCTCGAAAATAAATAAAAGCCACCGATTGGCGTGCCTGCGATAAAGCAGGTGCGCCAACTTTTTATTTTTACTTTATTATTGATTATATTTTAGATTTGCATTAAACTATTACTATAATTATTAAAGAGAAAATTGAATTGCATTGGTGAAATACTTGGTGTAAAAATTCCAAATCAAAGTGTATAATTAGGGTACAAAGGCGATTTTGAATTATCACAAAGGAGAATCATTATGTCTATTGGAACTACAATCAAAAAACTGCGCCGTGACAGAAATATCACGCAGGAGCAACTTGCCGAAATGTTGGGTGTTTCTACAAATGCCGTTTCTCAATGGGAGTGTGACAAGACTGCGCCTGATATTTCTCATCTTCCTATACTTGCAAACATTTTTGAAGTCAGCGCAGATATTCTGCTGGAAATCGACATTTCCCAAAGCAAAAAGCAGTCAGAAATCAATGAATTTACAGTCAAGTATGCCGAGCTTCACAGTCAAGGCAAAACAGAGGAAAGATTAAAACTCTCTCGCGCTATGCAGAAAAAATATCCGAACGATGAAACTGTGCGTTACTACTTGATGCGCGCTTTGCAAAACGGATATATAGACGAAAGCTTTGACGAAATCATCACGCTCGGCGAACAACTTATGGAATCCTCTAATATGGAATATAAAATGGGAGCAATTTATGGGTTGTGCTTTACCTATTTGCATAAAGGCAATAGAAGCAAGGCATTACAGTATGCCGATATGCTTCCGCAAACGCAGGATCTTCATGTGCACGTCCTTGAGGGAGACGAACGTATAGAGCACTGTCAAAATTATTTTTGGAATGTGTGCGGACGAATGTCCTTTTACCTGACACGTATGATTGATTGTAAGGGATCCGGTTATACCAACGAAGAAAAACACTCTATGTTAAATACGGTATACAATATTTTTCAAATGATCTTCCCCAACAAAGATTTCGGTTTTTGGAATGACCGACTTTCAAAACTCAGCTTTTTTATGGCACTTGAAAGTGCTAAAATCGGCAAGTATGAACAAGCGATTAGAGAACTTGAACTGATGCTTAATCACGTTGAAAAATATCAAAGCTTTACAGAGATCTCGCATTCATCTTTATTGGTAAACAAGATCAAATTTAATAAAAACGATATGGCAAAAAGTAGTGAAGAAACACTCGCCCATAGTTGTTTAAGGTATCTTAATAGGGATGAAGCGGTATTTGCTTCAATAAAGGATTCCCCTCGTTATACGAATATCAAAGAGCGTCTCGAGGCGCTGTAATCTTCTGCACCGACTTGTGTGGGGCTTTGCTTTTTTGCCCTCAAAAGCAGTGCTTGTCAGGAAAAACAGACGGACTTTCGGGACGCACAAACCAAAGGCTCCCTCCGGGAGGGAGCTCCCGACGAAGTCGGGTGAGGGAGAGCGCGTTGCGATATAATCAGTACAAATCCAAAGTCGCGCGGGCCCCTTCCGTCACGCTACGCAGCGAACCCCCAAAGCTCATTTCATTCGCTTCGGGGAACCCCTGCCGCGTGCCACCTCCCTCTCGGATGGAGGCTTATATTGTTCACCTGCAAGTGCGCACTTACTCACCACCGAATGCGGTGGTGTAATAGAAAAGATCCGATACGGATTAAAAACCATATCGGATTTCATACTGTCCTTTAGCACCCGAGGCTATCAATCTGCGGTTTTTTTGTATTTATAACA
>JAZSMJ010000075.1:0-23312 GCA_045535815.1 Eubacteriales bacterium
TGAAAACAATTAAGGAGGCGGCGCGTCGCCGCACCCATACTTCGCGCTGTTGTGTAACGGTATTTTTTGTTTATCACACGGAATAGCGTAGCTTTAAACACTGAAATTAATTAAGGAGTAACATAGAAAAATGGCAATGGATTACACCGAAACATTAAATCTGCCCAAGACCGAGTTTTCGATGAGGGCAAACCTTCCTACCCGTGAGCCTGATATGCTCGCAGCTATGTATGAGAAGGATCTTTATCACGCAATGCTTAAGAGAAACGAGGGTAAGGAGTCCTTTATTCTTCACGACGGCCCTCCCTTCTCCAACGGCAATATTCATATGGGTACCGCACTTAACAAGGTGCTCAAGGACTTTATCGTAAAGTCCAAGTCTATGCAGGGCTACTATGCACCCTATATTCCCGGCTGGGACAACCACGGTATGCCTATCGAGAGCGCTATTATCAAGAAAACAAAGCTTGACCGTAAGAAGCTCTCGGTTGCGGAGTTCAGAGAAAAGTGCCACGAGTTTGCACAGAACTTCGTAGACATTCAGATGTCGCAGTTCAAGCGCCTCGGCGTTCTTGCTGATTGGGAAGCGCCTTACCGTACCATGACCCCCGATTTTGAGGCAAGAGAGGTAAAGGTTTTCGGCAAAATGTTCGAAAACGGCTACATCTACAAGGGACTTAAGCCTGTATATTGGTGTCCTAAGGATGAGACTGCTCTTGCTGAAGCAGAGATCGAGTACAAGGATGCAGATTGTACGTCTATTTACGTAAAGTTTAAGGTAAAGGACGATCAGGGTAAGCTTGACGGTATTTGTGATAAGGATAACACATATTTCGTTATCTGGACAACAACAACCTGGACACTTCCCGGAAACGTTGCTATCGCAGTTCATCCCAGAGAAAAATATTCTGTTGTAAAAACAGATAAAAATGAAAACTATATCCTTGCCGACGCACTTGTTGAAAAGACAATGGCAGCAGCAAAGATTGAAAGCTTTGAAAGAATAGCATCCTTTGTTGGCGGCGATTTTGAATATATGACCGCACAGCATCCCTTCCTTGACCGTGACAGCCTTCTTGTTAATGCTGAGTACGTTACAATGGAAAGCGGAACGGGATGTGTTCATACAGCTCCCGGCTTCGGTGCAGATGACTACGTAACCGGTTGCCGTTATAAGATGGATATAATTGTTCCCGTTGACGATAAGGGATATCAGACTGAGGCTGCAGGAAAGTTCGCAGGTCTTTATTACGAGGAATCAAATAAAGTTATCCTTGAGGATCTTACCGCAAGCGGAGCTCTCCTTGCATCCGAGAAAATGACTCACCAGTATCCTCACTGCTGGAGATGTAAGAATCCTATCATATTCAGAGCTACACCTCAGTGGTTCTGTTCGGTTGAAGCCTTCAGAGATGAGGCAGTAGCCGCTTGTGAAAACGTTCAGTGGCTTCCTGAGTGGGGCGGAGACAGAATCAAGCAGATGGTACGTGAGCGTGCTGATTGGTGTATATCCAGACAGCGCCGTTGGGGTCTTCCCATACCCGTATTCTACTGCAACGACTGTAAGAAGCCCGTTTGTACGGATGAAACAATAAATTCAGTAGCAAAAACCTTCGGTGAGTGCGGATCAAACGCTTGGTACGATAAATCCGTTGAAGAGCTCCTTCCCAATGGCTTCAAGTGTCCTCATTGCGGCGGAACTTCCTTTGAAAAGGAAATCGACACACTTGACGGATGGTTTGATTCCGGATCATCTCATTTCGCAGTTCTCGACGGAAATCTTGAGCTCAAGTGGCCTTCTGATATTTATCTTGAGGGTGCTGACCAGTACAGAGGATGGTTCCAGTCATCGCTTCTTACAGCTGTTGGTGCTAAGGGCGAAGGCGCACCTTATAAAACCGTTCTTACACACGGATGGGTCGTTGACGGTGAAGGCAAGGCAATGCACAAATCTATAGGTAACGTTATCGTTCCCGAGGATATGATCAAGAATTACGGTGCCGATCTTGTAAGACTTTGGGTAGCATCAAGTGATTACAGAGTTGACGTTCGTATTTCCGATCCCATATTCAAGCAGCTTTCCGAAACCTACAGAAAGATAAGAAATACTGCAAGAATCATAATGGCAAACCTCGGTACAGCAGAAACAGACTTCAACCCCAATACCGATATGGTAGATTACGCTGAGCTTTATCCGATAGATAAATGGATCCTTTCAAGATTGAACAAGGTCGTTCGTCTTGTAAGAGAGGCGTATGATAACTATGAATTCCATATCATTTCTCACGAAATAAACAACTTCTGTACTATCGATCTCTCAAAGCTTTATATCGATATAACCAAGGACCGTGTTTATACTGAAAACAAGACGTCCAAGGCACGCAGATCTGCACAGACTGCTATGTATATAGTTCTTAATGCTCTCGCAAGAATGATTGCACCTATACTTGCATTTACATCTGATGAGATTTGGCAGATGATGCCTCACGCAGCCGAAGACGACGCAAGAAGTGCGCTTCTTAACGATATGCCTTCTTATGATGAAAAATACGTTCTTGCTGACGAGGAAAAGTGGAACAAGCTCTTTGATATAAGAGATGACGTTATGAAGTCTCTTGAAGAAGCACGTGCTTCCAAGCTTATAGGTAAGTCTCTTGATGCCAAGATCAAGATCACTGTATCTGACAAGGATATATATTCGTTACTCGAAGACTTCAAGGCAGATCTTGCTACAATATTTATCGTTTCTCAGGCTGAGATTGAATTCTCTGATGTCGCAATCGAAAACGGTATTGCTACCGCAGTCGAGCAGGCTGAAGGAGATAAGTGCGACCGTTGCTGGACTTATACCAAGGATAGCACTCTTGACAGTGAAGGCGGTCACATTTGTGCACGCTGCAGAGCTATAGTCGGAGAATAAGCTGAGATGATCTTTTATCTGTTAATTATTGTAATTTCAATATTGGCGGATCAACTGACAAAATTAATGGCTATAGACTGTCTTAAGAATGCGGCATCATATCCCGTAATACAGGACGTGCTTCATTTAACGTACGTTGAAAACAGAGGTGCCGCATTTGGAATGCTGAAGGATGAAAGATGGCTGTTTATGGCTATCTCAACCTTTGCTATAGTTATTATGTTTATTTACCTTATCGTTTTCCGTAAGCGCTTAAGTCCTCTTCTTGGAGCTTCACTTGCGCTTATAATCGGAGGCGGTATCGGAAATATGATAGACAGAGTTGCATATGGCTTTGTCGTAGACTATATCGACTTTACTATAATAAATTTCTGGGTGTTCAATTTTGCTGATATGTGCGTATGCATAGGCGCCGCCTTGCTTCTTATAAGTGTTTTGTTTGCGGAGATAGACGAAAACAAGGCCGCAAAGAAAAGACTTGAAGCAAAGGAAAGGGCTATGTCTGCAAAAGAAGAGGAAAGCGATGACTATACCCCTATGTTTATAGTAATAGACGATCCGGAGGAGATTGACAGTAACCCGAAAGCAGACGGGGAAGCTGAGTCAGATGCTGATGGAAATATTGATAAATGAATCAGACGTAGGCAAAAGAATAGACGTTTTTGTGGCGGAGCGCGCAGATATAACGCGCTCCGCTGCTCAAAAACTGATAGAGAGCGGCAATGTGACCGTAAGCGGAAAGACGGTATCTAAAAACTACCGTATAGAAGCCGGATGCATTGTCGATTTTGTTATGCCCGAGCCTGAAGATATAGATGCTCAGCCACAGGATATACCGCTTGATATTGTTTACGAGGACACAAGCCTGATCGTAATCAATAAGCCTAAGGGAATGGTAGTTCATCCTGCTGTCGGAAACGCAAGCGGCACTCTCGTTAATGCACTTTTATATCATTGTAAGGATTCGCTGTCAGGTATAAACGGAAAGATCCGTCCCGGAATAGTACACCGTATTGATAAGGATACAAGCGGACTTTTAGTTGTTGCCAAAAACGATGAATCGCACGTTTTTCTTGCTTCTGAGCTTAAATCTCATAAGATCGAAAGAAGATACGAGGCAGTAATAATCGGGGGCACGAAGGAAGATACCGGAGTTATAGACGCACCTATTGCAAGGCATCCCGTTGACAGAAAAAGAATGGCGATAGTTCAGAGCGGAAGAGAAGCTGTTACGCATTACAGCGTTATTAAAAGATACAGCGGATATACGCATTTGGCTCTTGAGCTTGAGACGGGACGGACGCATCAGATAAGAGTGCATATGGCAAGTATAGGGCATCCTATCATAGGAGATCCGGTATACGGAAGCGGAAAGGATAAATTTGAGGCAAGAAATAAAGATATCCTGCAGGGTCAGTGCCTTCACGCAAGAACACTTGCCTTTACTCATCCGGTAAGCGGAGAATATATGAGATTTGATGCAGGACTTCCGGATTATTTTGTAAAAATCCTTGATAAGCTTGAAAAAACGGAGAATTGACCGAATAAAAAAGCGTAAAATGAAAAAATAAAAACACAATGTACAAAAATGAAAAAATCTCCTTTAAAGTTGGAAAATAACTTGACAACGGAGAAAGTGTGTGGTATAATAAGCACTGCGATGTTTGATGTGCATTGATGTGTGCCCTTAGCTCAGCCGGATAGAGCAACTGCCTTCTAAGCAGTAGGTCGAGGGTTCGAATCCCCCAGGGCACGCCATTACGGATCAAACCGTAAAAATGCGTATGCAATAGCATACGCATCATACGGTGGGTGTGGCTCAGCTGGTCTAGAGCGTCAGGTTGTGGCCCTGAAGGCCGTGGGTTCGAATCCCATCACTCACCCCAGAAGAAAACGACAAGCAAAGCTTGTCGTTTTTGTTTTTGATGATAATATTATTGGCAGTGTTGATTTTTCTTCCGGTGATATGATATAATATAAAAAATAGCTTCCTAATTTAAATAAGAAGGGCTGTAGTTATGAAAAATATTAAACGATTTATTACCTTAATTCTGATTTCGCTTAGCATCTTATCCTTATGCTGTATTTCCAATGCAGTAAACACAGCGTCTGATGATGAAATTACCGTTTTGTTCACTCACGATCTTCATTCTCATCTGCTTCCTGCAGCTGATGAGGACGGTGAGGGTGAATACGGCGGATATGCTCGTCTTATGTCAAAGATCAATGAGCAAAAGGCGCTGGATCCCGACGCCATCTTAGTTGATGGCGGAGACTTTTCTATGGGATCATTATTTCAAACGGCTTATGCTACCTCTGCAATTGAGCTTCGTATGATGGGTGCGATGGGGTATGATGCAATTACCTTTGGAAACCATGAATATGATTATCTTCAGGACGGACTTAAGTCTATGCTGAATTTTGCAGCAGATTGCGGTGATCCCGTTCCCAACATCGTTTGTGCAAACTATTGGCCGCCTGTAGAGGGCCAGGACGGATACGATCCGTCTGTCTGGGAGGCATATAATAACTATGGCGTAAAGGATTATATTATAATTGAGAGAGGCGGAGTTTATTTCGTTTTGTTCGGTATTTTCGGTATTGACTCGGATGATTGCGCACCGAATTCGGGTATGATATTTGAGGATCCGATTACAGTCGCTAAAGAAACTGTTGACGCGGCTGTCAAGGACTGCATGGATACTTACGGCGCCGATCCTATCGTTATATGTCTATCACATAGCGGAACTGATGGAGGCGAGGGTGAGGATTACGGTTTAGCAAAGGCAGTTGACGGTATTGACGTTATTGTTTCAGGTCACACTCATACTACGCTTTATCAGCCTATCGTTGTAAACGATACCGTTATAGTCTCTGCAGGCGAATACGGACGCAATCTTGGAGTTGTCAAGCTTACGCAGGACGGTGAATTAAAAAGCTACGAGCTCATTCCTATTGATGAAACGGTAGAGGAAGATCCTACGATTGCCGAATTGGTAGAAAAATTCAAGTCGGACGTTGAAGCAGACTATCTTTCCGCTTACGGATTTGAGTTCGATCAGGTGCTTATAAGAAACAGTTATAAATTTGATACGGTAGATGAGGTTTACGACACACAGCACGAGTCGACACTCGGCAATTTGTTTGCAGATGCTTACAAGGCTGCTGTAGAAAAGGTGAGCGGTAAAAAGGTAGACGTTGCGCTTACTGCATCAGGTGTAATACGTGCAACTATTCCGATAGGTGACGTTACCGTTTCCGATATATTCAATGCAGCTTCATTGGGCGTTGGTACAGAGGGCGAGCTGGTCGCCATATACGTTACGGGTAAGGATCTGAAAAATGCTATCGAGCTCGATGCATCAGTACAGCCTCTTATGAATTCTGCTCAGCTTTTTATGTCCGGAGTTGAGTATTCCTTCAATACGAGTCGAATGATCTTCAATAAGGTAGATTATGCGATGCTTCAAAACGATGACGGAACTCTTACGGAAATAGAGGATGATAAGCTGTATCATATCGTTGCAGGTATGTATATGGGACAGATGCTCGGCTCTGCTGAGGAAACGTCAATGGGAATACTGACTATTACCCCCCGTGATGCTGACGGAAATCCCATTGCTGTAAATGAGCTTGTCAATTACGTTGTCAAGGATGAAAGCGGAAAACCGCTCAAGGAATGGTTTGCAATTTCTGATTACCTTAATAATATGGGTGATGAGATGGATCCGAGATACAGTAATACCGACGGACGTAAGGTAGTATATTCAAGCCTGAATCCTGTAGATCTTTTACGTAATGCAAATATATTTACCTATATTGTTTTGATAGTTATAATTCTTGTACTTGCGGTTATAGCTCTTGTAATCAGACGTATTGTTATTCGCAAAAAAAGAAAAAGAAGCTCCAAGGCATAATAATTAACGGTAGCTATCTACTCAAAAAACGACAAGCTTGGCTTGTCGTTTTTATATGCTTTGGTCTTGCAAATTTTGCTATGTGGATTGTTATTTTCTTCTTTATATGTTATAATTAATCTATGTTAAGCTTTAATCCCTTCGTTTAGGAGGAAAGAGTATGGATTGGAAATCGATAATTAAAAAAATTATAAAAGCTGTTTTTGCTTGTTTAGTTACTGTTATACTTATTTATGTAACTTTTTTGGCAGTGGTAGTTCTTTTGCTTGTTACACCGCCTGATGACTTTTATTCATGCATTTTATTTGTTGGTGCAATTTTAGTTTTTATAGTAGACGTAGGATTTTTAAGCGGTCTTATAAAAAAGAAGACTTTTTATATTCCTCTCTGCGTTGCATTAGGGCTTTGTATTATTGTTGGCTGTTCATTTACAGCTTACCAAAATCACATAGACAATATACCTACGGTTAGTGAAAACGATAATTTGCTTTGGTCATACGAGCCTTACGCTGAAAATTCAAAGGCTGTCACGCTTGATGAAGAAAGTGAACTTCTTATAACGAAAAATCTACCTGTTATGGACGGTGCTACAGCACTTTATCCGATATATTCTGCATTTGCAAAAGCCGTTTATCCTGAAGAAATGCTTACAGAGCAAAATGCAAATTCAACTCATGTAGATAAAGACAATTATTTAAAATGCTCCACCACAACAAATGCATATAAAAATATCGTAACGGGAGAAGCTGATATTATTTTTGCAGCGTTGCCCTCTGAAGAACAGGAGCAGTTCGCAAAGGAAAACGGTGTAGAATTGGTTTATACACCTATTGGCAAGGAAGCCTTTGTGGTTTTTGTAAATGCTGAAAATCCTATAGACGATATAACGTTTGACGAGATTCAAAAAATCTATTCCGGAGAAATAACAAAGTGGTCTGAGCTTGGAGCTTCCAAGCTTGGCAAAATAAGAGCCTTTCAGCGAGATGAAGGCAGCGGAAGTCAATCAACGTTAGAAAAAATAATGGGTGAAAAAGAACTCATGATACCTCCAAAAGAGGATGTGGTAGATGGAATGGGCGGTATCATCGAGCGAACGGCAGACTACAAGAATTTCAAAAATGCAATCGGGTATTCTTTTAGGTTTTATTCAACTGAAATGGTAAATAACAACCATATAAAACTGCTTAAAGTAAACGGAATATATCCCAGCTTGGAAAACATTGAAAACGGCACGTATCCGATAGCGTCATATTTTTATGCTGTAACCAGAAGCGATGCTGATGAAAATACTTTGAAATTACTTGAATGGATCAAGGGCGAACAAGGGCAAAAAATAATTGAGATGACGGGATACACGCCACTAGAAGATTAGGTTGTAAAATGATAAATAAGAAAAAAACATTAGCAATATCATCCGCTGTAATTGTATTTTGTATTATAATGGCAATTATAGACGGAGTCTTTAAGGCTGATTATTTTATAAAATCCGCAATCAAGCTTGTACTTTTTCTTGCTCTTCCGCTTATATATTCTTATTTCAATAAGGATATTCAGGCAAGGGATCTTTTTAAATTTGATAAGAAAGGAATAAAGCTTGCGTTATGCTTATGCATTCCTGTTTATATAGTTATTGTTGGCGGTTATTTTTTGCTCAGAGGTATTTTTGATTTTTCAGCAATAACTTCATCCCTAACAAACAATATAGGAGTGCAAAAGGACAACTTTATATTCGTATCGTTATACATATCTTTTGTAATTTCACTTCTTGAGGAATTCTTTTTCAGGGGCTTTGCATTTCTCTCTCTGAAAAAGATATCGGGCAGACCCTTTGCGTATATTTTCAGTGCGAGTGCATTCGCAGTTTATCACGTTGCAATGATGATAGGCTGGTTTTCGATAGGTGCCTTCCTTCTTGTAATGTTAGGTCTGTTTGCGGGTGGAATAATATTCAATTATCTGAACGAAAAAAGCGAAACCGTATATCCGTCGTGGTTCGTTCATATGTTTGCTAATTTTGCAATAAACACAGTTGGTTTTATTTTGTTTGAGATTATATAAATTGTAGGAGAAATAATAATGGTAAAGCATATCATACTTTGGAAGCTTAAGGAAGAGTATAATAATATTGAAGTTAAAAAGGGAATAAAAGAAGGCCTTGAGGGCCTATTCGGGGTAGTGCCCGGACTTTTGGAGATCAAGGTTCAGATCGAAAAGCTTGCATCATCAAATGCTGACGTTATGCTTTATTCGGTGTTTGAAAGTGAGGATGCTCTTAAAAGCTATGCTGTACATCCCGCTCACGTAAACGTTGCAGATACAAAGGTAAGACCTTATACTCAGACAAGGTCCTGCATTGACTTTGTTGAAGAATAAGGGGGCTATGTATATGGATATGGATACGGCTATGGATATGGCTATGGATATGGCTATGGATATGGATATTCTGTTTATGCTATTAACGTTTGTTCCTTTTTTGATATTTTTCTTTGTCGTTGGAATAATTGTTTTCTTATTTTTGCTTTTAAAAAAAGAAAAACTTAAAAATATATCAAGAGCATTGATATCATTTCTTATATCATCACTGATCGTTGCAGTTTCATATATATTCAATATAGGATGGATTAGAATATTTATGTTGTGGTTGGTGCTTCCGATCATGGTAATTTACTGCATAGGTTTTCTTCTTGTGAATTTGTTTATGAGTTCGTACGTAAAAAGATCAAAGCTTATAAAAAACCTCAATCTGTTTTTCTGCATAACGTATGTTGCGATGTATGTCTTTCTTCCGGACGGTGGAGACATAGGCGGAGCTTATTTTTTCTTTGGCTTAATACATAATAGTTTTTTGGCAACTTTCGCTACATATCTGTCAGGTTATTCGTTATTAGCCAATATTGTTTTGTTTATCTTACAGATCGTTTTTGCCGCAAGGATGAGTACAGAAGATATATTAGACAGTGGCTCACCCAACAGTTTGGAATCTCAATCGGAATGAATTAATAAAATGTAAATAATAAAATAACTACAAGCTATATTTTTTTGCACATTATGGAGTTCTTATGAAGAAAACGTACGTAACTACAATGCCCGACCATATCGGTGCATTTCTGAAAGCAAGCAGATGCTTTTCAGCACTCGGTATTAACATCACGAGAGTAAGCTATAACAAGGCTGTAGATTCTCACACGCTTTTTATTGATGCAGAGGGGACGGAGGAACAGCTTGAGAAGGCCGATTATGAGATCGAGCAGATAGGATACCTTCAAAGCGGTATGGGAAACAGCAGTATAATATTGCTTGAGTTTAGGCTGAAGGACAAGCCCGGAAGCGTAACCGATATTCTTGAGCTTATCAGTGAATTTAATTTTAATATATCGTATATCAGCTCCCAGGAAAACGGCACTGACTATCAGTTTTTCAAAATGGGTCTTTACGTTGATGAGCCTGAAAAAATATCTGAATTTCTGACCTGTGCAGAAAAAATATGCAGAGTAAGGATGATAGATTACAACAGCTCTGAGAAAGTTTACGATAACAGTATTTTTTACAATTCGTACGTTCTTGGTCTTGCACAAACGATGGGGCTCTCTGAAAAAGTCAGAGGGGAGCTTTTGGTAAACGTTAATCTTGCAATGCAGACGCTGGATGAGCAGGGGCTTTCGCCTTACAGAACCTTTGACAGCATAAGTAAGTTTGCTGATCTTCTCTCAGCGTGCAGGGGTAGTAATTTTTCGCCTCGCATAACGCATCACGATATAACCGATAATACAAAAATAACTCTTATAGAGCCACCATGCGGAAGTAATACCGCAATTATAAAAAGCGGAGATGAGGTCCTCTTTATAGACAGCGGATACGCTTGCTATAAAGAAGAGATGATTGAAATATTCCGCAAGCTTATACCCGATTTTGATCTGTTGAAAAAGCGGATACTTATAACACACGCTGACGTTGACCACTGCGGTCTTCTTCCTATGTTTGATGAAATAATCGCAAGCAGTAAGAGCGCAGAGTGCTTAACTCTTGAGCATAACGGTAAGGACGGCTTCAGAGAGCAAAATGCTCTCCACAAGCCATACATAAACATCTGCAAAACTCTGACGTCGTATTCATCTGCAGATCCGGAAAAAATAACTGTTTTGTGGGACGATATAGGAGAGCCTTCTTCTCCTCTTACACAAATTGGCTTCTTTAAATTTGGAGAACTTAATTTTGAGGTATACGAGGGCAAGGGCGGTCATCTTCCGGGAGAGATAGTATTGATAGACTATACCAATCATATAGCATTTACCGGTGATATTTATATAAACGTACACGGACTTACGCCACAGCAAAGCGAATATAATCAGTATGCACCTATACTTATGACATCAGTCGATACAGATCCCAAGCTTTGCTCTCTTGAACGCATTGCCGTCATTAACCGCCTCGGTATCGGAGAATGGAAGATATTCGGTGCGCACGGCTATAAAAAGGACTATTCGGTTAATAATAAATGAGTTGATTTTCGGAGGAATAACAATGAACAGATCTGTATCAGAGCTTATAGAAATGATAAAAAAATCAGTATCTCCGTATCATACGGCAGCATACTGTTCTGATGTTTTGGCAAGTGCAGGATTTGAAGGGCTGGAGCTTGGAAAACAGTGGAATATAAAACGTGGAGGCAGGTATTTCCTTGACTGTTTCGGAAGTATGTTTGTCGCATTTACAGTAGGGGCTGATTTTGATAAATCTTCATCCGTCATCAAAATATCAGCGGCACACGGAGATTGGCCCTGTCTTAAAATAAAACCGTCGCCCGAAATATCTTCTTCGGGATATTGCAAGCTTAATATCGAAGCTTACGGCGGAATGATATTCAATACGTGGTTTGACCGTCCGCTTTCTGCGGCAGGCATAGTGTCCGTTTTGAGGGATGATAAGGTTGAAAGCAAGCTTGTAGATCTGAGTGATCCCGTGCTGTATATACCCAATCTTGCAATACACCTTAACAGAGAGGTCAATAAAGGCGCAGAGATCAATCCTCAGCGTGATATGCAGCCTATTTGTGCTGCTGTTGCTGATAATTGGGAAAGGGAAGGATATTTTGTAAAGAAGCTTGCGGAGGCGATAGATGTTTCTCCCGAAAGTATACTTTCATATGATATCTGCGTATACAATCCGCAGGAGCCTACTCTTGTCGGCTTTGATAAAAATATGCTTTCTGCTCCCAGACTTGATAATATTGCATCGGCAAGTGCGTGCATAGACGGTATAAAGAGCACCGTATGCAAGGATGATATCTGCGTGGCAGTTATCTATGATAATGAAGAGGTTGGAAGCAAGAGTAAGCAGGGAGCTGCAAGTGCAATGCTTTCAAACGTTATTGAGAAGATAACCTTATCCCTGGATATGAACAGATCAGAGTATATTGACCTTTTAAACAGAGGTATGCTTTTGTCATGCGACGGAGCACATGCGATACATCCTGCACGTCCCGAGCTTTACGATGCATCATGTCACTCATATATGAATAGAGGCGTAACTCTGAAAATGAATTTCAATCAGAGATATCCTACTGACGCCACAGCTATTGCAAGGATAAAAGCGCTGTGTATAGGATCGGACATACCTTATCAGCAGTTTATGAACAGAGCAGATATGGTGGGCGGCGGAACGATAGGTGCAGATGCATCATCACTTCTTGGCATAACTGCAGTTGACGTTGGTGTTCCTATGCTTGCAATGCATTCTTCTACCGAGATAATGGGTGCAGAGGATCAGGTTGCACTTTGCCGACTTGTTTCAGAATTTTATAATAGATAATCTGTACGGAGGAATCAATGGAAAAGGATCTTATTGAAAAGAAGGTAGCATCGCAGGAAATATTTAAGGGTAAGGTAGTTCATCTTTTTCGTGATGATATTCTTTTGCCCGACGGAAAAGAGGCTACAAGAGAATATATAAGGCATCCGGGTGCTGTTTGCATAGTGCCGCTTACAAAAGATAACGAGGTTATACTTGTAAAGCAGTACAGATATCCGTTTTCCAGAGTTACTCTTGAGATACCTGCAGGTAAGCTTGATATAGGTGAAGAGCCCGAGCACTGTGCGTACAGAGAGCTGAGTGAGGAAACGGGAGCCTTGGCGGCAAAGCTAACCCCTATAGGAGAGTTTATGTCATCTCCTGCCATACTTGACGAGGTCATATATATGTATCTTGCGACCGAGCTTGAATTCGGAGAGCTTCATACCGACGAGGATGAATTCCTTGACGTTGTAAGGATGCCGCTTGATCAGCTTGTCTCTGAGATAATTTCCGGGGAAATAAAGGACGGAAAAACGCAAGCTGCAGTTCTGAAGGTAAATGCAATCGTCAATAAATAAAAAAACAGCAGACTGAAAATTATTATTTCAGTCTGCTTTTAAATTATATCAATAACTCGGTTCAGCCCTTTATATCTGCATCACAGTAAGCGCACGTAGACTTACCAAGCTTTGTTATTATGCGCTGAGGCAGATATTTTTCGTGGTTGGAAATGCATTTGGGATTACTGCAGAAGAACTCGTTATTTCGCTTTTCATATTTCGTTCCGCTGTCCTTGAGGAATCTGCTTTCCTTGTTACATAATGTAAGAATAAGAGCCATACGTACAAACATACCGTTTTGAGCCTGCTCAAAATAGAGAGCTCTCGGATCGTCATCAACGTCATAAGCTATCTCGTCGACCTTGGGAAGAGGATGAAGAACTATCATATCCTTTTTGGCAAGAGCCATTTTATCGGCTGTAAGACGGTATACTCCCGACTGCTTTACGTATTCTTCGTTTGAAGAAAATCTTTCTCTCTGTATACGAGTCATATACAGAACGTCAAGCTTGTCTATGCAGGACTCGATGGTGTCGACCTCGTGATATTCAACGTTTGCGTTATCAAGTATCTCCTTTATGTAATTCGGAACGGAGAGCTTGGGTGTTGAAATAAGATATACCGTATTATTCTTGTATCTTACGAGTGCCTTAAGGAGAGAATGAACTGTTCTGCCGTTAAGAAGGTCTCCGCAGATACCAAAAGTAAGGTTATCGTATCTGTTGAATTTTTCTTTTATGGTAAACAGGTCGGTCATTGTCTGAGTCGGATGGAGATGACCGCCGTCACCTGCGTTGACTATCGGGATCTTGGAATAGAGAGAGGCTGCGTAAGCTGCACCCTCTATAGGATTTCTTATGACGGTAATGTCGGCATAGCAGGAGATGATCTTTACTGTATCTGCAAGTGTTTCACCTTTGGATACGGAAGAGCTGTTCGGGTCGGAAAAACCGATGGTCTTACCGCCCAGTCTCATCATTGCAGTCTGGAAAGAAAGCTGAGTTCTCGTGCTCGGTTCATAGAATAGTGTTGCCATTATTTTGCCGTGACAAGCGCCGGAAAAACGCTCCGGCGCTTTTTTTATCTCTGTTGCGAGAGTACAGATGTCGTCCCATTGTTCAACGGAAAGGTCGCTGAAATCAATTAAATGCTTAAGTTCCATTTTTCCTCCGAGTTTTTATATGTTATTAATATTTTTATAAAAATCCTCTTTTATAACCGAGCAGATGCCGATATCCCGATATTCGCCCTTTACAAGCATCAGATCCTTTTGAATACCCTCAAAGGTCATACCGCATTTTTCCATAACTCGTCTGCTTCTGTCGTTTCCGACCATGTATTTTGCTTCGGCACGGTGTATTCCGAGATAGGTGAATCCATAGTCAAGAACTGCTCTTACCGCCTCGGGAGCATATCCTCGCCCCCAAAAATCCGGGTTAAGCACGTATCCTATCTCACCTCGGTTATTATCCGAGTCGATATTTGCAAATCCGCACGTTCCTATCATTTTGTCGGTAGCTCTTTCAACTACAGCCCAATCATAGTAACCGCCGTTCTTGTAATATCCCTGAACCTGACAAAGATATCTGTAGGTATAGTTTTTATTTTCATGAGGGGACCAGAGAAGATATCTCGTAACCTCTTCAAGACAGGAGTATTCATACATATCAAGACTATCCTTTTTATCAAGCTGACGAAGGATAAGCCTTTCCGTATGAAGAGTATCGATATACTGATTGTTAAACATAAAAATACTTTTTTTCATATTATCTTCAGTCTCGTCTCATAAAATATACATCCAATATTATTATATGACATTTTTCCATCTTACACAATAGGCATATTTGTTAATTTTTATATTTTATTCGCCTTATTAATTGAAATTTATACACTAATATGGTACAATACCTATTACAGAATATGCTTTTGAGTATAAAATATATATTTTTCCGTAATATCTGCACTCTTTTCTGAAATATATTATATCGGGAGGTGGCAGGTATAACGGAACAGATATCTAAAAACAGATCACTTGCTGTTAATTTTTTTGTATGTATGATCCTCATGCTTGCGGGCATGGGATTAAAATCACGGGTATTTACCGGATATGAATTAAATTCGCAAAGCGTCTTTTCTTTTTCATACAGCATAGCGGAAAATATTGCTGTTTTTTTATCGTCGTTCTCGGCGGTTCTTTTTCCTATGCTGGTGGTGTTTCTTTCGGGATTTACCGTGTTTTCAAAAAGCTGTGCTATGATATACAGCTTTGTCCTCGGCTTTTCTTCGTATTACGTGTTTGATGCTGTGATATCGGTTGGATTTATTCCCGATATTGTAAGAATTGTCTGTGGAATATATATTTGTGCGCTTTGTGCATCCTCTGATATGGAAGAGGTATTCTTTTTCTCGGAAGGGAACCTATTAAGAAACTCTCGGACAAAGGTCTATATAACGAGATTTCTTTACAGTATTTCGATAGTTTTTCATATGTTTATCATAAAAGAACTGATTTTGCTTTTTATATAAAAGAAGGGACGAAAAATGGCAAATACCAATAAAAACAAAAAAAATATTTTTGATCTGTTCAAAAGAAAGGAATCCGAGACAGGATATACCAAAGAACAGGCAATGAAGGACGAGCCGAGAAATTTTGCCAATTTCTTCAAGCTTGCCGGAAGAAATCTCAATAATATTTTTCTGATAAATCTGTTATGCATAATCGGAAACTTCCCGGCGCTGTTTGCATTGTTTGCATACTCGGGCTTACTTAACGACGTATCGACTGCACCTGCATCGGCAATGTTTGCAAATCTGCTCGGTACTATGAAGATGGGCGGTATCGATACTCTTGCAGGAGCCTCACTTTTCGGAGTTCACGGAACGCAGACTCCTATATCTGTACCTACCGTATGGACGTACGTATTTTACGCAATAGGTCTGCTCACAATATTTACCTTTGGTATTGTAAGTGTCGGAACTACATATCTTGCAAGAAATATCGTTAAAGGCGAGCATATATTTATATGGAATGACTTCTGGTACGCCGTAAAGAAAAACTTAAAGCAGGGAATGATAATGGGCGCTATCGACCTTATCTTTATCTGCCTTCTCGGATATGACTTTATATTCTTCTACTATAATATCGGTATCTCATTTGCAACCGACGTTATGTTTTACGGTATAATAGCTCTTATATTTATTTATTCTATTATGAGATGCTATATATATATAACCATTATTACATTTAATCTCAGTATTTTCAAGGTTCTTAAAAATGCACTTATATTTACCTTCCTCGGTCTTAAACGCAATCTTCTGGGGCTTTCCGGTACAGCGCTTGTAATATTTATAAACTACGCATTCTTCGTTACGTTTGTTCCTGTGGGAATAATACTTCCGATGTTTATAACGTTTGGTCTTTGTACCTTTATCGGCGCATATACAGCCTTCCCGAAAATCAAGGAATATATGATAGATCCCTACTATGATGAAAACGGAAATCCCAAAGAAGTAAAATCGGAAGAATGATCGGATAATGGATAAAAAACTCGCATAAATTCTCTTTACAAAAAACTTCAGATATGGTATACTCTAACAGTATGATGACCGCCTTTAGCTCAGCTGGATAGAGTATCAGATTCCGATTCTGAGGGCCGCAGGTTCGAATCCTGTAGGGCGGGCCATGTAAAAACCCTCTTTTGTCTACTTGACAAAAGAGGGTTTTTACAATGATATCTGTTCCTTGCGGAACGGGTGATATATCTTCGATATGATATCGCACTTTGTGCGAAGATATATGCCTTTGGCATATGAAGGAACGGATATTATATCATGCTTGCGTAGCAAGTATATTATACGGCAACGCCGTATATCATATCGCGTAAGCGATATATCATTGAAAAGTACAACAAACTGTGATATAATAAAACCGGAAAGGCGGTGGAGATATGAAACAGATAATTGCATTATTTGTCAGCTTACTTCTGATTGTCTGTTTTTCCTCTTGTGCTAATATAAAAAAGGATTTGGAGTTTTCACAGGATAGGGCTAATGTTCAATCTATAGAGATTTACAAACCCGAGCGTGCATATTACGAAGGAGATATTTCCGGTTTTCTTAAAACCAATGAGCCTCTTGCAGTTTTGGATTCTGAACATTACACGAATTTTTTGGACACACTTTGTACCCTCGATTTTGAGAAAGAAGTAGTCTTTTTGCCAACTCCTATGGACGGTGGTTATGATTACGAAGGATACATAATAGCGATAGTATATTCGGATGGCGGTTATGATATTATTGCCGAGCACGGTTTATATTCTTATGCCGTTGGCAATGATGGGCAAGGACGTCACAAATATGACCATTCCGATTACTGCGGAGAAACTCCGTGGGTAGAATTTATTGAGGAATATATAGAAAAATAATTCGGCATCTTTTTTGTCAACACACCTCAAAACGTAAGAGACACGCATCGCGTGTCTCTTTCGTTTTGGAGTTGCTATTCACGAATCAGATCGAGCTCCGCGCGCCTCGCGCGCAGAATCCGGTTCGGGTTCGCCTCGAAGCCGTCGGGGAGCTCGCTCACCAGCGGCAAGCGAGCGAATTTTCGCCGAAGGCGAAATTACGGGCTTTATAGTCTTTTCGTACTCTAAAGACACGAAAAAAGCCGTTTGCGAAATAAATCCACCTACGGTGGATGGATTCACCGACCGATGAAATCCGAATCCGTCGGGATAAGGGCAAATGTTTTAATCTTACTTTTGGCTGATTATAGGAATTAAACTTTGTTTGATTTTTAAAAATCCTATTGAATTTTAATTTTGTGGGTGATATAATAAAATTGCAAACGGAATATTTCTGTTATACAAAAAGGAGGAGTACAAAATGATGGATAAAAAAGTAAGAGATCTGCTCAATCAGCAGATAAACAAAGAATTCTATTCTGCATATTTGTATCTTGATTTTTCAAATTATTTTGAAGATCGCGGTCTTGACGGATTTGCCAATTGGTATCTCATTCAGGCGCAGGAAGAAAGAGACCATGCAATGCTGTTCTACAAATATCTGCAGAACAATAACGAGAAGGTAACACTTGAAACGATTCAGAAGCCCGATAAGGTGCTTGACTGCGATATGACAGTTCTTCGTGCAGGTCTTGAGCACGAAGAGTACGTTACTTCGCTTATAAATGATATTTATGCCGCTGCATACGAAGTTAAGGATTTCCGCACTATGCAGTTTCTCGACTGGTTCGTTAAGGAGCAGGGCGAAGAAGAAACCAACGCAAACGACCTTATCACAAAGATGGAGCTTTTCGGATCCGATCCCAAGAGCCTCTATATGCTCAATTCCGAGCTTGCAACAAGAGTTTACACAGCTCCCTCACTCGTAATATAATAATTGATCTATACTCCAACGTCCTGCGGCGTTGGAGTTATCATTATAAAATCCTTTAAACCGTTAACAGAGGTAAAAGATGAAAATAGTAAAAAAGCAGTTTGTATTTGATGATCCAACTCCTACACCCGAATGCCATGCATCTACCGTAGTTAAAGCAACTGACGGTAGCCTTATTGCAGCGTGGTTTGGCGGCGAAAGAGAGAGTAGACCGGACGTTATGATATGGGTTAGCCGATATGAAAACGGTAAATGGAGCACTCCCGTAACTGTGAGCAAAGAAGAAGGAATTCCTCATTGGAACCCGGTTCTTTTTATGCGAGATGATAATACTGTATGTCTTTTTTATAAGGTAGGCTTCTATATCTGCGACTGGCAGACAATGGTGGTTGAAAGCAAAGATTCGGGCAAGAGCTGGAGTGAGCCTTATGAGCTTATTGCAGGCGATTTTTCGGGTGGAAGAGGTCCCGTTAAAAACAAACCGATCTATCTATCAAACGGTACAATTCTTGCTCCGGGATCGGTAGAAAGAGGCCCCTGGCGTTGTTTTGTCGATATACAAGGTAAAGACGGAGCGTGGATAAAAAAAGATATTCCGGTAAATGCAGACGTCTCTGATACAAACGTTATTCAGCCAACGCTTTGGGAATATCCTAAGGGACACCTTCATGCATTGCTTCGCTCAAATAAAGGGTATATATACCGAAGTGATTCTGTTGATTTCGGAGAGAGTTGGTGTGATGTATATCCCACTGATATACCGAATAATAACAGTGGTATAGACTGCGTAAGAACTGATGACGGACGTATCGTACTTGTCTGCAATCCCAATCCGGGTGACTTTACAGAACGATCTCCGCTATCGGTATTCGTATCCAAGGATAACGGTTCATCTTTTACAAAAGCATTTGATCTTGAAACCGAAAGCGGTGAGTTTTCCTACCCATCGGTTGTCAGCGACAAAAATAAAGTATACGTTGTTTATACCTGGAAGAGAAAAAAGATTGCATTTTGCGAAATAGAATTATAATAAAAGCAGGCTCCTTTCATGAGCCTGCTTTTTGATATGTATAAAAAATTATTATCCGCCGAATGCCTCGTTAGCAGCATTAACATCCTGCATTGCTGCTCTGGCTGATCTTTTGTAGGTTGATGCAAAAGCGTTCATACCGTCGTTTATCTGGAAATAAATATCAAAATACAGATTGCCGAAAAGGTTTGAAAAGCCGATGTCGTATTTTCTCTTAGGAATGATGTATTCGGTAATCATTTCGTATGATTCTGCATCTCTTGAGTTCTTACCTTCAACAACACGGTTGTAGTATATCGGCAGAACCATATCGGTGCTGATATACGACATATATTCCAAAATAACGGCAGTTTTGGTAAGATCCGGAGCAGTTATCGGTACTGCAAAGGTAGTTGCTACCCATTCGTGTACGTATGAGCTGTAATCGTCTTCCAGGGAATATTTGGGATGAGGAATTATACCGTAATCGGCTTCCATATCTCGGAATGCTTCCATGGTTATAAAGTTTTCAGAGAAAAATACAGCCTTATCCTCTTTGAAAAGATTGGCGCTCGAATGTCCGAGAGGACCGTAATAATCTGCATCATAGGTCATAGTGGGGCCTATACATTTGCTGAGTTTTATAAGAAGATCGTTAGTACGGTCGTCAAGCTCGACGAACTCAAGATAATCGTCTGCATTCTTTTTAGTTATAAGAAGGCCTGCACTGCTCATAAACCCGTGAATTGCTGCACCGTTTCCGGCAAGACCGAATTGATCGTTATAGTCTAAGAGGTTATCGTTATTCAGATCTCTTGAGAACCCTTTTACAATATTGTAATACTCGTCAAGCGTCCACTTGCCATCACGGACAAGATTATAAAGATAACCGTCTTCATAGCCCATATTTTTCAGCAATTTCTGGTTATACATAAGGCACCACGTTGCACGTGTGGCTGTTATGTTAGCATTACCGATAGCATAGTACTGACTGCCGCCTATAGTGATGTCTTCATTCATCTGAGCATCCCACCACGGATTAGACAAATCAAGATAATCCAGCTCTTTCAGATTGTAAAGAAGATCGTTTGTTGATGCATTGAACGCCTGTCTGAATGATACATCGATCACATCGTAATAAATTTCGTTAGCGGCAATGCTGTTATACAAAAACTGGTCAACTTCACCGTCTTCAACCTCGATTTCCTGAACGGTCAAGCCATATTTGTCTGTTATTGCCATATTTCTCAGATAAATTGCTTCCTTGAGCGTATCTCCGGAATCAACCTCACCGAATATGTCGTCACAGCCACCACCGTTCGATTTTCTGACGAGAACAGAAAAATTATCGTCTTCGCTGTATGTTACATTAGGAAGATTGGGTGCAGGGTATGTAGCTTGGTTTTTTGTTTCGGTTTCAGAATTTTGACCTGATAAGGCGCTATCAACATTGGCTTTTTTATCATCGCTGTCTTGGCAGGACGCTAAAATAACTCCAACAGACAAAACGATAATAAGCATTAAAATTGAAATGATTTTTTTCAAAATGATCCCCCGCTTATAAATGCATTGAAATATGTCTTTTGTTTTCTTTGGGTTTTTATCACATATTAAATACAGTCAAAGGACTGTATTTAATATGTGACCTTAATTATAACTATATCGAATAAAAACGTTTGCGCTGTTTTGATTCATTAAATCTTTTATTTAACAATGGTGTTATTTATTTATGCTATTAAAGAACCTTGCTTTTCTTTGATACAACGGCAACAGCAGCCAAAGATACCAATATTATCGACAATGCAACTAAAGTTACATCGCTTGTCTGCGGAGCTGTTTCCTGCTTTGTTTCAGTCTCAACAGTAGCTTCTGTTTCTGTTGTAGCTTCTGTTTCTGTTGCAGTGTTACTGTCGGGAGAATTTGTAACGTAAATAGCTCCAATACCCATATCTACATCTGCAGTTTTGAGCATTGTCGCCTGAACCATAAGAGCACAAAGCGTAAGGGAGTTACCATTTTCGAGAGCATACTCGCCTTCTACTGTCGCATCAGCAAAAGAAAGGGTGAATGTGTTCCAACCGTTTGCAATATTTGCTTTATCAATATCCCATGATATCTTAGTATCAGCACCGGTGCTGTAACTGTTATGTACTCCTACCTGCATTGTGCTCTCGATTTGGTTAACATCTTCTACGTATATGTCAATTACAAAATAATATGTATCTTTTGTAGGATCGCATCCGTCAAGAATAGCATACCAGTCAGGGTTGAAGCTATGAACGGTAGGTACTGAGATTCCGAGTTTCAATGAATGCATATTGATGCCTGCAGGCTCAGCAGCTTGTTTAACAGTTCCGATAAATCCGTTTTTGCCGTCAACTAAAGCGTAGTTGCTGTGCAATATGGTTTGATTGCTTCCGTCGGGCTCAAAGCCAATAAAAGCAAAGTCAGAACCAGTAGCAAAATTTTCGGGGTCGATTACTGTCCATGTTTTTGTTCCTTCTGTTGCTGATACAGCAAAAGAAAGTACCAAAAGAATTGACACTATCAAGAGTAATTTTTTCATGGTTTGCTCTCCTTTGAATTAATTAAATTTAGCTTAAAAGATTTAGATATAGTTATCTATCCCATTTTTGAGGTGATTTACAAAAAATCTATTTCTGTGAACACACCTTTGTTTAAATTATATATTATTTATTGTTTTTTTTCAATGAGATATGTGAAAAAAGCAATAATTAAAAATAACAGAGCAATATTTGCAATTTTTTGTAATGATCATGTAGATTGATATACCGGTTTTGATTGACAATTTATATCAAAATACAGTATAATCATAAAAAATAAAACGTTAGATCGGAAAACGCATATGAAAATAATTGCACGAATAAAAACGGATTTTAAAGAAAAATTCGGGATACCCCGACAGAGCGGACTTGTAAAAGACACCAAGGGTATTATAGTTTTTGAAAGGGAGTACCGTGTACGTGAAGCCTTCAGAGGACTTGAAGATTTTTCGCATATATGGATACTGTGGCAGTTTTCAGAGGCGGTAAGGGAAGAGTGGTCCCCAACTGTAAGACCTCCTCTTCTTGGCGGAAACAAGCGTGTCGGTGTTTTTGCTACAAGATCGCCATTCCGTCCCAATTCGATAGGTCTTTCATGCGTTAAGCTTGATAAAATTGAATATACAAAAGAAAACGGCCCCGTGCTGTACGTTTCCGGAGCCGATATTCTTGATAATACACCTGTGTACGATATTAAACCGTATCTTTCTTATACCGATTCACATCCGGAAGCCTCCGGCGGTTTTACAGATACCCTTGATGAGAGAAGGCTCGAGGTTGTGATATCAGACGGTAGATTTTATGAGATCCCTGCTCAGAAGCAGGATGAGATAAAGGCGCTTTTGGCATGCGATCCCAGACCTTCATATAAAAACGATACCAAAGAATACGGTATGAAATATGCGGATTACGAGGTCAAATTCGTGGTTGAAGATAAAAAGCTTACGGTCGTTTCTATTGAACAAAGTGTAAAATAACGCACAAATGTTATTTTTTTTAAATAACAAAACATTTGGTGGAAAAATATTTTTATATATAAATGAAATCAGGATAAGAAAAAAATCCTTATCCTGAAATCACTATATTTAAAGAGGGGTTTAGGGGTATCTATATTATATCACCCATATTATAAATGTTCAATATGTTGTTGAAAAA
>JAZSMJ010000006.1:0-71790 GCA_045535815.1 Eubacteriales bacterium
AATGTTATCAATATATGCTATAATGCAAGTGTCTCATATGTGACACTTGCATTGGAGGATAAAAAATTGAACGATTTATTCGATGATATCGAAATATGCAAAAAAACATTTCTGTTCAAAGGCATTGAGGATGATGAGATCTCAGAAATATTAAAGGGTGACGGATGCATAACGGAAAGCTTTAAAAAAGGAGAGGTTATTTATTCCGAGGATGATTATAAGCGCTCCCTCGGAATAATAAAAAGTGGAACTGTTACCGTTTACAGCAGAAAGGACTCAAAGAAAACAGTACTTAGAAAAATGAAAAGTGCAGATGTTTTCGGTGCTGCATCTCTTTTTTGTAATAACGATGAATACGTAAGCGAGATAACAGCCTCCTCAGACGTTACGGTTTTATTCTTATCTCAGCAGATAATTACCGAGATAATAAAGGATCATAGAATTGCCATCAATTATATAACCTTTCTTTCGGACAGAATAAGATTTTTAAATGAAAAAATTTCGTGCTTTACTGCCTCAAGCTCAGCAGAAAAGCTTTACAGCTTTATGCTGTCTCTTCCGTCAGACAGTAATGGGATCATTACCGCTGACTGTAGCCGGAAGGAATTATCCAACCGTCTTGATATGGGAAGGGCAACGTTATACCGTGCGCTTGACGAGCTTGAGAGCTCGGGCAGAATTGAACGAATAGATAAAAATATAAGAATTAAGAGGTAAAATTAAAATGAAAAAGATTGTTTTATTGTTAATGTCAGTGCTTTTAGTACTTACAGTTATGAGTCTTGCTTCCTGCTCTGATTCCGACGTTGAAATTGAAAATGACGCAGTTGAATCAAACGGCATGGAAACGTCAGATGAAAGCGAAAGCGAATCCGAGAGCGAAAGCGAAAAAACAGAAGATGAAAAAATCGATATAAACGTAATCGCTCTCAAGGGCCCGACCGGTATGGGAATGGTTGAGCTGATGGATAAAAACGACAAGGGCGAAACTGCAAACAAATATGATATTACCATCGCAGGTGCACCGGACGAGGTATCCTCTGCAGTAATTGGCGGTCACGTTGATATTGCCGCAGTTCCTGTCAATCTTGCTTCCGTTTTGTATAATAAAACCGGCGGAGAAATAAAGATAGCTGCCATCAATACGTTAGGCGTTCTCTATCTTCTTGAAAACGGAGATACCATTAACAGTGTTGCAGACCTTGTCGGAAAGACGATATATGCTACGGGTCAGGCGTCGACTCCTGAATATATTCTCAGGCACGTTCTTAAGTCAAACGGAATAGACCCGGATAATGATGTTACTATTGAATACCTTTCCGAGCACGCAGAGCTTGCAACTCTTATGGCAGCAGGTGAGGTGGAGATAGCTATGCTTCCAGAGCCTAACGTTACATCTGTAATGTTGAATAACAGTGACGTAAGGATTGCACTTGATATGACTGAGGAGTGGAATAACGTAACAAATGACGGCAGTACACTCGTTCAAGGCGTAATAATTGTAAGCCGTGATTTTGCCGAAAATAACAAAGAGGCACTCGATGCATTCCTTTCTGAATATAAAAGCTCTGTTGAATACGTAAATCAGAACACAGAATCTGCTGCAGAGCTTATTGAAGGCTACGGTATAATTCCGAAAAAGGCACTTGCTATGAAGGCTCTTCCCAACTGCAATATATGCTATGTTGACGGGGAAGAGATGGTCGAAAGCCTAAACGGAATGTTCGGTGTCCTTTTTGAAGCTAATCCTTCTTCGATAGGAGGAAAGATTCCGGAAGATGATTGCTATTATAAAAAGTAAAGCTGTTAAAACGCTGTTTGCCATAGCCTTCTGGCTTTCGGTATGGCAGGTTGCAGCTATGATAATATCAAAAACAATACTTCTGCCTTCACCGGCAGAAGTATTTGTGAGATTATGGGAGCTTTTATTTGAGAAAAGCTTTTGGATATCGGTTGGATATTCTTTTTTGAGAATACTTGAGGGATTTGTCCTCGGTATTATAGCAGGAACGGTATTTGCTGTTTTGTCATCAATATCGCAAATATTAAAGGTTTTGATAGCGCCGCTTATCACGGTTATAAAAACTACACCCGTCGCTTCATTTATAATAATTGCGCTTATATGGATAGGTGCACCCAACGTTCCGATATTTATAACCGCTCTTATGGTAACACCTATTATCTATGAAAATATTACCGTTGCAGTAGCCAATACCGATAAAGAGCTTATTGAAGTTACTAAAATATTCAGATTCAGCAAAATGAGAAGGCTTAGGCTACTGTATATTCCGTCCGTGATGCCTTTTTTTCTTGCCGCTTGCGCTACCTCTGTCGGTCTTGCGTGGAAGGCAGGGATAGCTGCGGAAGTGCTGTGCACCCCGAGAAATTCGATAGGTAAATATCTGTTTGAATCCAAGCTTTATCTTGAGATCCCGGATCTTTTCGCATGGACTGTTACCGTAATAATCTTCAGTCTTGTGCTTGAGAAGATTATAACGGGTGCAATAAAGAAGTATACCTTAAGACCGAATAAACAAAGAGGTTAAATTGATGAATGAGAAAGATATAGTCCTTAAAGGAGTATCAAAATCATATGGCGATAACGTTGTTATAAGCAATTTTACACATACCTTTGCCTACAAAAGTAAAACGGCAATACTCGGCACTTCGGGAAGAGGAAAAACAACACTTCTCAGATTAATATGCGGACTTGAAAAATGCGACAGCGGAAGCATTGATGCTCCGACGAAGATATCTTACGTTTTTCAGGAGAACAGACTATTTCCTGCGTCAAAGGTTATTGATAATATCAAATGTGTCATAAAAGATAAAAACATAGCTGATAAAATATCGCTGGAGCTTTTGAGTGCAGTAGGACTTGAAGGCTGCGCTGATATGCTTCCGAGTGAGCTTTCGGGAGGTATGAAGCAGCGTGTTGCTATAGCAAGAGCACTGGCATGCGATGCAGACGTATATCTTTTGGACGAGCCTTTTAAGGGGCTTGACGAGAACCTCAGGGAGAATATAATCTCTCTTGTGAAGGAAAGAACAAATGATAAAACACTTATACTCGTGACCCATGACAGATACGAAGCAGAGGCTTTGGGCGCAACTTCTTTAATATTATAAAGCTTTTTGCGGACAAAATGTTAAATAGCGTGAACAAATTGGTCATTGACATATTCTAACAAATAGTATAATCTTATATTGTAATACATTTGATATGACTTTTTTTGGGAGGAAATACTTATGTCAAAATTTTCAAGCGCAACAGGCGTTCCGAGACCTGTCAGACTAAGCCGAAAGACACGTGATTGGTGTGCGGAAATGCTCAGCGGTGCATATGGCAAGGAGCTTCTGAAAACACAGAATATCACGGTAGATGACGTTGAAAATTTTGAGTCTCTTTCTGCCTATGACAAGATAGATATTTGTATTGACCGCATTGCAAAGGAAAGCAGGATAATAATTCGTGAGGGTGAGCTCCTTTGCGGCTCAGCCACGCTTTACGCTTCAGCATGGGCGGTGGTTCCCGTTAAATATAAGAACGATTGGGTTACTATAGGAACAAACCATACGACCTATAATTTTGCAAAGGTTCTTGAGGTCGGTATAGATGCGTATGTTGATGAAATAAACGAATCGCTTGCACGTGGCAGTGATGAGATAGGAACCAAGCTTCTTAAGAGTATGCTTAATACTATAGCATCGCTCAGAATATGGCATAAGCGCTATATGGATGAGATAGAAAAAAGGATTGACACCGCTAAGGATTCAAAAACAAGAAAATACTACAAGGACCTTGCAGATAACCTAAGAGATATGCCTTTTAAACGCCCTCAGAGCTTCAGACAGGCAATGCAAAGTCTTTGGTTCATATTTATATTTACACGCCTCACAGGCAATTTTTCAGGCCTTGGTAAGATTGACAGAATGCTTGAGCCCTTCTATAATAGGGAGCTTGAAGCAGGCACTCTTGATGAAAAAGAAGTGCGTGAGCTTATGGCACATTTCTTCATTAAGGGATGCGAATGGACAACGCTTGATAAGACTGCTGCAGGCGGTGACGGTATGTTCTTCCAGAACATCGTTCTTGCAGGTATAGATAAAGATGGTAACGAAACCGCAGGAAACGTTACAAGACTCATTCTTGAAACAGTTGAAGAGCTTCCGATCGGAGATTATCCTATCGCAGTAAGACTGAACAGTAGCTCTCCCGAATGGCTTGTCAGAAAGTGTGCAGAGGTCAGCCGTCACGGTGTCGGCGTTGTGGCGGTTTATAATGAAGAAGTAATAATAAAGGCTCTTCAAAACGAAGGTATACCGTATGAGGATGCTGTGAACTTTTCAAACGACGGATGCTGGGAGATACTTATCCAGGGTAAAACAACGTTTGGATATTATCCTATGGACGTTTTTACAAATCTTCAGATAAATGCGCTTGAGCTTGATAAAAAGGATTCTCCAAATCCCGTATATGAAACGTACGATCAGCTGTATGCCAAGGTAATTGAAGGAATGCACGCTCAGCTTGATGAGTTCAACCGTTTGCATGACGGCTGGTGTGTAAGAGTTCCTGAGCCCTCATACGTGTCTCCCGTTGCCTCACTTTTGACAGACGGGTGCATTGAGAAGGCTACAGACTATCTTGCAAAAGGCTCAAAGTATGCGATAGGCTGTCCCCACTACGGAGGCTTTGCAGATCTTGCAAACGATCTTTACGTTATCAAGAAGATGGTTTATGAGCAGGGATTTATAACGCTTGATCAGCTTATTACAATCCTTAAAAACGATTGGCTGGATCATGAAGAGCTTATGAAATATATGCGTGTAGCTCACCGCTATTACGGAAACGATAACGACGAGGTTGATGAGATAATGAGCGGTCTTGTCAGTGAGTTCATTGATTACACTCATAAAACTCTTGATAGATGCGGAGTAAGACGTCATCCCGGTATTTCTACGTTTGGCAGACAGGTTTCGGAATGGCGTGAGCACCGATACGCTACTGCATCGGGACGTAAAAAAGGCGATATTCTTTCCGGCAATATCTGTCCTGCGCCTATGACCGATTATGAAGGACCTACTGCGATAATAAAGTCTTGCTGCAAAATGCCTCTTGACAGACTCGCAGGCGGTACAGCTCTTGATATTAATCTTGAGCCTGCTACCATAAGAGGCGAAGCAGGGGTCGAATCTATAATGGCTCTGTACAGAGGCTTCGTTTTGCTTGGCGGATGCTTCCTCCATCTCAACGTTGCAGATCCAAGTGAGCTTGAGGATGCCGTTCTTCATCCCGAAAACCATCAGAATCTTACTGTCAGAGTATCCGGATGGTCATCAAGATTTATTACAATAGAGAAATCGTGGCAGCAGATGCTTATCGAAAGAGCAAAAAGCGGTCTTTCTCAGTAAGGTGAAATAATGTCTGAAAAAACAGGTTTAATAACTAATATTCAAAGATTTTCGGTGCACGATGGCCCCGGCATCAGAACAACGGTCTTTTTTAAAGGCTGTACCATGAAATGCCGTTGGTGTCATAATCCCGAAACGCAGAAATTTACACGGCAGGTCTGGCTTGATGCTATTAACTGCGTTGGATGCGGAAACTGTCTGAACGTTTGCGATGCTATATGCCATTTCTTTACCGAAAACGGTCATAAATTAGATACCGGAACGTGTGTAAGATGTGGAAAATGCATATCGGTATGTCCGATGAAGGCTCTTACCTATTGCGGTAAGCTTATGACGTCTGATGAGATAATAAAAGAGGTAAAAAAAGACGAGGCCTTTTACGGCGATAACGGCGGTATAACGCTGTCGGGTGGCGAGCCGATGGCGCAGGGAGATTTTACAATAGAGCTTCTCTCTTCGGCAAAAGAAGCAGGTATAAACACCTGCGTTGAAACTGCAGGCCATTTTGACTCATCGCTTGTGCCTCAGCTTTGCTCTTTAGCTGATCATATCCTTTGGGATATAAAGGATACGGACAGAGAACGCCACAAGCAAAACACAGGAGTTTATCCCGATAAAATACTTAAGAATCTTAAGCTTGCGTCTGAGCTTGCTCCTGAAAAAATTACTGTCAGAAGTATTCTTATAAAGGGAATTACTGATAATGATGAGCATAAAAACAAGGTAGAGGAGCTGTGCACCTCGATTGGTATTGAAAAATACACATTCTTCCCATTTCATCCCTATGGAAACGGTAAAAAGGACAACATCGGTGACTACACTACCGAGAGAATGGGCAAGGAATACATACCCGAATAAAAAAATCCTTTGGCGAAATAACGCCAAAGGATTTTTTGATATTATCTTATTCAGCAGCCTCACGAAGCTGTTTTACAGCAAGTGCGATATCGTCTGCCTTGAATACGGATGAACCTGCAACGATAACTGTTGCACCGGCTTTAACTACAACGTCAACGTTCTTGGGTGAAATACCGCCGTCAACCTCGATACAAACGTCAAGACCTGCTTCATCTATCATGGATTTTACTGCCTTTATGTTATCAACGGTTTCGGGAATAAACGACTGACCGCCAAATCCGGGCTCAACCGTCATAACGAGAACCATATCAACGTAAGGGAGAAGATCCTTTATAAGATAGGGGTCTGTCTTTGGTTTTATGGATATAGCAGGCTTTATTCCGAGAGAGCGGATGTATTCAAGTGTTTCCTTGTGATTTGAGCAGCTCTCGTAATGAATGGTGATTATATCTGCTCCTGCCTTGGCAAATTCATCGATATATCTCTTAGGCTCAGTTATCATAAGGTGAGTGTCAAAGACCAGCTTCGAGTGGGGTCTTACAGCAGATATGAGGCAAGGACCAAACGTTATGTTTGGAACGAAAATTCCGTCCATTACGTCAAGGTGAAGATATTCAACGCCTGCATCCTCTACCTTTTTTATCTCAGCGGCAAACTGTGAAAAGTCGCATGCGAGCACAGAGGGTGAAATTTTTATCATGGTTAAAAACCTCCTGAATTATGTAAAAAGAATATTAAACAAGATGAAAAAATGATGTATGCTCTATATTGGACGAATAGGTATTTATGACGCCCTGTGACGAAATAAAACCAACTGCCATATTATATAAAGCGGTAAAAAATAGCAGTAAAGATATGGCGTAAGACTATAAATAAAAAGGACGTGAAATGACCGCCTGCCATATCCTGATGCATAATATAAATCTATTTATAAGGGCTGTCTGTGCATAATAAGTGCAGACAGCTTATTTTTTCTTGCGTAAGATGACCACGGCATGAGCGGCAATACCTTCTTTTGCTCCGGTAAAGCCTAAGCCCTCTTCAGTTGTAGCTTTAACGTTTACGTTTGCACTGTCTGTATAAAACGCCTTTGCAATATTATCCTTCATCTGATCGATATAAGGTGCAAGTTTGGGGGACTGAGCAATTACAGTGGAATCGATATTACCGATAACGAATCCCTTTTCAAGCATAAGCTCTGCAGTTCTTTTGGCAAGTATAGTGCTGTCGATGTCCTTATATTTCTCATCGGTATCGGGGAAGCTGTGACCGATATCACCAAGTGCAAGTGCGCCGAGAACGGCATCTATTATTGCATGAAGAAGAACGTCAGCATCCGAATGTCCAAGCAGACCGACGCTGTGCGGAATATTTACTCCGCCGATTATAAGACGTCTGCCTTCGCACAATCTATGAACATCATATCCGTGACCTATACGAAAATCCGTGTATTCAGACATTATTTCTTTCCTTTGCGTTTATCAATAATCATTTGAGCGAATGCAAAATCGTCCGTAGTTGTGATCTTAATGTTTTCGTATCCGCAATCGGTAAGCTTAACCTTAAAGCCAGCGTGCTCAGCTATCATGCAGTCATCCGTAACGGCAATACCGTCTCTTTGAGCTATAGCTGAAGCTGCAATATAAAGTGATGTCTTAAATATCTGGGGTGTCTGAGCATGCCAAACAAGGCTTCTGTCAACCGTTTCGGATATGAAACCGTCTTCATTTGCAAGCTTTATGGTATCCTTTGTTTTGTTTGCGGCGCAGGCGGCGCCGTATTTTATTGCATCAAGAAAAACGTTTTTAATATTTTCAGGTGTTACAAGACAGCGTGCCGCATCGTGTATTGCAACAAAGTCCGATTTTGGAGAAAGTGCCTCAATGCCGTGCATTACCGATTCTTGTCGGGTGTTTCCGCCCGGAACTATCTTTGATATCTTTTTGAATCCGTATTTTTCTTTAAGATCGCTGTAAAAGGGAAGCTCATCTTTTTTTGCAACTATTATTATTTCATCTATAAAATCGCATTCTTCAAACTGCATTACGCTGCGAACGACAACGGGTGTGCCGTCTACCTCTGCAAGCTGTTTTGTCAATCCGTCAGGCAACGCCGCACGGGTACCGCTTCCGCCTGCGGCGATAACAGCAGAGTTGAAGGTTTTATAGATTGTTTCCTCTTTTGCAAGAGCACGAACGATCTTAAAAAATAGGTTGTTCATTATAACTCCTGAATTTTAAAATAAAAGCGGCATCAAACGATGTTGTTCGTGATGCCGCTTTCAAGGTGTTTTAGGGACCGCGCAAGCGGCTTTTATTCGAAATAGTATCCGAGATCGAATGCTTTTTTATTACGCTCTATAAGAGCAGCCTTTGATTCAGGAATACCCTCAATCATATGATTAAGGAAGAATTCGTAATCAAAAATACCTGTCTTTTTGATTATGTATCCAAGCATAATAACGTTTGCAGAGCCGGTAATACCGTTATCTGCTGCAAGACCTGTAGCAGGAATATAATAAGCCGTAATATCGCTTCTTTCAGACTTTTTGGTTATAAGGGTACTGTCTGCAAAAAGAATACCGTCGGGAACTATTCTGCTCTCGAATTTATCAAAAGCCTGGATGTTAAAAGCAACGAGAATATCGGGATTGGAAATAATGGGAGCTCCTATCTCCTCATCAGAGATAATAACGCTGCAGTTTGCAGTACCGCCTCTCATCTCAGGGCCGTAGGAGGGAAGCCAGGTAACGTTTTTATCGCTTTGCATACCTGTCTTTGCAAGCTGCTTTGCGGCAAAAAGAATTCCCTGACCGCCGAAACCTGCGAGAATCATACTTTTAGTCATATTATTTCTCCTCCTCGCTTCCGATGTCCTTGTATACTCCGAGCGGATAGAAGGGCATCATATCGGATCTGAGCCATTCAAGTGCTTCTTTGGGAGTCTTGCCCCAGTTTGTCGGACAGGTGGAAAGAACCTCAACTATAGAAAGTCCCTTTTTATCTATCTGATACTGGAATGCCTTTTTGATAGCCTTTTTAGCATTGTTAACGTTTTTAACGCAGTCAACGGCAACTCTTTCAGCGTATGCAGTTCCGCCGAGTGTAGACATCATTTCGCAAACTCTTACAGGGTTACCCTGAATCTCTTTTTTTCTTCCGTAAGGAGAGGTTGTAGTAACCTGTCCGGGAAGTGTGGTGGGTGCCATCTGGCCGCCGGTCATACCGTAAATAGCGTTATTTATAAAGATTATTGTAATATTTTCTCCTCTTGCACCAACGTGTACCGTTTCTGCAGTACCGATAGCGGCAAGGTCACCGTCACCCTGATATGTGAAAACGACGTTATCGGGATGCGTTCTCTTAACACCTGTTGCAACTGCGGGTGCACGGCCATGCGCTGCTTCTATCATATCGCATTCAAAGTAATTGTATGCGAAAACAGAGCATCCAACTGGTGCAATGCCGACAGTCTTTCCTTCGATTCCGAGTTCATCTATTACCTCCGCAACCAAGCGGTGAACTATACCGTGAGTACAGCCGGGGCAGTAATGGAAGGGTACAGGAGACAATGATTTAGGTCTGTCAAATACAACTTTAGACATTATTTGTCACCTCCGCTGAGTTTTTTGATCTCTTCAAGAACGTCACCGGGTGTCATGATCATACCGCCGGTGCGTCCAAAGAATGAAACGGGCTTGCGACAGTTGATAGCAACCTTGACGTCATCAACCATCTGTCCCATATTAAGCTCACATACGAGGAACTGCTCTGCGCTATCAGCAAGCTTTGCAAGAGGCTTTGAGGGGAATGGCCAAAGTGTGATGGGACGGAGAAGTCCTGCCTTGATGCCCTGAGCACGTGCTGCGGTTACTGCGGATTTGCATATTCTTGAGGTAATTCCGTAAGCAACCAAAACGATATCTGCATCGTCAGTCATAAATTCTTCGTAGAGGGTTTCGTTTTCTTCTACCTTCTTATAACGCTCAAAGCGTTCGATAACTATTCTTTCGAGCTCCTCGGGAGCTATGTAAAGAGAGTTGATTATATTCTTTTTGCGCTTGCCCTCGTGTCCGCAAGCTGCCCAATCCTTTTCGGGAAGGCTCTTTACGTCTGTTTCTTCAAATTCAACCGGCTCCATCATCTGTCCGAGCGCACCGTCTGCAAGTATCATAGCAGGCATACGGTACTTGTCTGCAACGTCAAATGCTCTTGATGCAAGACTTGCCATCTCCTGAACGGATGAAGGTGCTAAAACGTAGAGGTGAAGATCGCCGTGGCCGTTAGCCTTTGTTGCCTGATAGTAATCAGACTGTGCAGGCTGAATACCGCCAAGACCGGGGCCGCCTCTCTGTACGTTTAAAATAAGGCAGGGAAGGTCGCTTCCTGCAAGATAGCTTATACCCTCACTCTTGAGGCTTATTCCGGGCGAGGATGATGAGGTCATGGCACGAACACCGGTAGATGCAGCACCGAGAACCATATTTATAGCGGCGATTTCGCTTTCTGCCTGCAGGCAGAGTCCGCCGACTTTAGGCATACGCTTTGCCATATATTCTGCAATTTCAGTCTGAGGGGTTATCGGATAACCGAAGTAATAAAGGCAACCGCTTCTGATAGCAGCTTCGGCAATAGCCTCGTTACCCTTCATTAAAACCTTTGACATATCAGTTTTCTCCTTTTAGGTAAAATAATTATAAGCGATTGCGATTAAACGTCTTTTTCGACTCGAATTACAACGTCGGGACACATTGTAGCACACATAGCGCATGCAATACATTTTGACTGATCGATTATCGAAGCCGGACGGTATCCCTTGGCGTTAAGCTTGTCTTTAGAAAGCTCAAGTATCTTTCTGGGGCAGGCTTCAACACAAAGACCGCAGCCTTTACATAAGTCAACGTTGAAAGTAACTCTGTTCATATATTCAACCTCCATACAGTTTCTTTGTATAATCAGAAATTATGAAAATATTTTCTTTTTGATAGTCTTTATTTATACAGCTTGAGCTGAAGACAACGGGCAGAGAGGTCAGACGAGATATCTCGTCTGCATATTCAAACGAGGCTTCAAAAGTCACGTCTGTAGATTCAGCACCGATATTACTGTTATTGATTATTCCGGTGCATCTGAGCCTTGATCTTGCCTCTATATCGTGCATAAGATCAACTGCATCCGAAGGCTCTGCAGTGAGCGGACGGTACATACTGACCGTATACAGCATTTCATATCCGCAGTTTTGAATCTGCTGTGAAAACATACCGAGAGCAACTGCTCCGGTATCGTCGCCACCAACGTCAAAAACCGTTATCGATTCGGTATCGGCAAATACGGAATATATTTCAGGCGGAAGAGAAGGGACGTCCACGTTTGAATTCGCATATTCTGGGATGATGCATTTGATACCGGCATCAGTCAATATCTTTTTGGAATCTGCAGCTCTGAAATAGGGGTTTACGATATCAAGATCAACAAGTGTCGTCTTTTTACCTTGAGCAGCAAAAGAGAGAGCAAGGTTGACTGCAATATTCGTTTTACCCGATCCGTAGTGACCGGTAATAATAATTATGCGTTTTTCAGGATGATAAACGAACATACAAACTCTTTCCTTAAATAAAGCTATTAAGTAATTATACCACAAATAAATAATAATTACAATAAGACAGACATCAAAAATCCAACAAAAAATATTGTTAATTGCGATATATATAAATATATTTTAGACAAAATATAAGACGGAAGGTAACGGCGTGCACGGTCAGCGGTAAATTGAAAAAAATTTACGCATCTCCGAAGAAGCGCAGACCGAATGATCCGTCTTTGTGAATTATCTTTTTGATTTTTTTCTCAACCTATCGAGTAATGATTCAATTCTGGAGACAGCTTCCTTCTTTTCACTTTGTGATATTGAAATTACCTTGATATTGCTGTCTGTAAGCTCGCATTCAAGGATATCGCCTTCGTTTATCTCAAAAGAAATATCTTGAAGAGCTAAAGAGTATGAGGTATCTTCTCCTACGAGTATCGCAAAGCCTTCTTCGATTCTGTCAACTGTCAAAAGCATATTAACGTCCACCTTCCTTTTATATTTATTTTATCAATTGGGGCAAGCTATGTCAATAGACGGAAATAAAGAGGAATTATTATTTACAAATCGGAAATTTTATTATATAATAATATAATACAGTATAAAAAGAAAGGTGAAGCAAAATGGATGCTGAGGTAAGAATAAAAAAACTGCGTGAAACGCTTGCGTATCACAGCAGACAGTATTACGTATACGACTCACCGGAAATATCTGACTATGAGTATGATATGATGTTTCGGGAATTACAACTGCTTGAGTCAGAGCATCCTGAGCTTTACGATCCTACCTCTCCTACCGTAAGAGTAGGCGGCGAGGTGCTTGATAAATTTGAGAAAGTAGTCCACACAGTACCTATGCGTAGCTTGCAGGACGTTTTTTCCTATGATGAGATCGAGGATTTCATAGCTAAGACAAACGAGGTACTCGGTGAAGTTATTTATACTGCTGAATGTAAGATAGACGGTCTTTCTGTTTCACTCGTATATGAAAACGGAAGATTTGTCCTCGGCTCAACAAGAGGAGACGGAGACGTTGGCGAAAACGTTACCAATAATCTACGCACGGTAAAGAGTATACCGCTGGAGCTTACTTCCCCCATAAACATCGAGGTGCGTGGAGAGGTCTATATGCCGAGATCAAGCTTTGAGAAGCTTAACGAAAAGCGAGAGCTTGAGGGTGAGAGCCTTTTTGCCAATCCGAGAAATGCCGCTGCAGGATCGCTCCGTCAGCTTGATTCAAAAATAACTGCCTCACGAGGACTTGATATATTCGTATTTAACACTCAAGCGTCAGAGGAAGATTATTCTTCTCACAGTGAGACTATCAGAAGAATGGGTGAGCTTGGTTTTAAAACCGTTCCTCATTCAAAGCTTTGCAAAACCGCAAAGGAAATAATTGAATATATAGAAGAGATTGGAGAGGCAAGAAGCTCTCTTCCGTTTGATATAGACGGGATCGTTATAAAGGTAGATTCTCTTGCACAAAGAGAACTCCTCGGAGAAACTTCAAGCACACCCAAGTGGGCAGTTGCCTATAAATTCCCACCGGAGAGAAAAGAAACGAAGCTGCTTGATATTATTATAAAGGTCGGAAGGACCGGTGTGCTTACTCCTAACGCAGTTCTTGAGCCTGTCAGACTTGCCGGAACGACGGTCAGCAGAGCAACGCTTCATAATGCCGATTTTATAGCAGAGCGTGACATACGCATAGGCGATACGGTAATCGTTCAAAAAGCAGGAGATATTATACCCGAGATATGCGGTGTAAATATAAAATTGAGACCGGATAATACTGAAGAGTACAGAATCCCCGATAAATGTCCGTCCTGCGGTGAGCCTACAGTCAGGGATGACGAAGCTGCAGTCAGATGTACCAACAGCTCGTGTCCTGCACAGCTTGAAAGAAATATCGTTCACTTTGTATCAAGAGATGCAATGAATATAGACGGCATGGGACCGCAGATAATCAAATCTCTTCTTGATGCTCAGCTTATATCAAACGTGTCCGATATATATAAGATACAAAAGGACGATATCGCATCTCTTGACCGCATGGGAGATAAATCTGCTGAAAATCTTATAAATGCGATAGAAGAGTCAAAGGGAAGAGGCCTTGCAAGGCTTATTTATGCCCTTGGAATACGTCAAATAGGTGAAAAGGCATCTGAGGCGCTTGCAAACAGATTTAACGATATAGATGAATTTTTTGCTCTTACGAAGGAACAGCTTACAGCGGTAGAAGATATAGGCGAAATATCTGCTGAGTTTGTTATTGATTTCTTTGCTCATCCGCAAACGAGGATACTTATTAATCAGCTTAAGGAATGCGGAGTTGTTACTGTAAATAATAAAGCTGATAACAAGGATGACAGATTTGCAGGTCTTACCTTCGTATTGACCGGAACGCTTCCGAGTATGACAAGAGATGAGGCATCCGATATTATTAAATCTCACGGCGGAAAGGTCTCGTCATCTGTATCGTCAAAGACCGATTACGTTTTGGCAGGTGCAGAGGCAGGAAGCAAGCTAACGAAGGCGCAGTCTCTCGGAGTAAAAATAATAGATGAAGAAAGCTTTTTGAAGATGGTGGAATAATATGTTTGTTGATTTTATTAAAATATACGTTAAGGCAGGAAACGGCGGAAACGGCGCTGTATCCTTCCGCAGAGAAAAATACGTTTCGCACGGCGGCCCCGACGGTGGCGACGGTGGAAACGGCGGCAATATTATCGTTCGTGCAGACACGAGTAAAAACACGCTTATAGATTATAAATACAAGCGTAAATTTATTGCGGGAAACGGTGGAAACGGCGCAGGCGCAAAATTCCACGGCGCAACCGCACCCGATACCGTTTTGCTTGTTCCGTTCGGTACGCTTATTAAGGATGCACAGAGCGGAAAGATAATAAAGGATATGTCGGACGATCAACCCTTCGTTCTTTGCAAGGGCGGAAGAGGGGGATGGGGCAACAGACATTTTGCAACACCCACAAGACAGATTCCGAGATTTGCCAAAAACGGAACTGTCGGAGAAGAGAAAGAGGTTATTTTTGAGCTTAAGATAATAGCTGACGTTGGAATTATCGGTATGCCTAACGTTGGAAAGTCAACTCTTCTCTCTGTTATATCGGCAGCTCGTCCCAAAATAGCTGATTATCATTTTACAACCCTTACGCCTAATATAGGCGTCGTATCGGTTGGAGAAAACAGCTCGTTTACAGCCGCAGATATTCCCGGACTTATTGAGGGTGCATCCGAAGGTGCAGGACTTGGTCACGAATTTCTCAGGCATATAGACAGATGCAGACTTCTTATTCACGTTGTTGACGTATCCGGGTCTGAGGGAAGAGATCCTATAGAGGATATTAAAATGATAAATACCGAGCTTGCCAAATACAGCGAGGAGCTTGCAAGCAGACCGCAGATAATCGTTGCAAATAAATACGATGCGGTAAACGAGGACAGCGAAGAAATAGCAGTATTTGAAAATTTTGTAGATGATAACGGATACGAGCTGGTATACATATCAGCTGCAACGAGATATAATATCGACACTCTGATAAACGTTATTTCTCAAAGACTCAGATTCCTGCCTCAGATAATAAAATATGAATCCGATTACATTGAAGAGGTAGTTGTTGACGACTCAAGAGACGTTGAGATCAGAAATGAAAACGGCGTTTACGTTGTTGAAGCCGATTGGCTGTATAATTTTATGGGATCTATCAATTTTGATGATAGGGAATCCTTAAACTATTTCCAGCGTATTCTCAGAAAGAACGGTGTGATCGACGCCCTCGAAGCTAAAGGATGCGGTGACGGAGATACTGTAAGTATTTACGATTTTGAATTTGATTTTATAAAATAATTAAACAACGGAGAAGCAGTTGCTTCTCCGTTGTTTTTAGTAATTTTCTGAACTTAAAACTTCATTTCTGCTTCTGAAAAGAAGTGTGATGCACCAGATTGCCGCAAGACCAACAACAGTATAAATAATTCTGCTGAGAAGAGCGGTCTGACCGCCGAATATCCATGCAACAAGATCAAACTTGACAAGTCCGATACTGCCCCAGTTAAGGCCTCCGATGATCATAAGAATAAGCGCTATTCTGTCTAACATGATTGTTCAGCTCCTTTATTTTATTTGAACAATCATATGATGTACGGTTTTTATAAAATTTATACCATTTATTTTTTATTCTTGATAGGATGTTTCTTCATTTGTTTCATCTGAGGAAGAGTTCATCATATCAAAGTCGCTCGGAGCAACTGTTTCGGCTTCTTGCTCGGTGTCTTGTTCTTCTGACGTTTCGATAGTAATATCGCTGTTTTCCACCTCTAAGGGATCGCCCGAGTATTCTGAAATGATAATGTCGCCACTATTTATCTTTGCGTTTATCTTTCTGTCGGAAAATCCTTCCGAAATTATATTCTGACCTGATGAAGTGCCGAACAGATAGATATTTCCGTTTGACGTATGAAGATCAAACAGCTCGTCTCCGACAGGTGAAATCTCACAGTTAAGATCTCCCTCATCCAATTCAATGTTATATTCGGGTATAACACAACCGATAAAGTCCGCATCTCCGTTTTTTATGGAAACGTAAAGCTTGGAATCGGTATAAACACGGTCAAAGCAGACGTTTCCGTTTTCAATAATAACGGAATAATTCGTTTGAGATGATATCGAATTTGCATTGAAGCTTCCGTTTGATATGTTAATATCAAAATGCTCGATATCGTCATCAGAAAGATATACGTTTATAATTCGGTCTCTTTCACTGTAGGATGAGCTCTTGAGAAGATGGCGCAGACCGTTATTCTTAACCGATATTATGGTATTGTAAGCAGATATTGTATCGGTTATGCTGATTACAGAATCGGACGAGTTGGAAATCATATAGGAATATGGGGTGTAATTTACCATTTCTATATATGACGATTCCGTACTGCTGAGCAGATTGACTGTTGAAGTATGATCAATATCAATGATTATTTTTTTAATTGAGGATGGTATCTCTTCGGTAATTATATAATCACCGGTTTCGGAGTAATACTCATTGAAAATGTCAATTCCGTTTTCTATCGCACTGTCATAAGCAAGATATGAAGTGAGTATTCCTGCTCCGATTATCAGAATAGAGATAACAAGAAAAACTATAGATGCAACCTTCATCTTCTTGCACTCTCCTTCCTGAAATGATAGATCATCCGACGGATCTTTTTAATGATAAACCGGTAAAGCTTTGACCAGTTCTTTATAATGAATGGCAAAAGTCTGACCGCAATATTATAAAGAACAATTCCGGAAAACAAGGTTGCCCCTATCATGGTAATTCCAATGCCGATCTCAAATATACCAGAGTAAAATTCTGAAAACGTTTGAAGTATACCGAAAATGATAATAGCAGCGGATGAAACCGTACCTGCTGCAACAACTGCAATTAGCGTGACAAAGAAAGATGCTATCATAATAGCGATAGAAGCGCACACTACGGCAAAAAGAGCAACCAGAATTACTGCAATCGGAAGAGTAACCGGAATTGTAAGTATCATTACCGTCCAAAACAAAGGTGATGAGCGGGTGCTTTCAATATCAAGTGCTTCAAATTTTATTTTCTTTTTGGACATAGTGGACGGCTTAAAGGTTTTTTCGGCAATTTCGTTTATTCTTTCCTCTTCTGTCAGGTTTATGACAGCGCCCTCCTTGGTTTTTGCATCCTCATCAAACAGGTTGAGAACGAAATCGTTTGATCGGACTGCATCGTCAAATACTGCAGGATCAAACTGTATCGTATATGCCTCGGATGGATCAATATCGTCCTTATCAGAAGAAGTGTTGTTTGATTCTATAAAAGCGTCCGGTCTGATATTATTATCAACGTCATATGTATTTGATTTTTCTATCAGGTTACCTATGTAGTCAGAAATTTTTTCAATCTCTTTTTCGTTATTGACAAACTTTTTTTCAAAATCCTGATCAGAGATCGCAGAGAAAAAACGTTCCATCTGCTCCATATACGAAGCAAACGTTTCTTCAGGATATTCTCTCGCAGTAAGCTCAGCGCGAAGCGAAGACAAAAAATCGGTCTTATTCATTATTTTTGCGTCGGAGATATCCAACTTTCCTTTCTACAGATTTTTATGATTGATTTTTTTCGATTGATATATTATAATAATACTATCCTATTATTACAATTATATCAAAATTCGGAGATACTTTCAATATGAGAATGAGAAAAAAGAAGCACGGGGCGGAAAGAATTAACGCATGTTCCGACATAATATTACATAATGCTGAGGAAATAGCCGATTTTCTTCCTGCACAGCTTGAAATTGGGTGCGGTAAGGGAAGCTTTATAATGGGTATATCCGAGCGTTTCCCGGAAGAGCGATTTATAGCAATAGAGAAGATTGCCGACGTTGTGGTAACTGCACTTGAAAGAGCAGTGGCGGCAGAGAGAAAGAATATAAGATTTCTTATTGCAGATGCGGATAAGCTTTGCGAGCTTTTTCCGGAGCATAGCATAAAAAGAATATATCTAAATTTTTCCGATCCGTGGCCCAAAGCAGGTCACGCTAAACGAAGACTTACCCACCGCAACTTTCTTGAAAGATATAAGAAGATACTGACAAAGGACGGATCCATATTCTTCAAAACCGACAACAGAGGCCTTTTTGATTTTTCTCTTGAAGAATTTGCCGAATGCGGTTTCCGCCTCGAAAATATTACCTACGATCTTCATAACAGTGAGTTTAATGCTGATAATATCGTTACAGAATATGAGACGAATTTTTCGCAAAAAGGTTTCACTATAAACAGAGTTGAAGCATATCTTAAATAAAACGAAAAGCCCTGCAAAAGCAGGGCTTTTATATTTGATTATCAGAATAAGATTATCAAAAGCTGTGATACAAGTACTACCGATATAAGTGCTATCGGATACGTTGCTGCATAAGCAGCGGCAACGTCTTCGGTCTTTGCAACGCTGATAAGTGTACCGAGTGCAGGTGTTGAGGTCATTCCTCCTGTGATTGAGCCAAGGTTGTTGAGAAGGCTGAGCTTAAGAACGTACTTAGCAAACAGGAATCCTATTAGCATCGGGAATATTGTCATTACAATACCATATACGAAGTACATAATATCAAAGTTAGCAACGAAGTCTGCGCCTCCGGGGATTCCGGCACCTACAAGGAAGAGCACAAGACCGAGCTCTCTGAAGAGCTTAAGTGTATGCTGATCGGGCATAATGCTGAGCTTACCGATGCGTCCGAAGTGACCAAGTATAAGTGCAACAAGAAGACATCCGCCGGTAGTCGTAAGCGAGAAGCAGGTTCCGCTAAGGCCTTGAGCTGAAAGCGGTATCTTGATCTTGCCAACGAAAGTTCCGAGAACTGCCGCAAGAGCAAATACTGCAAATCCGTGTTCATCAAGCTTTAAAAGAGTGCCTGTAAAGGCGTTTTTCTTTTTGTCTGCTCCGTCATCCTTTAAAATAAGCTTTGATCTTTCAAGATCCATATCTGCTTTGGAAAGCTTAGGAATAAGCTGAACGAAGAGAACGACACCTATAACTCCGAATATGTATGCAATTCCGTGACCTACGGACACAAGGCTTGTGAGCGAGGGGTCAACGGTTGCCTTTGCCGCAGAGAATGCAGGAGTTGAGGTAAGTGAACCCGAGAGCAGACCGACTATCATTGCTGTAAAGCCTTCGGATGTCTCTATGGATGAGCCGAAACCTATAGCTCTTCCGGTCATAATACAAGCAACGGCAGAAAGTCCGCCGGCTACTATAATAACGAAGCCGAGAAGAACGTAGGATTTGAAGTTCTTCTTCATATTTCCGAAGAACTTGGGTCCTGCAATAAAACCAACGGACGTAACGAAGAGTACAAGTCCGAGGTTTTCGATTATCTCAAGTGCCTGATTTAAGAAGTTTACCGATTCAGCCTCTCCCTTGATTATCATCTGTGATTCAAGAGGACCGATCAAAAGAGCACCGAAGAGAAGGGCAATAACGAATACGCCTGCATCCCCCAGAGATACGCCCTTAATGGTAATACGACCGAATGCGTAACCGACAAAAAGTATGCCAAATACGCAGAATATTAAGAATGAAATACCTGTTACAGGGATAAAACCGCCAAATAAATTCATGCTGTTATCTCCTCTTTATCAAACCTTACGGGTGTAATTCGGAAGAAGCTTAGGAGAAACAACGTCTGTCTTTATACCTGCATCCTTAAGCTCCTGTGCGAACTTTTTAACGTGATCAACAGTAAGAGCACCGAGCTTAACTGATTTGGATTTTTCAGCAGCATTTTTACCTGCGCTACGTCCGAATACGATGATATCGAGCAGAGAGTTACCCATAAGTCTGTTTCTTCCGTGAATACCGCCAACAGCCTCACCGGCAACGTAAAGGTTTTCAACCGCAGACATACCGTCGGCAGAGATGTCAATACCGCCGTTCTGATAATGGAGTGTAGGATAAATAAGAATAGGTTCTTTTCTGATATCTATATCATACTTTGAGAACATATTGAGCATAGCGGGAATACGCTTTTCAATAGTTCCTTCTCCGCCGATTATCTCGATCATGGGAGTATCGAGCCAAACGCCCTGACCCTCGGGAGTCTTAACGCCGTTGCCTCTGTCTGTGCATTCACGAATAATGGATGCCGCAGAAACGTCACGTGTTTCAAGAGGATGCATAAATGCTTCGCCGTTAGCGTTTATAAGCATAGCTCCGAGAGAACGAACCTTTTCGGTAACGAGTGCACCAAAGATCTGTTCAGGGAAAGCAGCTCCTGTAGGATGATACTGAAGGGTCTCAGCGTAAAGAAGCTTTGCGCCTGCTCTGTATGCGAGAACGAGACCGTCAGCGGTTGCACCGTAATGATTGGAGGTAGGAAAGCCCTGATAATGAAGTCTTCCTGCACCGCCCGTAGCAATAATTACTGTCTTAGCCTTAGCAATGGTGATCTCATTTGTCTCCATGTTGAGAAGAACAGCACCTGCTGCCTTGCCTTGGTCGTCAAGGATAATCTCTATAGCGGATGTAAAATCAATTACGGGAATATTTCTGTTAAGAACCTCATCACGAAGAGTACGCATGATCTCTGCACCGGAATAGTCCTTTGCAGCGTGCATTCTCTTTCTTGATGTACCGCCGCCGTGCGTGGTTACCATTGTACCGTCTTCAGCCTTGTCGAACTCAACTCCGAGCTCGTTCAGCCATTTGATAGCATCGGGAGCCTCACATACGAGTCTTGAAAGAAGCTCAGGCTTTGCGGCAAAGTGACCGCCACCGAAAGCATCGAGGTAATGGATAGCAGGGGAGTCGTTGGGTTTATCCGCAGCCTGAATTCCGCCTTCTGCCATCATTGTGTTAGCATCGCCTATGCGAAGCTTTGTTACCATCATAACGGAAGCACCGCTGTTATCTGCTTCGATAGCAGCTGAAGAGCCTGCTCCGCCACCGCCGATAACGAGAACGTCAACATCATAATCGGGATGCTTGAGGTCAAGCTTCATACCCTTTATGCGACTGTTACCCTGAAGAAGAGCTGCAAGCTCGTGAGGAACCTTGTCTCCCTTGTTGGGGCCAACCTGAAGAGTAGCAAATTCATTCTGCTTATAGTCGGGGTGATATGTAGCAAGAAGCTGTTCCTTTTCTTCTGCAGTCATTCTGCGAAGCTCCTTGCCGATACGGGAAGCACGAGTAGCCTCAACCTTTTTTATAGATTCGAGCATTTCTGTTGTATACATTATTCTCAGCCTCCCTTATTTCTCAATGTCACGGTTGTTGTAGAGCTCTTTCATCTCGGAAATGGGCTTCTGCATAAGAGCCTCGATAAGCTCCTTGAAATCACCGTTTTCAATTTCACGAACTCTGTCTTCAAGATGCTCTGATTTAGGTGCAAGATACTTACCGTTGATTCTTCTTGCGAGCAAAGCTACCTGAGGATGAGATATTCCTGCAGGACAGCGTGAAGAGCAAACACCGCACATTACACAGTCAAAGGATTCTTCTGCGCACTTTTCAAAATCGCCTCTCTGAGCGTAAGCTATGTACTGCATAACGTTAAGATCCTGAGTACAGCTCTTTGTACAAGCATTACAACCGATACAGCTGTATATTTCGGGATAGAGCTGCATCATAACCTGCTCGGAAAGAGATACGGTGTTTATATCGTACACCTGCTTAACGAGCGGGAAGAAGGGAAGCATTGCGATATACATATCGTTTTCAACCTTTGTCTGGCAAGCAAGACAGGACTTGAGCTCACGCTCGCCCTTTATACGGTATATGGTAGCGCACGCACCGCAGAACCCGTTTCTGCATCCGCATCCTCTGACCAGCTGATATCCGGCATATTCCATAGCCTTCATTATTGTAAGATTTGACGGTACTTCATATTTCTTTCCCATCAAATATATATTTACCATTTCTTCCATATCGATAGTCCTTTCAAATCAATATTCATTCGGCATTTCATCGAGCTGATCGCAGCGGAAAACGGGACCGTCCTTGCAGACGTATTTATCACCGATATTACATCTGCCGCACTTTCCGATACCGCATTTCATCTTAAGCTCCATGGTAGTGAATACCTGAGTTTTATCAAAGCCGAGCTCGATAAGACCGGCAAGAGTGAATTTGATCATTATCGGAGGACCGCATATGATAACGGTTTTGTTAGTATCAAAACCGAGCTCCTTTACATAATTGGGAACGAAACCGACATGACCGCTCCAGCCTTCCTGGGGATTGTCTATGGTGAGATGAACGTTAGTACCGTCCTCAGTGCACCATTCGTTTATGATCTCGCTGTAGTCAACGAGATCGTCCATTGATCTTGAGCCGTAAACTATATCAATTTTACCGTAATTTGCTCTGTTATCACGAACGTAATTGATAACGGAGCGGAGAGGAGCAAGTCCGATACCGCCGGCGATAAACAGAAGGTCTTTACCCTTGAAATCAGCTTCAACAGGGAAGCCGTTACCGTACGGTCCGCGTATAGTCAACTGCTGACCGGGCTCTATTTCATGGAGCCAACCCGAAAGACAACCGCATTTTTTGATGGAGAATTCCATGAAATCGGTGTTTGTAGGGGAGGAAGTTATTGAGAACATTGCTTCGCCAACACCGGGGATGGAAAGCATAGCGCACTGACCGGGCATATGCTCAAAAACCTTTTTGCCGTCAAGACCGACAACTCTGAAGGTCTTAACGTCGGGAGTATCGATTCTTATATCGGTAACGACACCGATAGCGGGTATAAGGGATTCATTCATCAGTCGTTACCTCCTAAAGCTTTCATTACTTTAACTATGTTCATAGATATAGGACACTTGTTTATGCATCTTCCGCAGCCAACGCATCCGAAGATACCCTCGTTGTTTTCGGGATAATAAACAAGCTTATGCATAAATCTCTGACGGAATCGTTCAAGCTGTGTAAGTCTGGGATTTCCGTGAGCCATCTTTGTGAAGTCGGAATACATACAGCTGTCCCAGCAACGGTATCTTCTGACACCGTCAGCGGTCTTAATGTCTCTAACGTCATAGCACTGACAGGTAGGACATACGAAGGTACACGTTCCGCATCCGATACAAGCCTCGGAAAGCTCCTTCCATTTTTCATCGGAAAACAGCTTAAGAAGAACGTCTCCCTTAAACTTATCTGTTGAAAGGGAAGCAAGCGGAAGCTTTTTCATAATTTCGCCTATACGCTTCTTCTGTTCGTTTACTGCTTTATCGTCAGTATCTTCAAGAAGATCACTTATCTTTTCGATAAATGCATTACCTTTTTCGGTGAGCGCATTGAAGTAAATGAATTTGCCGTCCGAATAAGCCTCAACGTCCCCACCGGGAGCAGCAGGGTCTATTCCGAAGGCTGTGCAGAAGCAGGACTCTCTGGGAGAGTTGCACGCCATAGTAACTATCGTGCCGTGCTCTCTGCGGTTTTTATAGTAGGTATCTACCGGATCGCAAAGGAAAACGCGATCAAGTATATCGAAGCTTTTTGCGTCACACGCACGGACACCGAAAACAACGAAATCTTCTGTTTCACGGCGTATGTCTTTAACCTCAATGGTCTTTCCTTCAACTTTAAAATCAACGAGATTTTCGGTCTGAGGGAAGAAGAAATCCTTTGCGCTTCTTACTGTGTTGAGTGCGCCGGAAAGCTTTTTGCCATCCTCCCACTTTTCATAAGCTGCCTGACCGTTTTCTTTATCAACGGGAATGTAGAGCTCAGAGGAAGAAGCAACTATCTCAAACAGTGAATCTAATTTTTCATAAGGAAGCTTTTTCATAATCAGTTATTCCCCCTTTCCTCAACAACGCTGGGTTCAGCATCATCGAAGGTATAGCTTGTAAGGGGAGCAGTCGTAGTTGTATCATCGCCTGCCTGGAATTCACCGTAAAGCTCATTTATATCTTTGATGAACTTTCTGTTGAGAAGGTGTATCGGAATATGCTCGGGGCAAACTCTTGAGCATTCTCCGCAATCAGTACATCTGCCTGCAACGTGGAAGGCTCTTATAATATGGAACATATTCTCTTCAAACGACTGAGAAGGAGCCTTGCTTGTAGTGCCGAGATCATCGTTATCGAAAACGCATCTCTCGCATGAGCACGCAGGACATACGTTTCTGCAAGCGTTACAGCGTATGCATCTTGACAGCTCATTCTGCCAGAACGCAAAGCGTTCATCGGGAGTCATATTTTCTATCTTAACGACCTCATCAAATCTTTCAGCACCTGTTTCTTCGCCGTTATCGCCGATTATTTCATCAAAGGCAACAAGCTTCTTTGACTTACAGCTTACGCATCTTTCAGCGAGAATATCTTTTTTGTCAATTGAAATATTTCCGCTTACAGTTTCAACGCTTATTGTCTTTCCGTCAGATGAAACTGAGAGTATAGCACTGTCAGCCTTATTCCTGAGGTATTCGGGAAGCGCCATACCGTCGCACTGAACGCCCACTATATAAACGTTTTCACGAATGATACGGTGTTCCTTTATAAGCTGATTGAAGCTGTATGTATCGCAGGGCTTTAAGAATGCAAGAATCTTTCCGCCCTTGCGGCTTTCTTTAATAAGATACTTTGAAAGATTTGCTCCGCAGAAATCGTTGAAAACAAAATCCTTCTGTATCTCCTCAGCACTGTTGAAAACAGCAGGAGTAACGTCATAGCAAACGTCACCTAACTTCCAGCCTATAACACGGTCAACAGTACCGTTTTGGAGTAATTCGATTGCTTTATTTATCATTTTGCTTTGCATCTCAAATCCTCCAATCTCTTGTTTTCGCCAAGCTTTGTAACAGTCTCAACGAATTCACTCATAGTAGCCGCAAATTTTGCACCTTCAGCAGCAGACACCCATTCAACTCTCGTTCTGCCTCTCTCTATTCCGAGATAGTCAAGCATACTGAAGAGAAGTGTCATTCTTCTGCGTGCAAAATAGTTACCTGAAGTGTAGTGACAGTCCCCGGGATGACATCCGCAGATTATAACACCGTCAGCTCCGCGCTGGAATGCACGAAGAATGAACATGGGGTTAACTCTGCAGGAGCAGGGAACACGAATTATTTTTACGTCAGCAGGATAGCTGAGTCTGTTTGTTCCGGCAAGGTCGGCACCGGCATACGAACACCAGTTACAGCAAAAAGCAACTATCTTGGGCTTAAATGTGCCATTTGTTTCATTTATTTGCATATTGCATCTACCTCCGCCATGATCTGTTTGTTAGAGAATCCCTTAAGATCCATTGCACCGGAATGACATGCTACGGTACAAGCACCACATCCCTGACATACGGCAGGGTTAACAGAAGCAACTCTTCTGATAGCAGTGGTTCTGTCGGGCATTCTGAATTCTTTATCAATATAGGTTATTGCACCGTAAGGACATACCTTTTCACAAGCGGAACAACCGTTACACATCATCTCGTTTGAGGTAGCAACGCAAGGATTGCAGGTAAGCTTATCTTTCGCAAGCAGTCCTATAACCTTAGCGGCAGCTGCGCCTGCCTGAGATACTGTTTCGGGGATATCCTTGGGTCCCTGGCAGGTACCGGAAAGGAATACGCCTGCTGTAGGACTTTCTACGGGACGGAGCTTGGGGTGAGCTTCTGTAAAGAAGTCGTTTGTATCCATACTTGCAGTAAGCATGGTAGCAAGAGGTCTTGCGCTGGGATCAGGCTCTATTGCAGCAGCAAGAACGACCATATCTGCTTCGATCTTGAGCTGCTTGTCAGCAATAAGGTCGGAAGCCTGAACGGTCAGCTTGCCATCGTGAGGAGCAACCTTTCCAACCATTCCCTTGATATAATGTACGCCGTATTCCTCAACTGCTCTGCGGTAGAACTCGTCAAAGTTCTTACCGGGAGTTCTTACGTCTATGTAGAATACGTAAACGTCAGTATCGGGATATTTCTCCCTTGTAAGCATTGCATGCTTTGCCGTATACATACAGCAAATCTTGGAGCAGTACTGCTTTCCGCATCCTGACGTATCACGTGAGCCTACACACTGAACGAATACGATAGTATGAGGATGTGTTCCGTCTGAGGGACGGAGAAGCTTACCTGCGGTAGGACCGGAGGCATTCATTATTCTTTCATATTCAAGAGAGGTAACAACGTCAGGGCTCTGAGAATATGCAAACTCATCGTAATTGTCAAGCTTAATGGGATTAAAGCCTGTTGCAACGACTATTGCACCGTACTGCTGTTCAATTATTTCATCCTTCTGCTTGTAATCGATAGCTCCTGCGGTACATACCTTTGAGCAAACACCGCACTTGCCACTCTTCAGCATTGTACAATAATCTGCGTCAATCGTAGCAACCTTCGGAACTGCCTGAGCAAAGGGAATATAAATTGCACGTCTTGTGTCCATTCCGAGGTTAAATTCATTCGGAACCTTTTTCTGAGGACATTTTTCTGTACAAAGTCCGCAACCTGTACAAAGACTTTCGTTTACGTAGCGAGCCTTTTTCTTTATGGATACCGTAAAGTTTCCTACGAATCCCTTAACAGCCTCAACCTCGCTGTAAGCGTATATATTTATCTTATCATGCTGAGCAGCATCAACCATCTTAGGTGTAAGTATGCAGGCAGCACAGTCGAGCGTAGGGAAGGTCTTGTCAAGCTGAGTCATCTTTCCGCCGATAGTAGGAGTTTTTTCAACTATATCTACTTCAAATCCTGCGTCTGCAATATCGAGAGCTGTCTGAATACCTGCGATACCGCCTCCGATAACGAGCGCACGCTTTGTAACGGGGCTTTCACCTGCTGTAAGCGGAGCGTTAAGATGCACCTTCGCAATAGCAGTTCTTGCAAGGATTATAGCCTTCTCTGTACCGATCTCCATATCCTTATGTATCCACGAGCACTGCTCACGGATGTTTGCAATCTCAACCATATAAGGGTTAAGACCTGCCGCAGCAGCAGTCTTGCGGAAGGTAGCCTCATGCATACGGGGAGAGCAGGAGCAAACAACTATTCCGGTAAGGGCATAGTCTCTTATTGCATCCTTTATAATGTTCTGACCGGCTTCAGAACACATATACTGATAATCGGTGGAGAAAACTACACCCGGTTCCTTTGCCGCAGCTTCAGCAACGGCTTTAACGTCAACAGTTCCGGCAATATTGCTTCCGCACCAGCATACAAATACGCCAATTCTCTGCATTGTTTTCTCCTCCTTTATTTACTGTATTTACGGAATGCGCTGACGATAGCCTGCTGAGGCAGATCTTCGTCAAGCATTTCCGGGATCATATCTGCTTTTAAGTGATTTTCGCCCTTCTGGCGTATCACGGAAAGTCTTACTGCTTCAATAAGCTTTGCAGGCTCAACGCCTCTGGGACAGCGGTCAACACAAGCAAAGCAGGTAAGGCATTTATATATCGATTCAGACTTCATAAGCTTTTCTATGTCGCCCGTTTCTACCATATATACGAACTGATGAGGATGGTATTCCATTTCATCATATGAAGGGCAGGTGCCCGAGCATTTGCCGCAACGCATACACTTCAGGGGATTTACTCCGCTTGATCTGAGGATCTGTTCTTTTGTTAATTCCTTATTAAAAGCCATGATCAGTCCTCCTTAACTCCGAGCGCTTCTGCAAGGAGCGCCGTGAAATATTCAACGGGTATATCCGATCCGCCGTTCTTCTTTAAGTTGTAAAGACAGAGCGGACAAGCGGTAACTATCATATCAGCACCGTTACCCTTTGCACTCTCAACAACAGTAGAGCTCTTTTGTGCAGCAATCTTTTTATCTTCAAGCGTTATGTATCCGCCGCAACATTCGTTACGGTAGGGATAAATAACCGGCTCAGCACCGATTGCACGAATGAAATCCTCAATTATGCGAGGATTTTCGGGGTTGTCGAACTGCATATCTGCTGAAGGACGAAGGAGAAGGCAGCCGTAATAAGCGGCTATCTTCTTACCTGTAAGCGGATTTACAACCTTTTCCTTTATTTTATCAAAACCGATACAGTCACGAAGCATCTCAAGGTAATGAAGCACCTTGGTTTCTCCGCCGTAAGGAATCTCAGGAGCAATGTAATTATTTACCTTGGTACGAATCTCCTCATCCTTAGCCATATCGATATTTACTCTTTTAATAACGTTATGACAAGCAGAGCAAAGCGTTATAAGATCTTCTCCGGCTTCTTTTGCAGACATAAGAGCACGGACAGAAGAGAGCTTTGTTGCTATTTCGTCTTTGGCGACCGGATAAACGGCACCGCAGCACTGCCAATCAGGCAATTCTTTAAGCTCAACGCCGAGAGCTTCAGCACTGCGTCTTGCGTATCTGTCAAGATCAACAGCCTTGTTCTTCAGCGTACAGCCCGGATAATAACTGAATTTCATGTTTTCCTCCAAATCAGACCATCTGCTCGGGATGGAATACTTCATCAAACTTTTCAGGTGTAAGGAAGCCAAGCTCAACGCAGGCTTCTTTAAGGGATATGTTATCCTTAAATGCTTTCTTTGCAGTCTTAGCAGCGTTATCATATCCTATATAAGGATTGAGCGCCGTAACGAGCATAAGAGAATTATGAAGATTGTGATGCATCTTTTCTCGGTTAGCCTTGATTCCTGTAACACAGTTGTCGTTAAAGGATATAATTCCATCTGCAAGAAGTCTTACAGACTGAAGGAAGTTATATATGCAAACCGGCATAAATACGTTAAGCTCGAAATTACCCTGCGATGCAGCCATACCGACAGCAACGTCGTTAGCAATTACCTGAACTGCAACCATAGTCATAGATTCACACTGAGTGGGGTTGACCTTACCGGGCATAATTGACGAGCCGGGCTCGTTTTCGGGAATGAATATCTCACCAAGACCGTCTCTCGGACCGCTTGCGAGCCATCTTACGTCATTTGCAATCTTCATAAGGTTTGCTGCAAGAGCCTTAAGAGCACCGTGAGCGAACACGAGCTCATCCTTTGATGTAAGAGCATGGAATTTATTTTCGGCAGTAACGAAGCTCTTGCCTGTAAGCTCGGAAACAACTGACGCTACCTTTTCAGCAAATCCCTTGGGTGCGTTAAGTCCTGTTCCGACTGCTGTACCGCCAAGCGCAAGCTCCTTGAGACCGGAGAGAGCAAGCTCAAGCTGACCCTTAGTCTTTTCTATCATATTTCTCCAACCGGATATCTCCTGAGAGAATTTTATGGGAGTTGCATCCTGAAGATGAGTTCTTCCGCTCTTAACGATGCCCTCGTTCTCTTCCTCAAGTCTCTTGAGAGTAGCTAAAAGCTTATCCATAGCAGGGAAGAGCTTATCCTCAATCGAGATTACCGCAGCAATATGCATTGCAGTGGGGAAAGTGTCATTAGATGACTGAGACATATTTATATCGTCATTAGGATGGAGAAGCTTTTTGCCTGCGATCTCATTTCCTCTGTTGGCGATGACCTCGTTTGCGTTCATATTTGACTGAGTTCCGCTTCCGGTCTGCCATACAACGAGAGGAAAATGTTCATTCAGCAAGCCGGCAATAACCTCATCACATGCCTTCTTTATTGCGTCAAGCTTTTCATTTGTCATTTTTTCGGGCTTTATCGAGTTGTTTGCGATTGCAGCCGCTTTCTTGAGTATACCGAAAGCGTGAGTGATCTCTCGGGGCATTACCTCAACGCCTATCTTGAAATTCTGAAAGCTTCTCTGTGTCTGTGCAGCCCAATACTTGTCCGCAGGGACCTGCATCTCACCCATAGAGTCTTTTTCAATACGATATTCCATGCTTTACGAGCCTCGTTTCTATATCTGAATTTGATTAAATGTTAACTGATTTTATAATTTCCTTAAGTGTATCAGCACTGTGACGCAGAAGCTGAACCTCTTTGTCCTGAAGGGGAGTATATATCTTACCCTTGCTACCTTGATTTCCGACAAGCGTCAGCGTGCTGAGACATACGTCTTCAATGCCGTATTCACCGTGCATCATTGTGGAAACTGTAAGAACTGTATCTACACTACTGAGAAGACACTTGCAGAGATGGCAAACCGAGATTGAAACGGCATAGAACGTAGCGCCTTTTCCTGCAATGATCTTAGCACCGGAGGTACGAACGTAATTTTCAACCTCGTCAAAGTTGAGTTGAGCCTTACCGGATCCTGTGCTTGCAACGTATTTCTGGAAGTTTTCAATCTGAATATCCGAAATGGATGCAAGAGACCACGGAACGAACGAAGTATCTCCGTGTTCACCGAAAACGCAAGCGTGAACGTTTTTCTGGCTAACGCCGAAATGCTCGGCAATGTTTGTACGGAGTCTTGCAGTATCAAGAATTGTACCTGAACCGATAATCTGGTTTTCAGGCAGACCGGAGAGCTTTGTGAACGCATATGTAAGTATGTCAACAGGATTGCTGACGATAACGTACTTAGACGTGGGAGCGTACTTTGTTATTTCAGGTATGATCTGCTTGATAATAGAAATGTTTGTCTGCGTGAGGTCAAGTCTTGTCTGACCGGGCTTTCTCGCAATACCGGATGTGATAATAACGATATCCGAACCTGCAGCATCGGAGTAATCACCTGCTGTGATAGAGATCGGATTACAGAAGGGAGTGCCCTGACTAATATCAATTGCTTCGCCTATTGCTTTTTCCTTTTTGATATCGATCATAACAACCTCTGTTGCTATTCCGGTAACAGCCAGTGAATATGCAATTGTAGCGCCGACGCTTCCGGCACCAATGATAGAAATTTTTGTGCTCATAATGGTACTTCCTCTTACAATTTAATAATTTATTTATTCACATGCCGTGAAATACAGGCAAGCATTTACAAACCGATTTTCCGGCAATTATATTATAACACAAACTCTTATTTTCTCAAAGAGGCATTATAATGAATATTATATAATATATTGCTTTTTTTTGTGCAACTTTTACACAAAAATTAAAAAAATGCGAAAATGTTACAAAATAAGCCAAATTGAAATTGACAAGATCTTATAAATAATGTTAAAAAGCAACATTTTTGCGAAGCTATTAACATTTATATCATAATAAAGGATTCAGTGTATTTGTTGAAAATGACAAATAAGAATATTTTAAATCAGACATCAAGATCAAGGAATCTTATAGCGTTTTTACTGTATATTTTTTCATACAGATCAGCACTGAGCTCAAGAGATTCAAGTGCAATTTTTTCGCTGTCTGCACCGTACCACGGAGTGTCGCTTCCAAACAGTAATTTATCCGGATCATGCTCGCAAATGACTCGTTTTCCAAGCTCAATATCAGCCTCCGGAGCGCAGAGTAGTGAGGTGTCCAGCCATATGTTTTTGCCACAGAGCATGCGAAGAACCGTATCCCAGCATTTGAATCCGCCAAGATGTGCAGCAACGAGCCTCATCTCCGGAAATTTATTTATAACGCAGGCAATAGCCTCAGGCGGTGCGTGCATAAAATTCGGCGAATAAAAATCGTTTCCTGCGTGTGTAATTACGAACAGTCCGTTCTCAATGCATCCCTTGAATATGGGATCGAATTTGTCGGAATCTATTGTTGTTTCCATATAGTCGGGGTGAATCTTTATACCTTTTATTCCTGCATTGCGAAGCCTTTTGAGCTCTTTTTTTATAACTTCTTCATCGCAATGAGGATTGACAGATCCAAGTGCTATCATCCTTTTTTGTGTATTGTTAAGGTCTATTGCAAAGTTATTGACGTTTGTCATCTGACGGGGATTAGTTGCAATATTGCAAACAACGCTTATATCGACTCCGTCTTCATCCATTTTACGAAGATTGTCGGAAACGGTTCCGTTCGTAATGTTCAGGATGTTTCCTATTGCAGATAGCTTCGGGATGGCTTTTTCGGCTACTGCATCAGGGAAGCAATGGGTGTGAAAATCTATCAGCATTTTATACCTTTCTTGAACTTGGAAAAATAAACAATTTCTCATTTAAATGATACCATATATAGCAACAATATTTGTGAACAAAACTTTAATTTTATTAACAAAATAGAAATTAAATAATGTTGTAATTATTAACCTTTTTGTAATATAATGTAAAATATAATGGGGTTATATTTATTGAAGTAAGAAATAATCCTAATAAAATGAAAAATATTTTTTAAATATACGGAGGAATATTACACAGTGGAAAAGATTCAAAAGACAGCTTCCGAGCTCAGAGGTCTGCTTGCAGAAACCACAACAGAAGCTCGTAATATAGTTTCCTCTATATTTGATGAAGGAACGTTTGTTGAACTCGGCTCGTACGTTAAGCGTGCAAACGCTGAAGACGGAAATGATTTTGAAAGCGTTGTATGCGGATGCGGAGCAATAGACGGAAGACTCGTTTATGCCTTTGTCCAGGATCCATCAAATATGAAGGGTGCTTTAAGTGAAGCTCACTCAAATAAGATCTGTTCTGTATACGATATGGCTGCCAAGAGCGGCGCGCCTGTTATAGGTGTATTCAGTAGCTCAGGCGCTAAGGTTATGGAGGGTATAGGCGTTATTTCCGGATACGGAAAGATAATGAAGAAGGCATCTCGCCTTAAGGGAGTAGTTCCTCAGATAGCCGTTATATCCGGCGTTTGCGGAGCATCGTCTGCCATTATTGCGTCAATGTTTGATTTCGCAATTGCTGCAAAGGATAAGGGTCAGCTCTTTGTATCATCTCCTTTTCTGACCGATATTAATGCGCAGGATACCGTTGAATTTGCTGCAAAAAGAGGAGATATCAGCCTGCTCGTATCGAATACAGACGAAGCAATTACAGAGCTTAAAAAGCTTCTTGCGTATCTTCCCTCAAGCGATTCTGAAACAGCTCCGTATGAGGATGCTGACGATATTAACCGTACAACCCCCGAGATTGCCGATATAGTTGCAAAAGCAGGATACAGTATGACTGAGGTCGTAGCATCTGTAGCTGATTTCGGTGTGTTTGAAGAAGTCTGCAAAGCCTGTGCGCCTGAAATTAAAATTGGTTTTATCAGAATAAACGGTGCATCTGTTGCCGTGTGTGCCAATGATCCCAGCGTAAAGGGTGGAGCAATAACTCCGTGTGCGGCGCATAAAGCTGCTAAGTTTATCGATTTCTGTAATTGCTTTGATATTCCGCTTGTTACTCTGGTTGACAGCGTTAGCTTTGTAGCTTCTGCAGAATATGAAAAGTGCCATTATTCAGAAAAGCTTGCAGAGCTTGCATCGGCATATGCGCTTTCCGAAAATGCGATGGTTACCTGCGTGCTTGGCAATGCCTTCGGAGCATCGTTTACAGTTATGGGCTCCAAGGCACTTGGCGCTGATATAGCCTTTTCTTCTGAAAATGCAAAGATCAGCATAATGAGTCCCGAGGCTGCAGTTCAGTTTATCTGGAGCGAAGAGATCAAATCATCAAAAGATCCTGTAGCTAAGAGAGAAGAGCTTATTTCAGAGTGGAATAATACCCTTGCATCTCCGATCGCAGCAGCTAAGAGCGGTGATATAGATGACATTATATCACTTGCAGAGCTTCGTCAGAGAATTGCGGCTGCTCTTGAAATACTTGCTTTTAAAGGGAGGGTAATATGAATATTGCTTTCCTTGCAGCTTCTGCAGCAACTGAAGCTGTAACTGAAAACGTATTTGAAAAATCGATGGACCTTTCTACTCCTCTTGGCGAAAGAATGGCTCTTGGTCTTCAAACTATGGTTCTCGGTTTGGGTACGGTTTTTTCAATACTAATTATAATATGGGGTGTGCTTGCACTTTTCAAGGTGTTCTTCTATACCATTCCCAATTCAAGAAAGAAGACAGCTTCTGCAGTTGTAGACACACAGACAGAAAATGTCGCATCAGAAGAAGCAGTTGATGATAATGATGAAGAAATAGTTGCGGCAATATCCGCAGCTGTTGCGGTATATCTTGATAAACCGGTAAGCTCGTTCAGAGTGGTTTCTTTCAGACGGTTTGATAAACAGTAATTCGATTACGATAATTCGGAGGTAATTTATAATGAGAAAGTTTAATATAACGGTTAACGGAACAGTATATGAGGTAGAGGTTGAGGAAGTATCTGCAGAGGGCACTTCTGCTCCCGTAGCTACACCTGTAGCAAAAGCAGCTCCTGCTGCTGCACCCAAAGCTGCACCCAAGGCATCCGGTGCTGCAGGCGGCGTAAAGGTAAGTGCTCCTATGCCCGGTACAATTATGAAGGTAACCGTTTCGGTAGGACAGAAGGTTTCAAAGGGAGACCTTGTCTGCGTGCTTGAAGCAATGAAGATGGAAAACGAAATTTTTGCTCCCGCTGACGGTACTGTAGCATCAATTGAAGTAACTCAGGGTGCGTCTGTTGGAACCGGAGATATCATTGCTACTCTTAACTGAGTCTGACGGGGTGTAACATGCTCGAAACTATACTTAATTTTATTCAAACAACGGGTATAGCGGAATTAATGAATAAATCTCCTATAGTTACGTTGCAGACCATCGTAATGTACGTTATTATCGGAGTTCTTTTCTATCTTGCTATATTCAGAAAATATGAGCCGCTTCTTCTGTTGCCTATAGCATTTGGTATGCTTTTGGCAAACCTTCCCGGAGCAGAGCTAATGCATATGGAAAAGTTTTTCATTCAAGGTGAATTGGATGTTGGACGGGTTCTTCGTGAAGGCGGACTTATAGATATTCTTTATCTCGGTGTTAAGCTTGGTATATATCCTTCACTTATATTTATGGGTGTTGGAGCTATGACCGACTTTACTCCCCTTATAGCAAACCCTAAGAGCCTTCTTTTAGGTTCGGCGGCACAGTTTGGTGTTTTCGCAGCCTTTCTCGGCGCTCTCTTCTTCGGATTCACTCCCGAAGCGGCAGCATCCATCGGTATTATCGGCGGTGCGGACGGACCGACTGCGATTCTCGTAACAAAGCAGCTTGCTCCACAGCTTCTCGGAGCTATCGCTGTTGCTGCATATTCGTATATGGCATTGATACCTATCATCCAGCCTCCGTTTATGAAGCTTCTTACCACCAAAAAAGAACGTTCCATAAAGATGGAAACGCTTCGTCCGGTATCTCAGGTAGAAAAGGTGCTTTTCCCGATAGTCGTTACACTTATCGTTGCACTTCTTCTTCCCGATGCAGCTCCGCTCGTGGGCTTCCTTATGCTTGGAAACCTGTTTAACGTCTGCGGTGTTACCGACCGTCTTTCAAAGACAGCACAGAACGAGCTCTGCAATATCATAACGATATTCCTCGGAGTTTCCGTCGGTGCAACGGCAAATGCAGAATCCTTCCTTTCGCCCACAACCCTTCTTATTATAATTCTCGGTCTTACAGCGTTCTGCTTCTCTACCATTGGCGGTATTTTGTTTGCAAAGCTTATGAACGTTATTACGGGCGGAAAGATAAATCCGCTTATCGGATCTGCAGGTGTTTCCGCAGTTCCTATGGCGGCAAGAGTTTCTCAGTTGGTCGGACAGAAGGAAGATCCTTCAAACTTCCTTTTGATGCACGCAATGGGACCGAACGTTGCCGGAGTTATCGGATCAGCGGTTGCTGCCGGTGTATTCCTTTCAATGTTCGCATAAGATTATACAGTTATTAGGAGATTATACTTATGAGTAAAGTTAAAATATGTGAAACAGTCCTTCGTGACTCGCATCAGTCCCTTATTGCAACACGAATGACTACAGATGAAATGCTTCCGATACTTTCTGCGCTTGATGAGGTTGGTTATCATTCGCTTGAAGCGTGGGGCGGTGCAACCTTTGATTCATGCCTTCGTTTCTTAAACGAGGATCCTTGGGAAAGACTCCGTAAGATCAGAGGTGCAGTTAAGAATACAAAGCTTCAGATGCTCTTCAGAGGACAGAATATCCTTGGCTACAGACATTACGCAGATGACGTTGTTGAATACTTCGTACAGAAGTCAATCGCAAACGGTATCGATATTATAAGAATCTTTGATGCTCTGAACGATAAGAGAAATCTTATGACGGCAATAAACGCCACAAAGAAGGAAAACGGACACGTTCAGGCAGCTATTTCGTATACGACAAGCCCCGTGCACACAGAAGAAGCCTTTGCAAAATACTCAAAAGAGCTTGAGGAAATGGGAGCCGATTCTATATGCATAAAGGATATGTCGGGACTTCTCAAGCCTTACGATGCATATTCACTTGTAAAGGCTATTAAGGAAACCGTTAAAATTCCCGTAGAGCTTCACACACATTATACCTCTGGTCTTGCATCAATGACAGCACTTAAAGCCATAGAAGCAGGGTGCGATATCGTTGATACGGCGATCTCTCCTATGGCAATGGGTACAAGCCAGCCTCCGACAGAGCCGTTGGTTGCTACTCTTGCAGGCACGGAATACGATACCGGTCTTGATCTTGAAAAGCTTGACGTTGTATGTAAGTATTTTACTACCCTTCGTGATAAATATATCGCAAGCGGACTTCTCGATACACAGGTGCTCAAGGCAAATATAAACGCTCTTATGTATCAGGTTCCCGGCGGAATGCTCTCTAATCTTATTTCACAGCTTAAGCAGGCAGGGAAGTCAGAGCTTCTGAATGAGGTTCTTGCAGAGGTTCCGAGAGTCAGAGAGGACGCAGGTTATCCTCCGCTCGTAACTCCGACGTCGCAGATAGTTGGAACGCAGGCTGTGTTCAACGTTATCGGCGGAGAAAGATATAAGATGGTTGCAAAAGAGTTCAGAGGAATGGTCAGAGGCGATTACGGTAAAACTCCTGCTCCTATCGATCCTGCTTTCAGAAAGAAGATCATCGGAGACGATAAGCCGATTGACGGCAGACCTGCAGATGCTCTCAAGCCTGAACTTGATAAGCTGAGAGAGCAGATAAAGGATTATGCAATCCAGGATGAAGACGTTCTTTCATATGCACTCTTTGAACAGGTTGCAATGAACTTCTTTGAAAACCGCAAGGCAAAATCACTTGGTATAGACAAGGATAATTCAGACAGCAAGCTTAAGGTTCATCCCGTATAAAAAACAAGCAGAGTTCAATGAACTCTGCTTTATTTTATGCATTTTTTAGGGCTTCGTAGTCCTTTAATATAAGCTTCGGCTTTCCTGTCTTATCGACTGTATCTTTATCGATAATGACCTTTTCAACCTCGGGTCTTGAGGGCACCTCGTACATTGTATCAATAAGGAATTCTTCCATTATCGAGCGAAGGCCTCTTGCTCCCGTTTTGCGTTCGATTGCAAGATCGGCTATTTTGTCGAGTGCATCGGGGGTAAACTCAAGCTCCTTTGAATCAAGCTCAAACAGCTTTTTATACTGCTTGATAAGCGAGTTTTTGGGTTCGCTTAATATCTTTACAAGAGCAGTACGGTCAAGAGATTGGAGTGTCACGATGACCGGAAGTCTTCCAACCAGCTCAGGTATCAGTCCGAATTTAACTATATCGTGAGGCGTAACCTTTGATAAGATATTTGTCTCCTTCTTTTCCTTTTCGGAAAGAAGCTTACTGTCAAATCCTATCTGCTGGTTGCCCTGGCGGTTGCTTATAATATTATCAAGCGTATCAAACGCACCGCCACAGATAAACAGAATATTCTCGGTATTTATCTGAATAAAATCCTGATTGGGATGCTTTCTTCCGCCCTGCGGAGGAACGTTTGCAACTGTACCTTCAAGTATCTTTAAAAGTGCCTGCTGAACACCCTCACCCGAAACGTCTCTCGTTATTGAACGGTTTTCGCTTCTCCTGGATATCTTATCGATCTCATCAATATAAATAATACCTTTTTCTGCGAGTTCAATATCATAATCTGCCGCTTGAATAAGTCTGAGGAGTATATTTTCAACGTCCTCACCAACGTATCCTGCTTCTGTCAGCGTTGTAGCATCAGCAATTGCAAAGGGCACCTTGAGGGTTTTAGCAAGAGTCTGTGCAAGATAGGTCTTACCTACACCCGTCGGACCAAGCAGAAGAACGTTGCTTTTTTGAATATCTACCTTTTCGGCATCCTTCTTTTCTTTGGATTTTTTATCCTTTGAAAGAATGCGCTTGTAGTGGTTATATACGGCAACCGATAAAGCTTTTTTTGCTTCATCCTGACCTATAACGTATTCATCAAGCGTTCCCTTGATCTTTGCAGGCTTAGGCAGGGAAGTAAGAGATAAAACGCCCTTGCCGTTCTTTTCACGTGATTCCTGCTCCATCTCGGCAGTATGCTGATATATAAGTCTGTCGCATGCTTCAATGCAGTTATTACAGATACATACGCCGGTACCGATAGGCGACGGAATTAAAAATTCAATATGAGCTTCGGACCTGCCACAGAACGAACAGCTCTGAAGCGGTCCTCTCGTATTGCTATTGTTTGCCATTAATATACCTCTTTAAAATCGAATTTAAGGACGCTTATCTATAACCTTGTCGACGAGACCGTAGTTTAAAGCTTCCTGTGCAGTCATAAAGTTATCACGCTCGGTATCCTTTTCAATCTTTTCAAGGGGCTTGCCTGTGTTTTCGGCAAGAATACCGTTCAGCTTATTCTTCATACGAATAATGCGGTCTGCGTGTATCTTTATGTCTGTAGCCTGACCCTGCATTCCTCCGAGAGGCTGGTGGATCATGATTTCACTGTTGGGAAGTGCGAGGCGCTTTCCTTTTGCTCCTGCGGAAAGGAGAAATGCGCCCATGCTTGCCGCCATACCTATACAGATAGTGGAAACGTCGCACTTAATAAAGTTCATTGTGTCGTATATTGCCATTCCTGCGGTAATTGATCCGCCGGGGCTGTTGATGTAAAGATGGATATCCTTTTCGGGATCCTGTGCTTCAAGGAAGAGAAGCTGTGCAACTACGAGAGATGCGGTAACGTCATTTACTTCATCGGAAAGAAAAACTATTCTGTCGTTAAGAAGTCTCGAATATATATCGTATGCACGTTCACCTCTGTTGGTGGTTTCAATAACGGTTGGTACAAGAGCCATAATAAATACTCCTTTCGCAATAAGTATTTGCTGTGTTTAAAATAAAAATAATGCTATGAACAGAGAAACCGAAGATTATTCTTCGGTTTTCTTTGTTGTAGTTTTCTTAGTTGTTGTCTTTTTAGCTGCAGGCTTCTTTTCTGTAGCTTCGCCCTCAGCCTTTGCTGTGGAAGCCTTTGTAGTCTTCTTAGCGGGCTTTTCTGCTGCTTCAACCTTATCAGCGTCTGCTTTAGCAGTTGTCTTCTTTGCAGTTGTTGTGGTCTTCTTTGTTGTTGTCTTCTTGGGAGATGCCTTCTTAGGAGCTTCGGAAGCCTCTGCAACGTCGGTTATCTTTGCGTTATTCTTGATGAATTCAATAGTCTTGCGAGCAGAAATATCCTTTGCAAGAGCTTCAGCCTCAAGAGAAGCCTTAACGTCCTTAACTTCCATATTGTAGGACTTAGCTATAGTTTCATATTCAGCTTCGATATCAGCTTCAGTTGCTTCGATCTTTTCAAGCTCAGCAATCTTTTCAACTGCAAGGCGAACCTTAACCTGACGCTCAGCCTCAGGCTTAACTTCTTCTCTCATTGAATCAAGGGTCATACCTGTGTACTGGAGATATGCATTGAGGTCAAGACCCTGCATTCTGAGTCTGTAATCACGGTCACGAATAATGTTTTCAGCTTCAGCTTCAATCATCGGAGCAGGAATGTCAGCTGTGAGATTTGCTATAAGAGCATCAATAAGGCTTCCTTCCATTGCCATTTCAGCCTGGGACTTGTTCTTTTCTTCAAGTTTTGCCTTTATATCTGCTTTATATTCATCAAGCGTATCGAATTCAGAAACATCCTTTGCGAATTCGTCATCGATCTCGGGAAGCTGAGTATAAGAAATGGAATGAACCTTGCACTTAAATACAGCGGGCTTGCCTGCAAGCTCCTTTGCGCCGTATTCTTCGGGGAAGGTAACGTTTACGTCGAAATCCTCACCTATGTTCTTGCCAACTATCTGATCTTCAAATCCGGGAATAAACGTGCCTGATCCAACTGTAAGGGAATACTTTTCAGCCTTACCGCCGTCAAACTGCTTGCCGTCTGTATATCCGTCAAAATCGAGAGCAATGGTATCGCCGTTCTGAACGGGTCTGTCTGTAACCTCAATAGATCTTGAGTTACGGTTCTGAACTCTCTTGAGCTCTTCTTCAACGTCAGCGTCTGTAACGGGCTTTGTTACACGCTCAACCTCAATGCCCTTATAGTTCTTTATTTCAACTTCGGGCTTTACGTAGAATGTTGCTTTAACTTCAACACCCTCGTCATTGATATCTGTTATCTCGAAATCAGGACGGCTTACCGCCTCTTTGCCTGCCTCTTTAGCAGCTGCGTCAAAAGCGTCGGGAAGAAGATTGTTTATTGCATCTTCATAGAAAACTCCCTTACCGTAGAGCTTTTCGATGATAGCCTTAGGAGCCTTACCCTTTCTGAATCCGGGGATGTTCATCTTGGAAACATTTTTCTTGTAAACCTTAACGGTTTCTGCCTCGAATGTAGCCTTATCGATAGTAAATTCTATCTCAACGACATTCTTTTCTGTGTTTTCAACTTTTTTCAAAGTCATTTTGGAATTCCTCCTGAATATAAATCTTAACAATATTTATTCAAATATATATAATAGCAGTTTTTTTTTACAAAGTCAATGAAAATCGGTTAATTTTTTAACTTCTTCCTTTTTAGACTGATTTTTCCACTAAAAGAGGTGTAAAATTGAGATAATCTGCCGAAACAATGGTAAAGGATATGCCTTCAAAATCAAATACCGGCGGTATATCGTAAACTCCGTGTATATGTCCGTAGAAGCATCGAGTGATACCGTACTCATGAAGAAGATCGACTATTTCTCTGCACACGTAATTGTTTAGCACCGGAGGAAAATGAAGAAAAACAAGCTTTTCGCTGTTTTTACTGTCCTTGACTGCATCGAAGCTTATCTTTAAACGCAAGACCTCACGGTTAACGATTTTTTTATAGTCTGTATCTTTGGGGGCGTTCTTTTCTTCGTAAAACCAGCCTCTTGATCCGCATATATCAAAGCCTTGATATTTATGTGCATTGTTATATAGCATTTTTATGGTTGTAATGCCGTTTTGATCAAAGAACGCTTGAGTTTTTGAAGCAGTCTCCCACCAAAAATCATGGTTACCTTTGCCGATGATCTTTGTGCCCGGAAGGGAATCGAGAAAGAGAAGGTCTTTCTTGGCTCCTTCAAGCGACATTGCCCAGGAAATATCTCCGGGTATAACAACGGTGTCATCGTCTGTTATAATGCTTCTCCAACCCATATCCAATTTTTCAACATAATTGTGCCATCTGTTGCCGAAAACATCCATAGGCTTATTATCGGAAAGGGACAGATGGGTATCAGAAAGTACAAAAAGTGACATTTTGATCTCCTGAAAAGCAATTAAAAGAATATATGATACGTATAAAAAAACGTCCGAGAGGGAAAATAAAATATGAACCCAACAAAAAAACAAGGAGAATTATATGGGATTATTTGATTTTACCTCAAGCGGAGACGGTACTCCGAAGCATATTAAAGGGATAAGCTGTGACGTTAAAAACTGTGCGTATCATGACGGTGACAGTTACTGCACGGCAGACAAGATATCGGTAGGACCGCAAAATGCAGTTTCATGTACCGATACCGTCTGCGCAACGTTTAAGCCTAAAAATTTTTAAATACCGAGAGTAGTGTATACTTCTTTCAGCATATCTTCCGCTTTGATTGCGTTATCCGGATCAAAGCGGATCTTTTTGTTTCCTATAGCGGAAATGGGTGTAGGAACTTCGGTTTGTGATATCTCGTTAAGCTTTGAGATAGCTTCAAATTCGTCTGCGGGGATCTCTCCGCCAAGGGACGAAAGAACGCTGGGGGAGAACTTATAGGGGCTTGCTGTCGAAACAACGAGCATAGGAGTGCTGTCACCTGTGCTTTCGATAAATTTATCGGAACAGCCGAGAGCAACTGCAGTGTGAGTATCTATAAGATAGTTATACTTTTTAAAGGTATTATTAATAACTGATGCTGTTTCAGATTCATCACAGCAAAGTCCGGTAAATTCAGCATCGAGCTTTGCCTTGAGGGCTGCAGATATCTCATACTTTCCGTCTTCCGAAAGCTTTTTCATGTATGACGCAGTTGTTTCAGAATCGGAAAGAAGCCATATCAAACGCTCAAGGTTACTTGAAATAAGAATATCCATTGAAGGCGACATGGTGGTATAGAAATCACGGCGACGGTTGTAAACACCGTTTGTGAAAAAGTCTGTAAGAACGTTGTTTTTATTTGAAGCACAAACGAAGCGTTTAACGGGAAGTCCCATCTGCTTAGCAATGTATCCTGCAAATATATTTCCGAAATTACCGGTAGGTACGCAAACGTTGATCTCATCACCGAGCTTTACCGTACCCGCATTAAACATATCGCAATATGCCGAAATGTAATAAACTATCTGCGGAACAAGTCTACCCCAGTTTATAGAATTTGCACTTGACAAGAAGTAATTGTTACTGTTAAGTATATCAGCTGCTTCAGCATCGGAGAATATACGCTTAACTCCGTTTTGAGCATCGTCAAAGTTACCGATAACAGATGCGACCTTAACGTTTTCGCCCTCCTGTGTTGCCATCTGGAGCTTCTGTATACGGCTGACTCCGTTTACAGGGTAGAATACTATGATTTTAACCTGGTCTGCATCCTTATATCCTTCAAGCGCAGCTTTGCCGGTATCTCCCGACGTGGCTACGAGTATAACTGCAGTTCTGTCTTCGCCCGTCTTTTTTAATGCTCTTGACAAAAGCTTGGGCATTATCTGAAGCGCCATATCCTTGAAAGCGCAGGTAGGTCCGTGCCAGAGCTCAAGAATTGACGTTGTATCGTTTAACTTCTTAACCGGAGCCGCACCGCCGGGGAATCTGTCTTCAGCGTATGCAGAAGTGCAATCCTCGAGCAGCTCCTCATAAGTATAATCAGATAAAAACATTGAAAGGATCTTTGCGGCTCTTTCGTTATATCTGAGCTTTGCAAGTTCTTCAATATTATTCAACGTGATCTTGGGGAGCTGAGTCGGCATAAATAAACCGCCGTCAGATGCAAGACCTTTTTTAATTGCCTGAGCGGAAAGAAGCTCCGCCTTATCTCCTCTTGTGCTTACATAAATCATTTTAATCTATTCCTCATTATAAAATTATTTGCGTTTTTATAAAAAATCTTTTCTACAGCATCTTGGCTGTAATGCTTTAACATTTCCTCATATATGTAAGATATGCTTTCAATTCCGTTTATTCCGCTTGGCTTTGTATCAATACCGTCAAAGTCGCATCCGAAGCATAAAATATCCTCTCCACCAAGGGAAAGATAATGCTCGATATGCCTTAAAACGTCAGTGACATCGACCGAAATACCGATAGCATCTCCGTTTTCCTTTAAATGCTGTGGAGCCATACTGATTCCAACAAGACCGCCACAGGCCTTTACGGTTAAAAACATATCGTCGGTCAAATTGCGTGAATGCTCGCATACCGTGCGAGAGTTTGAATGTGTCGCAACAAACGGCTTATGCCTTTCTTTTGATATTTCTGCGGTTTGGTAAAACATTTTATCGGATGCGTGCGACACGTCTGGTATTATACCGATATCAAAGCATTGATCTAAAACCTTAAATCCAAAATCGGTAAATCCACTTGAAACGTTATGAGCACCGCCTATACAGCACTCATCCTGCCATACAAGCGTAAGAAATCTTACGCCTTTTTCAAACAGCGTGTTTAATCTTTCAATCTTTCCGGACAAAAGCTTTCCGCCTTCTACGGCAAGAATATAAGAAAAATTCTTATGTTCCGAGGCAAAAGCCGTCAGCTCTTTTTCGGTATGATCAAGAATATTTATAAACTGTTCAAACGCTTGATCTTCGGAAAGGTTATGCTTGCTCCAAACCGCCAATATCTGAGTATATTGATCAAGCACGGGTATGCTTGAAAATGAGATATCAAGTGACTTATCATACAGTGATATCCTGTCAGTATAAGCTTTGTAAAGGGTGTCGCAATGCAGATCGAAATACTTAATATGCTTAGCGTGTATCATTTTCCGTTTTCTCCAAAAGCGCCCTCAAAATACTCAATGCGATAGTTTGGTTTATCTTCGGTTGAGTCAGGTTGTATATAAACCTCGCAAACGTCTATTCTGGGGCATTTTATTGAAGGGAAGTATCTTAGATAGGTCTTGATAGAGAAAAGCATATGCTGTCTTTTTTGCGCATTGACTGCCTTTGAGGGCCGACCGTATTTGCTCATAGCATCAGAGACCGTTCTCGCCTTCACTTCGACAAAAATAATATATTGGGCGTTTTCGGCAATTATGTCGAGCTCTCCGTGTGATGTGTAATAGTTCCTGCGTACTATCTTATAGCCGTTTTTTACTAAATAATCGCAGACCCATCCCTCACATATGTTTCCTATAGCACGGTGGCTCTTATTTTTAAAGCCGTTATTTGAGATACTCATCAGTTATCCTTATCAAGAAACTTCAGAAAAGTTTTTCTGTGTATAGGAAGCACTCCGTATGTACGGATAGCATTCATATGATCCTTTGTCGGATAGCCCTTATGCTTTGCAAATCCGTATTCGGGATATTTTTCGTCAAACTCAATAAGCAGTCTGTCTCTTGCGACCTTGGCAAGAACCGAGGCTGCGGCAATGCTTTGAGATTTAGCATCTCCGCCTATAACGGGGATTGCTTTTATAGGAAAGTCTCTTGCTATATTTCCGTCAACAAGAACGAGATCGGGGGTGGGAGTAAGCTCCGATACTGCTCGTCTCATTGCGAGCTGAGCTGCATTTAAAATATTTAAGCTATCTATTTCTTCAACTGTAGCAAACCGTATGGAATATGATACTGCCGACTCTTTAATAACGTCAAAAAGATATTCACGTTTTTTCTCTGACAGCTTTTTGGAATCGTTAAGGCCGTCAATAATTAATCCCTCGGGAAGGATAACCGCAGCAGCTGATACGGGACCTGCAAGAGGGCCTCTTCCTGCCTCATCAGTGCCTGAAACGATACCGTACCCGTCGCTTATAAACTGTTTTTCAAAATCAAGATCAAGCATTTGGCACCTCAAGCGAGATCCTGCCTATTTTAGCTCCTCTGAATTCATCAAGAAGCACTGCCGCAGTTCTCTCGTAATTTATTTCACCGCCCGATATAAGAAAACCTCTTTTTCTGCCGATAGCTTCAAAAAGCTCCCAATCCTGAAGATCCTCGTACTGAGACATATCTCCTAACTTGTATCTTTCGGATAAAAGCTCAGGATAGCTTTTTCTTAATCTTCCGCAAAGAATAATTGCAATGCTTTCAGTATCGAGAATATTATCCTTGATTGCACCGGTAACGGCAAGATTTTCTCCAACGGTCTGATCTTCAAATTTAGGCCACAGAACTCCGGGCATATCCATAAGCGTAAGCCCAACGTTTGTCGGGATCCACTGCTTATTAACGGTGACACCAGGTCTATCCTCGACCCTTGCTTTTTTAGATCCGGCAAGGCGGTTTATCAAGGATGATTTTCCAACATTAGGAATTCCGACTACCATAGCTTTGAGCGAACGTCCCGTCATACCCTTGGATTCGTAGCGTTCAACCTTTTCTGACAGAAGGGAACGCACCGCCTCCGGTATATCATCCATACCTGCACCGGTAACACTGTCAATAAATATGCAACTGCGAGAGCTTTTTTGATAATAGTTTCTCCATCTGTTGCTGACCGAAGGATCAGCAAGCGAGGATTTGCTTAAAACGGTAAGAAGCGGTTTGTTTTCTGTAAGCTTCATTATTTCAGGGTTTTCGGAGCTTTGAGGTATTCTTGCGTCAAGAACCTCGATAACAACGTCTACCAAAGATAGATTCTCTTTAATGAGACGTCTTGTTTTAGCCATATGCCCCGGGAACCACTGTATATTTTGAGAAGGCATTTTATATGTCCTTTCAGAGATTCAGTTATATAATGATCCGAACTTGCTTAATGGGAATATACGGAAATTTGCTTTTCCGACAACGTATCTCTCGTCAATAAATCCAACGTCTGAGCTTCTGCTGTCAAGAGAGCCGTTTCTGTTATCTCCCATAACGAAAAGAGTATCATCCGGAACTGTAAACGTTTCCGGCAGGTAGTTTGACGGGTTCATAATCTTGCCGAGGATATAATTTATATAATCCTCCTCGAGCGTTATGCCGTCAACGGTGACCTTCCAGTTAAAATAGTCGATGGTGACCTCTTGACCTTCGGTTGCAATTACTCTTTTGATAATAGGCTCGTCAAAGCCGAGCGGCTTTGATTGAGCAACGATAATATCGCCCTGCTTGGGAGTATAGAGCAGATCTGAAATTATAAGAACGTCGTTTTCTTCAAGTGTAGGTACCATGGAAGAGCCTACGACCGGAGAATGTCGTGCAATAAACGTTATTATCAGAAATACAACGGTAAATGAAACGGCAAATAATTCGATCCATTCAAAGATTCCGGTAACAGCGCTTGATAAGCGTTTGCTGTTCGTTTCTTTGTTTTCTGAGCAGTTGTTCATAATAAAGCTCCTTTTATTTGATCATATAACTGAGAAGATCGTATCCGTTTGGAATATAAAGACCTGCTTTTTCAGCATCATCCTCGCAGAAGCAATCGATTCCGTTGCTTTCTTCATTGCTCGAATAAATTATAAACGGTACGGGCTCGCTTGAATGTGTGCGCAGGCAAATGGGTGTAGGATGATCGGGAAGAATAAGAATCTTGAAATCTTCACCGCTATTCTTTAAATACTCGTAAACAGGTGCAAGTATCTTCTTGTCGATAAGCTCTATGGAAAGAACCTTGTTTTCAAGCTCGTGTCTGTGACCGCACTCATCCGGAGCTTCAACGTGGATGTAAACGAAGTCACGACCTCGTTTGAAAGCATCTATAGCAGCATCAGCCTTGCCCTTGTAGTTAGTGTGAACGTTTCCGGTTGCACCCTCTACGTCTATAGATTCGAGACCGGCGCATATGCCTATACCCTTGATAAGATCGACAGCGGAAATTACCGTACCGTCAAGCCCCCATTTTTCTTTGAAGCAGGGAAGAGCGGGCTTCTTACCGGGGCTCCAGAACCATGCAGAGTTTGCAGGCTTTAATCCTCTTTTGCGTCTAGCTTCATTTACGGGATGATTTGAAAGGATCTCGTAGCTCCTTTTCATCATTGAAAGGAAGGGCTCGGGCGGAAGATTGTCGCCTATGCATTTACCGATTATATCGTGAGGACGCATAAAGTCCTTAAAATCGGGTGCGTTTTTCCAGATAAGGCAGTGTCGGTAGCTTACTCCCGTGTAAAACTTCTTTATTTCATCTCCGAGCGCTTCATCAAGTGCACGAATAAGCTCATCTGCCTCGGGGGTGGTTATTTCATCTGCACTGTGGTCTATCATCAGCTTCTGCTCGTAAGGAGTATCGTCATCCGATACTGTAACGACGTTGCATCTGAAGGCAGTTTCATCGGGCTGCATATCTATCCCCATGCTTACAGCCTCAAGCGGAGAGCGCCCCTTGGAATATATTTTGGGATCATAGGAAAGAACTGCAATATTGGCAGTATCGCTTTCGGGCACCATGCCGTTTGGAACGTTGAGAACAGTTCCTGCAAGAGACGTCTTTGCAAGCATATCAGTTGTAGGCTTATCGGCCACCTGAAGCGGAGTTTTTCCTCCGAGCTCATCTATTTTATAATCTGCAGCTCCGTCACAGAGCAACACCAAGTATTTCATATTTAAAACTCCTAACAAGTAGTATTATTATTAATAATATATTATATCATATACTCTTGCGATTAGCAAGCAATTTTTTACTATAAAATTAAGTTTTCCAAAAATAACAAATTCTTCTTGTAAAATTATGAAAGAAGTCATATAATATATAATAGTATCCTCGATATGGAGGTTTCGTAGTGATAACACTTGGAATAACGGGCGGAATCGGAAGCGGAAAAAGCTATATAGCAAAAAAGTTTGCCTCTCTCGGAATAATGGGAATAGATACTGACCGTGTATCAAAAGAGATATATCTCAGCGGCAAGCCTTGTTACCGTGAGCTTTTGGATTTTTTCGGACAAGAAATATTGTCGCCTGACGGTGAGATATCAAGGCCTAAGCTTTCAGAGATAGTTTTCTCGGATGACGCAAAAAGAAAAAAGTTAAACGAAATTACGCATAAATATATTCTTGACGAATGCCGAGCTTTCCTTTCTGAAAGGGCAAAAAGCGGTGACAAGGTAGCATACGTTGAAGCTCCGCTTCTTTATGAAAGCGGATTTGATAAAGAATGTGACTTCGTTTGTGCGGTTATTGCAGATGAAGATGCAAGAATTCACCGTATAGTAAAGCGTGACGGTATAAGCGCACAAGAGGCTAAGTTAAAAATACAAAAACAAAAATCGAATGATTTTTTTAGGAAAAATGCAGATTTTGTGATAGAAAACGGTCTTCATCAAGAGGTTGAAGATTCAGTTCGTGAAGTCTTGAACCAAATATTGACCGAGCGGTAATTTAATGATTGCACCATCCTACAGAAAGCATATTTTAACCGTAATAACGGTGCTAATATTTCTTGCATTAACGACCGTTGCAGCCGTGCTTTTCGGCAACATCAAGCAAGCTGTTGAAATTAAGATGTATCCAATACATTACAGCAGTCTTGTTGAAAAATATTCAAAAGAATACGACGTTCCGCCCCACCTTGTTTATGCTGTTATAAAAACGGAGAGCTCTTTTTCAAAGGATGCGCTATCACATGCAGGTGCTATTGGACTTATGCAGATAACCGAGGATACGTTTTATTGGCTTGAGGGCAAAACGGGAGACGAGTATCCGCTTGATATGCTGTATGACAGTGAGGTCAATATCCGATACGGAGTATTTTTGCTTTCTATACTTTATGACCGCTTCGGCACGTGGAGCACATCATGCGCTGCATATAATGCAGGGATGAACAGAGTCAGCACTTGGCTTGATGACAAAAGGTATTCCTCTGACGGAATTACTCTTCATAACATACCGATAGAAGAAACCAAAAACTATATTAAAAAAGTAAAAGCTGCCCTTGATATGTATGAAAAGCTTTACTGTTCAAGTGGCTGTATTGAATGGAAATAAAAATAATCACATATAAGGAGAAAAAATCATGGAAGAAAAAAACCAGGTACAGGAGCTGAAGGATCAGCTTTTTTACACTCCCAAAAACGTTTATTCAAAAGAAGGGATTGCAGATCAGATAATGGATTATGCTCAGGGTTATAAGACGTATCTTGACCGTGCTAAAACCGAAAGAGAAGCTGTTAGATATTCTATCGAGCTTGCAGAAAAAAACGGATACGTTTGCTATAATTTCGGAGATAAAATTGAAAAGGGCGGTAAATATTATTACAATAACAGAGATAAGAGCCTCTTCTTTTTCAAGATTGGAACACAGTCACCCGAAGAAGGAATATATATTTCTGCAGCACATATCGATTCTCCCAGACTTGACCTTAAGCAGTGCCCTGTATATGAGGATGGAGGAATGGGTTACTTCAAAACCCACTACTACGGCGGAATAAAGAAATATCAGTGGACTTCAATGCCGCTTGCAATTCACGGAAGCGTTGTGCTTTCTGATAACAGCAAGATCGATATAGTTATAGGTGAAGACGAAAACGATCCCGTTTTCTGTATAAACGACCTTCTTCCTCATCTTGCAAAGGATCAGATGGCAAAAACTCTTGCAGAGGGTATAACAGGCGAAGCTTTGAACGTTGTTGTAGGCTCAAGAGCTTATAACGACGAAGAGGGAGCGGACGCAATAAAGCTTAACGTTCTCAAGATACTTAACGATAAATACGGCATCAAGGAAGACGATTTCCTCAGCGCAGAGATCAACGTTGTTCCTGCTTTTAAAGCACGAGACATAGGTCTTGACAGAAGCCTTATTGGCGGATACGGACACGATGACAGAGTTTGCGCATATCCGGCTCTTACAGCTATCTTTGAATCTGATAGCAGTGACAAGAATCTCATGGTAGTTCTTGCTGATAAGGAAGAGATAGGAAGCGTTGGCAATACAGGTATGCAGAGCAACGTATTTACCGATCTTATTGAAGAGATTGCTATTGCAATGGGAGCTAATCCGAGAGTAACAAGAATGAACTCAAAATGCTTATCTGCAGACGTTAACGCTGCCTATGACCCCAATTTTGCAGAGGTTTATGAAAGAAGAAACAGCGCATTTGTAAATCACGGTGTCGTTCTTTCAAAGTATACCGGTGCAAGAGGTAAATCCGGAACGTCAGATGCAAGTGCTGAATTCGTAGGATACGTTCGTTCAGTGCTTGACGCTGAAGGTGTTGTTTGGCAGACGGCAGAGCTCGGTAAGGTTGACCAGGGCGGCGGAGGAACGGTTGCGGCATATATCGCTAACCTCAACATCAACGTCGTTGACCTCGGAGTTCCCGTTCTTTCGATGCACGCTCCTTATGAGGTTATCTCTAAAGCAGATCTGTATATGACCCACAAGGCTTTTGCAGCCTTCAATAAATAAAACAAAAGGGAAGTGCTGATCACTTCCCTTAATGATATAAAATCGAAAAGGATAGATCAAAATGAACGTTCTTGAAAGATTTCTCGAATATGTAAAAATACCGACAGTAAGCGATCCGTCGTGTGAAACGGTGCCTTCGACCGATAAACAGTTCGTGCTTGCCAAAAAGCTTGCGCAGGAGCTTGTTTCTATCGGAGCAGAGAATGTAGAATGTGACGATAAATGTTACGTTTACGGGGAAATTAAAGCCTCTGAAGGCTATGAAAATGCTCCAAGGATAGGATTTGTTGCTCATATGGATACAGCTCCGGATTTCTGCGGTGATAACGTATCTCCAAAAGTTATCACAAACTACGACGGAGCGGATATACCTCTCGGAGATAGCGGAAGAACCCTATCATCAAAAGAATTTCCGCATCTGAAGAATCTTTGCGGAAAAACACTTGTAGTCACCGACGGAACTACTCTTCTCGGCGGAGATGATAAGGCAGGAGTAGCCGAGATAATGACCGCCGTTGAAAAAATAATATCAGAAGGTATACCGCACGGTAAGATCTCCATATGCTTTACTCCGGATGAGGAGATCGGAAGAGGAGCAGATGAATTTTCGATAGACCGTTTCGGTGCTGATTTTGCATATACCGTAGACGGTGGAAATATTTCCGAGGTAGAATACGAAAACTTCAATGCCTGCGGAGCAGTATATGAGGTTAGCGGCTTTAACGTTCATCCCGGCTCGTCAAAGGATACCATGATAAACGCTCAGCTCGTTGCAATGGAGATAAATTCGATGCTCCCCAAAGGTCAAACACCAAGAGATACCGAGGGATACGAGGGATTCTTCCATCTCTGTTCAATGGAGGGATGCGTTGAGAAAGCCACGCTTGAGTATATAATCAGAGACCACAGTGCTGAGAGATTTGAAGAAAGAAAGAGGATTCTTACTGATATAGCTGAAAAGATCAATGCTAAATACGGAGAGGGTACCGTAAAGCTTACCATCCGTGATCAGTACAGAAATATGGAGGAGATAATTAAGCAGCACTTCCATCTTATTGAAAATGCGCTTAGTGCCATAAGAAGCGTCGGAGAAGATGCACACACAGTTCCGATAAGAGGAGGCACCGACGGAGCGAGACTCTCGTTTATGGGTCTTCCGTGCCCCAATATTGGCACCGGATGCTATGCCGGTCACGGTCCGTATGAGCACGCAGTCGTTGAAGATATGGAAAAGGTAGTCGATATAATTCTCGGAATTATTCAGCTCTATTCTCAAAAACAATAATTGTATGCTTTAATTAACAATAATCAATGTAAAATTTGAACATATAACAGCCTCGGTAGGAAACTACCGAGGCTGTTTGTAATATGGGACAATTAATTATTTAACATTCCACTCGCCCGCATATTCAGAAAGGCGTTCCTTGATTTTAATAAAATCATCTTTTTTTCGTATTTTATCAAAAACGGGGTCTTCCATTTTCTTGAGTAGCATTGACGCATCGTTTTCAATAGAATCTGTAGCCCATGTGCCATGCTCTTTGCCACGAAAAACAAGGGATGTCTGTTCTTCATAAACAGATGTAATAAATTTTATGGCGTGTTCCTCGGCCAAAGAAAGATGGTGCAAAGCCTTTTCATAGTCTTCTTTTATTGCATAATAAAAGGCTTGTTCACGATGAGTGTCGCATAAATGAGTATGATAAAATCCGAAATCACCGTTTTCAAAAAACAAATGTAACAATGCAATACGTTTATCCCGAATGATAGCAGCTTCCTCAGGTGTGTATACCATCTCCCCTGAATCCATTTTTGTTTGTAAAGAGAATAAGCTATTTGAAAGGAATTGAAGCAAATTAAAAGTTTTAATCTGCTTAGAGTCATATGCTTTATTTCCTGAATAAACCATACTAAGCAACATTTCTTGTGAAACGGACATAAATGGCATAGAATTTGCCATTTTTACGGCTTCATCCAATCGATCAACATCTTTATAAGAAAAACACAGAATCTGAATTGCACTATGCCTTTGATGATCATCTGTACTATGTTTAAGTATTTTTTCTCCCCATTTTATTGTCTCATCGAGATATTTGCGGTCTCCTGTAACATCTTTTTGCCAAAAAGAAACACACATAAGATTATCTATGATATCGCAATTATCGGGATATATTCGCAGCCCGTCTTCCAATATTTTGCGTGCTTTCTCCAAATGTCCTCGGCTTGAATATTTGTGAGCTTCATCACAAATTGCACTTATATTTTTTTGCTTTTGTACAAGATCAATTTCTAAAAGTTCATCTGAAGTAACATTAAATAAATTGCAAAGTGGAGCAATAAGCGAAATGTCGGGCATCGCCATATCGGTCTCCCAGCGGCTGACTGCTTGCGGAGAAATAGAGAGAATTTCTGCAAGCTGTTCTTGTGTCATATTACGCTCACGTCGAAGCTTTTTGATTGTTTTTCCAAGACTCATAGCATAACTCCTTTAATAAAAATATTTTGTCGGGCCGACTGTGATTATATTATACAATTTAGTTTGTTATCTGTCTATATCTCATCAATTGGGAAAAATTCTATTTTAAATTGTTTTTTTGATGATAGAATTGACGCAATACCACGCCAGCGGTAAGTAAGTGAGCCACTGTTGGCAAAAAAGCCTCCCTTTTTGTAAAGGGAGGCATGATTGTTTTTGCTATATGATTATAAAAACTGTCCTTTAGAGTTCAAAGTATTGGCTTCTATTTTTTTATGGAAGTATATCAGATGTTAAGCTCTGCAAGCTTTGCATCTATCTTAGCCATTTCCTCATCTGTGAGGGACCAATCGAATGCAGCGCAGTTTTCCTTTGCTTCGTAAACGTTTCTGACTCCGCAAAGCGCTGTGCCGACGTAATCCTTCTGCGTGCTCCAGTTAAGAGCTATCTGTGCAAGCGGACGTCCGTTTTCAGCAGAGATTTCGTCAAGTGTCTTCAAAAGCTCCATGCACTTTGAGAACTTGGGTTCTTTATAAAAATCGTAGAACGTAAAGCGGAAATCAGCAGGATCCCAGTTGGGTATCTCGCGGATAGCACCGGTGAGAATTCCTGATCCGAGACTGCCGTATGTGAAGGATGAAATACCGTTTCCTGCACACCACTTCATAAGCTCTTTTTCGGTCTGATTTACCATAGAGTAAGGGGGCTGTATAACGTCGATCTCAGCGGTTTTTCTGCATTCTTCAATCATAGCCTGATCAAAGTTAGAAACACCGAGATATCTGATCTTGCCCTGCTTTTTAAGATCAAGCATTGCTCCCATGGTCTCTTCAAAAGGAGTGTTAGGATCAGGCCAGTGCACGAAATAAAAGTCAATATAATCAACGTCAAGTCTTTTGAGTGAATCATCGCACTCTTTAAAGCAGTTCTTTCTTGAACCGTCACGCGGAACCTCAGCATTTACACCCTGATCGAATCCGATACCAAATTTTGTAGCTACATAAATCTTGTCTCTGGGCAATCCTTTAATAGCTCTGCCTACGATTTCCTCGGAGACACCGCTGTTATAGAACGGCGCAGTATCGATAAGGTTAACACCTTGATCGAACATATAGTGAATGGCGTCAATCGAATCCTTTTCGGTAACTTCACCGTATCTTGCTCCGCCTATAGCCCACGTTCCGACTGCAAGTGCGGAAACGTCAACTCCGGCATTTTGTAAATGTTTGTAACGCATATTAAATCCTCCTTAAAAAGATTTCATAAGTTTATTATAGCAACATAAAAATAATATTTAAATACTATTTTGAAAATAGTGAACATAATGTCAAATGACGAAGCGACTTATCCTTTAAAAAGCAAGTTTTTTTGTTCTTTTAAAAACTGCTTATCATACTTTTTGTTAAACAGTTTAAATAAAACCGGATTCATGAGAATCCGGTTTTAATTTAATACTATTTAAACTTGATGAGCGTTGTAGGGCATTCTTCTGTTAGGACAGGAAATTCTGGGGCAGAGCATACAGTTTTCGTATTCTTTTTCAGATGCGAAAAATATTCCGGATCCCGATTTTGAAGGAAGCATCAAGAAGCTTTCGGTCAGTATGACTCCGGTATCCTCAAATGCAGTTTTAAGAATGTCAAACAGCTGTCTTTGACCGCTGATGGGCCATTCCTTTAAAGAACCGGGATTAACTGCAGCAATTTTATCCGCTTTTATGAAATTATCTATTACATACTGCCTTGTTTTCATCATAAAAGCATAGAGATATAATTCGCATATCGAATCTGCAATATAATTTTCTATAGGGTCTTCTTTAGTGCTTTTCCAATCGTCAAGCTCTCTGCCGCAGCTTACAACGTACGGATAAAGATATTGCTGATCCTTTGTTAATGATGCAACGTGAGAAGAATCGATAGTAACGCCGTCTATTATCAGCTTTTCACCGTCGTTGAATTCAGGCTCGGATTCAATTATAAGTGCCTTGGGATTGGCAATTTTTTCTGCTTCGCCAAGAAGTGCTTTAACCGTATCTGCATCGTCTTCCCATTGAGCTATCAATTTATCCGTTTTTATATCTTCTGCAGAAATCGGAAGGTCTGACGCAGTTAAATTAAACTTTTTCATAACTAAACCTCTCAATTGTCACTATGTTTCTTATCTCGAGCTTTAATGCTTTTGATATGCTTTCTTTTTACACCGAAGCATCTGACTGCATTTGCAGCGATGGAGTTTGATACTCTGTGTATTTCGTGATTGGATATAGAACGAATTGCGCTCTTGTCCTTCAAATATTTTACAAGGGTGTCAGCATAGGTAAGATTTTCATAGCGGTGCTTGAATTTTACGTTCTGATCGGCAAAAACAACCACGCTGTGCATTGGAATGTTATATATGCCGTCACGCTTTAATACGTCGCTTACGGCTCTGATATGAGCTGCGTTTTGCTCAAAAGGATTATGAAACGCAAGATGCTTTTCTCCGTAGTGCTGACACCAATCACCCATAGCAGGGTTGTCTATAAAGCCTTTGCTGCCTTTAACTTCAATAACGAATATTCCGGCTTTTGTAACCAGAAGAATGTCGATCTCAGTAACCTTATCGGTATTATAAGCGCTTTTAGGGAGATAAATGTTTCTGAAAACGTTTTTGGGATTAAAAGCAAGCTTTACAAGCTTTGAAATATAATTTTCAGTTTCGCGGCCGTATTTAAGTATATCCTTTGATGCTTTAGCCGATGCCACTTTCTTGTATATAAAAAGGAATATAATAAGCAGTAACAGCAGAAAAACAACTGCGCCTAATGCTATTAAAAAGTATTTCATTTTAAACCTCTGTATTATTAAACAAAAAGGCGGAAGCAAGATAAGCCATGCTGCCGCCGTATTTGCATAGGTAATTATGCTCCGGTAATCTCAGAAAGATAATTTACTATATCGCCTACGGTGATAAAGCCGTGTATATCCTCGTCCTTAACTTCGATGCTGTACTTTTCTTCGCAGAGAAGAATAAGATCCGCAAGCTCCAAAGAGTTGATACCGAGATCGTTTACAAGCTCAGATTCGGGCTTGATGGTGTCTGCATCGATCTGCAAATTTTCAACAAGAATATTTTTTACTTCTTCAAACATAATATAAATCCTCCGATGTATGTGTAAAAATTATTTAACGGTAAATCTTTTGATCTTTCTTGACGTGGTCTTTTCAAATTCAGTATCACGCAGCTCGATCTCACGTATCTGCTTGAAAGAGGGCAGATTTTTATTGATTTTATTTACTTCAGCCTTGATGGTCTCGTATATTTCATCCTTTGATACGTCTTTAAACATATCATAATTCGGATATACTATCGCAGTAATAACCGGCTCATTATTTGCGTTATTTCTTCCAATAACTACAGATTCTGCAATCATATCGCATCTGCCGAGATATTCCTCGATCTCTTCGGGGAAAACGTTCTTTCCGTTAGAAAGGATAATAACGTTTTTCTTTCTTCCGGTGATGAAAATATAGTTTTTATCATCTATATATCCGATATCTCCGGTGCGGAACCATCCGTCTTCTGTAAATACTTCCTTTGTAGCCTCTTCGTTCTTGTAATATCCGAGCATAACGTTTTCGCCCTTTACAAGAATCTCTCCCGTGCCGTCCTCAGCCGGATGGTCAATCTTGACCTGACAGCCCCAAACGGGTTGACCGACGGATCTGTATTTTATTTTTCCGGGGGAATTGACGGCAACCAAGGGTGCACATTCGGTAATTCCATAGCCTTCGAGAACGATTATTCCGAAGCTGTTAAAGTCCTTTATAAGCTGAGGATTCAGCGGAGCGCCACCACAAACGATCGAACGAAGATTGCCGCCGAGAGCACCTGTTATCTGCGCAAAAAGCTTTCCTCTGAGGTCAATGCCTATCTTAAGAAGAGCATCACTTAAAGCCATTGCTGTACGAACCTTTTTACGCATTCCTTTTTTATCTATCTCAAGCCATATCTTTTTGTACATAGTCTCAACAAAAAGAGGTACAAGCATAAGAGCGTTCGGCTTGAAATATCCGAAATTGCGAAGTGCATTTTTTAAACTGTCGTTTATAAAAATTGATGCGCCGAGATTTGAAATAGCAAAGTGCCCGCAGGTGACCTCATATGAATGATTCATAGGAAGAACCGACACAAAGGTGTTGCGGTCATCATACTCCATAGACTGACACGCTGCATTCGTTGCGGCAGTAAGATTATGCTGAGAAAGCATAACTCCCTTGCTCGTTCCGGTAGTTCCTGATGTGAAGAGAAGGGCTACCATCTTTTCCATATCGATCTTATGATCAACAAATACGGTGTTACCGCCCTCAAGCTCTTTCTTACCCTCTTCGAGAAGATAATTTATTGCAATAACATCATCCGCAGACATATCTTCGGATGAATCGTGTATCGGAATGAAAAACTTGACGTTTGGTAACTGTTCTCTGTAATTGATAAGTCTATTATTGAAGCTTTCGGTATAAACGATAGCGCACGCTTCACTCAGGTTGAGAAAATTGATTATTTCTTGATCGGCAAGCTCTTTATCAAGCGGAATAATAACACCGCCACCGTTTACAGCAGCGTAATATGCTGTCATATAATAGGGGTGTGTTTCACCAATAACGGCAATGTTCTTTCCCATAATGCCGAGCTTTGCAAACGCTGTACCGAGATAATTCATATTATTATAATGCTCAAGATATGTTATTCTGCATTCTTTTTTATTTTGCATATAATAATAAAGAACGTTATCGGGATATAAATCAGCACTTGATTTTACAAGATCTCTAAGATCAGTTATGATTTTGGGAGTCTTATTTGCTTTCAGTTTGATAGGCATATGTACGTTCCTTTCATAATACAACTGATAGTTACAAAATGACCATCCATTATTATACAAAACAAAAATATTTTTGTCAACAAGTAAAAATGGGTTTGATACTGTATGTAAAGTAAATATCAAAAAAACATTAGGTATATTATAGGGTTGACTTTTTCATCGATTGGTGTTAGAATCTTTATCATCAAAAATTATTACTGTATATTTAGAGCAAATAGCTTGTATCAACGAAAGGATAATATTATGTTTGATTGGTATCAGGAGGCAGTATACATTTTCAGGATACTTTTATCGGGCGTATGCGGTATACTGGTTGGACTTGAAAGGAAAAACCGTTCAAAGGAAGCGGGAATACGCACCCATTTCGTAGTTGCGTGCGGTGCGGCATTGATTATGATAATATCAAAATACGCATTCTTTGACGTCATTAGCGGTGAAGCCTTTTCCGGAGCTGATATAAGACTCGATCCTTCACGAGTTGCTTCAACGATAGCAAGCGGTATAGGTTTTCTCGGTGCAGGTATGATTTTTGTGCAAAAGAATACCGTAAAGGGTCTTACAACAGCGGCAGGAATATGGACAACGTCGGGTATCGGTATGGCGATAGGCTCGGGTATGTATATCCTTGGCGTTTCTGTGACGTTTATAATACTAATTGCACAGCTTATCCTTCATCTTAATTTCAGACGGCTAAGAAATACCAAAACCAAGCTTTTAACAGTAAAGGACGTGTGCGAAGAGGGATATCAGCAGTATATTTCCGATGAATTTCAGAAAAATAAAATAAGTATCAGGGAAACGTCAATAGAAAGTTCGCAGGACGGTGAAAAAAGAAATTACAGATTTGTAATAGACGTTCCGTCTGAGATAAACGAAGAAGAAATAATGATGTTAACAAAATACAGAAGCAGTATAAGGAACCACACAAAAAATAAAGATATCGAACAATCGATGGAATAAATCAGCAGGGTAATTTTTATTTCTTCTTTCTAAATTAAATATTTGGTAAAACTCTTGACAAACGCATCATGACTTTGCTATAATAATGTCTGTCAATCGGAAAGATTGGTAAATATCATAATGCGGGTATGGCGGAATTGGCAGACGCGCTAGATTCAGGTTCTAGTGGGGGCAACTTCGTGAAGGTTCAAGTCCTTTTACCCGCACCACTAAAAAAGTCACTTTTGTCTACCGACAAAGGTGACCTTTTTTAATGATATCCGTTCCTTGCGGAACGGGTGATATATCTTCGATATGATATCGCACTTCGTGCGATGATATATGCCTGCGGCATATGAATGAACGGATATTATATCATGCTTGCGTAGCAAGTATATCATGCGGAGATGCCGTATATCATATCGCGTCAGCGATATATCATTGAAAAGCACAATAATTTATGATATAATTATCTTGAAAGAAGGTGCTATTATGTCCGAAAACAAATTACTTGATCTATCTTTTGAATTTGCGGTTGCTATTGTTAATCTTGTGGATGGCATAACTGCACCCAAAAGTTCCTATATGACCGATCAGCTCGCAAGAGCAGGTACATCGGTTGGTGCCAATATTCACGAAGCGCAGTATGCACAGAGCAAGAAAGACTTTGTTGCGAAGTTGGAAATCGCTTTGAAAGAATCCAACGAAACAAGTTATTGGTTGAAATTGATGTACGAAACCAAAAGAAGCGATATCGCTACATATCAATACACAGAGAAGCTTTGTGGTAATATCCGCAGGCTTTTGATCGCTTCTTGCAGAACCGCGAAGGAGAATTCGAAATGAATAAAATTATTTGGGATATTTCTGACTATATTTTTGTTTCCGATGAACCTAAAAAGGTTGATGCAATCTTTCTGCCGGGAGGGTCGCATCCTGAACAACCTGAATATGCGGCTAAACTGTACCATAAAGGTTATGCTAAGTGGATTATTCCCTCTGGTGGAGTTAGTGTTAAACGAGATAAATGGCCAGGTGTTCGCTCAAAGGCCGAGATATATAATGGTGATTATCAATCCGACTGCGAGTTTTTTATCGATGTGTTTGTAAAAAACGGTGTGCCTATAGATGCAATTATTGGAGAAGATAAATCAGGACATACTCGTGATAATGCTTTTCTTTCACGAAAAGTCGTTGACGAAAGTGGCGTTGAGATAAAAACGGCAATGATTGTCTGTAAAGCGTTTCACGCCAGACGTTGCCTTATGCTTTATCAAATGGCTTTTCCCGATGTTGAGATAAAGGTATGTCCAGTTCATTGCTTCAATATAACAAAGGATAATTGGTATATGACCGAGCTAGGAACAGACCGTGTTCTTGGCGAACTCGCCCGGTGTGGCAATCAGTTTGTTGGTGACATGAAGTCATATTTATCATATATTAAGAACAACCAGTAAGATAATAGAATGCGTCAAATTTTACTTTGACACAAAAAGAATATTCACATTACTTTTGGTCTTTCTTACCCATGTTTATATACTTTTAGTCGCTCTTTCAATGTTTTGTCCTATATTAACTCTGGAGGTAATGGTATGAAATATATTTCGGTTGACGGTGAGGATATAGTCTGGTATGACGTGAAGAAATCTCCGTTTGTGCTTCACGGATTTTACAATCCGTTATCGGAGCCGTTTTTCAGAAGACTTCCGCAAGATGTTGCTGAGGCTACGAGCGCCGGTGTTGATACATTAAGCCGTGAATCTGCAGGCGGACGAGTAAGGTTTTCTACAGATTCTCCGTATATTGCAATACGAGCAAAGTACAGATCGGTCGGACGAGCTCCGCATATAACGCTTGTATCCTCGGCAGGCTTTGATCTTTATGTTGACGGCGAATTCGGAAGCAGATATATCAGAGAGTTCAGACCGCCTTACGATATCGTTGATACGTATTGTTCACTTGTGCATTTAAACGACAATAAATTAAGATCATATACGATAAATTTCCCAACACATTCTGTTGTTGAAGCCCTTGAGGTGGGAATAAGACCCGGAGCGGTTCTTGATAAACCGGTGCAATACCGTGATTTATTACCGGTGATATTTTACGGTTCATCTATCGTACACGGAACTGCATCGACTCATCCGGGTGCAACCTATCCTGCAATTATATCGAGAGATCTGAATATTGATTTTATTAATATGGGCTTTTCCGGAAATGCGATGGGTGAACAGGTCTTGGCAGAATGGCTGTCAGGGCGTCCGATGAGCGTTTTCGTTTGCGATTACGACCATAATGCCCCTGATTTAGAGCATCTTGAAAAAACGCACTATTCGTTTTATCAGACGATGCGGAAAAACGCGCCCGACGTTCCTTATATTATGATCTCACGCCCGGATTATTGGACCGGAATTGATCAGGAGCATATCCTCGATCGGCGAGACGTAATAATGTCATCGTATCTTAAGGCACGATCAAACGGTGACAAAAATGTATATTTTATCGACGGTCTCAGCTTTTTTGCATCAGAGCATCAGTATGAAACGGTTGTTGACTGCACTCATCCAAACGATTTCGGTTTTGTAAGAATGGCTGAAAAAATAGGTGCGGTTATCAAGCATATTCTTGAAAAGAAGTAAAGGAGCTTTTTATGGACAGAAAGCTTATTGATCTTTCTTTCGAAGATTTTCCAATGCAGCTTCACAGCTTTGTGAAAGATGCAAAAATTTATGATAGCAGTTGTTCAGAGCTTGCGAGAGTTTATTACATAGACAAGGGTAGCGGATATTATCTGAAAAGATCGCCTAAAGAAAGTCTTAAAAGTGAAGCTCATATGACCGGATATTTTGCCTTTAAAGGATTATCCTGTAACGTCATTGAATATCTTTCTGAAGAATACGATTGGATGCTTACAGAAAAAATATCAGGCGAGGATTGCACTTTTCAACAATATCTTGATAATCCCGAAAGATTATGTGATACTCTTGCAATTCTTCTGAGAAAGCTTCATGAAACCGAATACAAGGGCTGTCCTATAGAGGATCATACCAACCTCTACTTTAAAAGAGCAGAGGAGAACTATAGCAACGGCATATTCGATTCATCGTTCATATCAGACGAGCTTGATTTTGCAAATGCAGACGATGCGTGGAGATTTGTTGAGACCTCAAAAGACGCATTAAAGAACGATGCATTACTTCACGGTGATTATTGTCTTCCGAACGTAATTCTGGATAATTGGAATTTCAGCGGTTTCATTGATCTCGGTAACGGGGGAGTAGGCGATCCTCATGTAGACATTTTTTGGGCGATTTGGACGCTTGAATATAATCTGAAAACAGATAAGTATAAAGACAGATTTATAGATGCTTACGGTCGTTCTTCAGTAGATAAAGAAAAGCTAAAGCTTATTTCAGTTATAGAGGCATTCGGCTGATGATATGCCAAGCCTGCGGCTTGGATAAACAAAAAGAACATTTGTCTATCGACAAATGTTCTTTTTGTTGTTGCCTAAGAACAACTAAACGGTTCGTAAATGTAGGAAAGAAAAGCGAAATGGTGCGTAACCGTACTGTTCAACAAATTGGATTTTACTTACTCAATTTCTGTGCGAATAGTAAATACATCAGGAAGATTAAAAATATCCTTTTTCAGGAATAGTGGATAAAAATACACCTCACCCAATCTTTCAAACTCCAACCATTCAAAAATGTGTGTGCGATGACCTTCGTTTGATGTAAACAGTTTGCCCCTTTCCAATAAATCTGTATTTGATATATCCATTAAGAAATAAATACATAGTTCGTGATAGCGAAGATTATCGACATCTTCAGTAAAAAATGCTTGATTGAGCCAAAGAGGACGGACAATCGTAGGCGTAATGCCTAATTCTTCTTGCGCTTCTCTGATAACCGCATTTTCTGCTGTTTCACCTATGGCAACTCTCCCGCCGGGCAAATAGTAATACGGTGACCTCTCATCGTGCATTGCCAAGATTTTGCCGTCAGAAATCATCATAGCACACACTCTGTAATTAAATTTCTCATTGTCAATTTTGAAAGATATGTCCATCCTTTAATTCTCTTGTCAAATTTTTATTTGTGCGTGAGTTTATTATATCACACTTTTGCAAATACATCAAGGCGTAGCCTTGAATATCATCCGCAACTTGTTGCGGTATATCATCAATGCGAAGCATTGTATATCATCAAGCCGCAGGAAGATGCACGCTGGCGCGTGATGAGATACAAGGGCGGCTTGTCGCCCTTGATGATATACGCCGCACTTCGTGCGTCAATGATATACCAAGCCTGCGGCTTGGATAAACAAAAACAGAACATTTGTCGGTAGACAAATGTTCTGTTTTTGTTGGTGGGGACAACTGGAATCGAACCAGTGACCTCATGCATGTCAAGCATGCACTCTAACCAGCTGAGCTATGCCCCCGTAACGCTTGATATTATATCACAGTATTTCCTTAATTGCAAGACCTTTACAATATTTTTTTGAAAAAGTAATCCGGCGTTTTTTACGCCGGATTATCTTTATTATATTCTGAATATCGTTCCTGCGATATGACGTGCTCCGCCAAGAGCCTGACCGTCATCAACACAGTAATAGTATCCCATAAACAAGCTGCCGTCATCAAGTTCGACTACCTCGGGGTAGCCTATATCACCGCATGAAGCATCTCCTGCTCTTAAAACAAATTCGTTGCTCCATGTCTTTCCTTCGTCTGTACTGATCATGCCGTAAAGACCTATCTTTGCCTTAGGTACGTCACGCTTAGCGTATACAAGAAGCAATCTGCCGTCACGAAGAAGAAGAGGGTAGGGCGATATTGCAAAAGCTTTGATTTTTCTTGGAGTGCTCCAATTCAGCCCAAGATCATCTGAATATGAAATGTACGCCCATCTCGTTTGAGGTATACAGTTGCCAAACCATGCGCCAGTAGTTGCAAGAAGTCGGTTTTCACCAAGATCTACGATCTGTGCGTAGGAATGTGATATCTCGTGATACGGATCCCGTGCAATCTCAGATACGTATTCCCAGGTTGCGCCGTTGTCCTCAGAGCTGTATAATGCTGCAAAATATACGTTTCTTGAGGTATCGTCAGCGCCAACGTCACGTGATACTACAAACGGCTTAAGCAGTTTACCGGGACGTTTTACCATAGTTGCAGCGGCAACGCAGTGTGTAAAATCGTAACGCATAGGCTCAACGATATGAGGACTCCAGGTTTTACCCTTATCATCCGAACGAGTCATATAATTTTTCACCTGATATCTTCCGTCGCTCAGCTGTTCTCCGCAGTATGACTGACCGAAATGAAGCCACGTATCAGGACCTATCTCAGGTGCATCAGTTCCGCCGATACCGTAGTGAGGACGGTCGGGGCGATGAATAAATTTTGCTCTTTTTTCTTCGATAGGAAGATCCTCGTTGTGAACTACAACACGCTCAGACTCGGGCCAGGTATATCCACCGTCAAGCGAACGTGTGAGCATGATCTGTGCTCTTGCGTGAACCCCTCTTTGACCGTGGTCAATGTTCTCGCCCTCAACGTAATTTACGTTTTCGGTGTGCTGGTGCATAAAGGCGATCTCACCGCCACCGAAATACATCATTTCACCAAAAAGCGGATGCGCACAGTAGGTATGCTTGTTTCCGCATACACGAACGTGTTTAAGAATGGTAGGCTTGACTTCCATAATCATATTCCTCGTTATATTTATTCAATTTCATTATGTAAAGCAACTTGTTTTTTCATATACTTAATGGTTTTTATATAGTCCGGAAGGAAGGTAATTAAACCTAAAACCCATGCAGCCGGGCTGGCGAAGCACATTATAGTGTATCCTGAAGAATCGCTAATGCCTGTATTTGATATCAAGGCTAAAACAATTAATGATATTCCTGCACGTCCTACTATTTCTGTGAACCCGGATAAAGTAGTCCAGAAATTGCGTCCAAGAGATTGCAATACGCTTTTTAATTCAGCTACGGGAACCAGAAAGAACATACAACAAATATTGACAAGACTGTAGATATATGCTCCGTTAACGACTTCGCCTTGAACGTCACCGGCAATCAAAGTTACAATGTTTTTTCCAAACATTAGAATAAATACTATTGAACAACAGCAGAATATCCACCCAACGTACAGAGTTTTTCTTATGCCTTCGAAAATTCGTGTGTACTTGTTAGCTCCGAAATTTTGCGCAACGAAGACCGACAAAGCAGATGCAAACGATAAAATGGGCTGCAATGCAAATTGCTCAATCTTAGTTCCAGTGGTTTGAGCAGCAACGTAAATAACACCGAGTCCATTTGTTACGAATTGCATAACGATAGAGCCGATTGACAGAATCATATTAAGAAACGCCATAGGCACGCCTATATTCAAAAGCATACAGTCAAGGGTAAAATCGGTTTTAAAATGTTTTTTTGTAATATGTAAAAGAGGCTGCTTTCGAACCAAGTATATAATACAAAGAATGCCTGATATAAGCTGAGCAACAATCGTTGCCAAGCCTGCACCGTCGGTATCCATCTTGAATATGACGATAAAAACAACGTCGAGGATAATATTAATCACGCATGCAATAATAAGAAAGAACAAAGGAGTTCTTGAATCACCGAGAGCACGTATCATATTGGAAAGAAGATTGTATAAAGCGGTAGCAAAAAGTCCGGCAAAAATCCAAAAAAGATATGAATACGATCTATCTATAATATCTTCCGGGGTGCGGAGCAGCTCGAGTGCGGGACGAGCTAAAAGAATAGACAATATCGAAAATAAAATAGTTATTATGGCCGAAAGCTTTATGCTTGCCGCAAACGTTCTTTTGATTTTTTCATTGTCGCCTGCTCCGAAATAACGGGCTGTCAGAGCAGAAAAACCAATAGTCAGAGATTGGATCGGTCCGGTCACAAACCAGAACAGGCCTCCGGTTGCACCAACTGCGGCATACGCATTTGAGCCAAGCGTTCGCCCTACTATTACCATATCGGCTATGTTGTAAAACTGCTGAAAAATATTGCCGATAATGAAGGGAACAGAGAATAAGAGAATTTGCTTTAAGGGCGAGCCTTTGGTAAGATCGTTTGTCATATAATATTGCTCCGATGTATTTTTGTCGATGATATTTTAACTCCGATATACTTTTTTGTCAATAGAAAATCAGACGGTTCAAAAATATTTGAACCGTCTGACGAAAAATCATATTACTATGCCTTTGGATATCCTGCAATATAGCCAAGACCGTAATCAGTTGTACCGTTTACAATAAGCATTATACGCATATATACAGCGTTTGTCGGATCATAGCCTGCTTCGATCGTGGCGTCTGAAACAGCAAATTCGATTCTGTTCCATCCGTTTTTCAGATCCTTTCCTACCGTGCTTGTCTGATATATAAGACGTCTGCCCTCGGTCGGTGCTGATTTAGTATCACATATTTCAATTGAAAATCCGGATACGGTGGATGCGTTGCTAACGTAGAAGTCAACAGATAACATCGTGTAAGCGCTGATATCAATTCCTGCGTCTCCTCCGTTCTTAAGATTTCCGCAAAGAACTACCCATCCGTTGCCTACGCAATCTTCCATAAGGATAGCGGGCTCACCTTGTATAGTGGTAAGCGAAGAGGCTTTATCACCCCACCATCCACCTGTGGCTGAAGGTGTGAAATTATATATCAGATCTCCAAATTCGGGAGGAGTTCTTTCAATTTCCTTTCCGTGCCCGATAATGTCGCCTATACCCATTTCTGTTTCACCTGTCATAACGACCATAGTGCGTATATAGCGCACGGACTTAGGGTTATATTCTCCTTCTATCGTTGCATCTGAGACATTGAATTTAACGGTGTTCCAACCGTTTTTAAGTCCGGCTATCTTATCGGGAGTTATCTGATAGATCAATCTGTATCCCTCGGAAGCATCGGTCGTGCTTGATATTTCTATAGAAAACATTCCTATAGTGGAAACGTCTGCGGTATAGAAGTCAACAGAAATAGATTCATATTTGCTTATGTCAACGGGAGCACCGTTTGCAGCAAGTAGACCGCAGATGACCTGCCAATCAGCTGATGTGGTGGAAGCATTCATAAGAATTGCATTTTTTCCGTCACGAACGCCAAGCGTGCAGGCGTGGGTACCCCACCAGTTTCCTGAATAGGTTCCGTCAAATATATAGATCGGTTCGCTTCCTTCGAATATCTCGGTATCTTCTTCGGGCTCGTATATAACGTAGTCTATGCGTTTTAAGTATACGGTATAATTTTCCGTTGTTATAAGACCGTACTTCTTAAGAGGGAGGGTTGAATCGTTTATCTTAAGAGTATAGGTGCCGTTTCCGTTGCTTATGACAGCGCTTTCAAGCTCTGCCAGCCATCCGGTGTCAAAGCTTCCGACGATAACGTTGGTAGAAACGTTGCCGGTAACTGCTAAAAGGTAAGGCCCGTGATATATAGAGAATACGTTAGGATCGTCGGGGGTGCTGCGTGTATATGTTTTAAACGGGGTATTCCATACGATAATGTCACCCTCTGACCAGTCATCTGTCAAAATTACATATCCGTTTGTAATATCGTAATCGGAAATGATTTCTCCGTTTACCGAAAGAAAAGTGGTATTTGACCAATAAGGAACTCTGAGTTCGATGCTCTTTGATCCTCCGGCAGTAACAGTGATCGTGTTTTCTCCGTCTTCGCATAACATATCAAGAGAGAAGCTTCCATCCGTATATGAGCTGCTGATATATCCGTTTATACGAACGGTTTCGGGATCAACGTTGTAGTATACGCTTTCAACTACCTTTGTAAAGTTTTCCATACCACTACCGGTGCAGCACCAGAAGCCGTTCTGCGGTCCGTGGAATGCTTTATATGCATTAGTCTCAAAATATTGATCGTATATCTTTCCACCGTCAGAGCTTATCGAGCCCATAATGCCGTTAGATAAAGCAAACTCAATATAATCGTAGTATTTTGCCTCACCTGTTTTTTCATAAAGAAGCTGTGCAAGCTTTATCATATTATATATAGCACAAATTTCAGACGGGCGGTCGGAATGATCGTCGCAATAGGGGCATATAACTCCCTTTTCTTTCCAATATTCCGCACTTGCAGAGCCGCCGTTTGCGTAAAGTCTTTCGTCAACGACCATTTCAAAGAAATTCTCAACAGCAGTGAGATACTTTCTGTCTCCCGAAATGAGATACTCAAGCATAAATCCGGTAGCCTTCGGAATGGTAGTATTGGCGTGAAGTCCGTCGAGGTTATCGGTATCAGATGCCCATGCGTCAAGCAAAGCTTTTTCATTGAAGAATCGAGCTGCTTCAAGAGCTTTTTCCGATCCTGTGATATTATACAGAGCGTAGAGAGGCTCAGAAATGCCGCCGTATTCGATCCTTTGAACATTAAGGACCTGAGCAGGAGTAAGAGCACTCATTCTGTTGTATATCCAATCAGCGTACTGAGAAGCTACCTCAAGAGCCTGCTCGTTTCCGCAGTAAAGATATGCATCAACGCAACCTGCGAGTACCTTGTGTGTAAAATAATAGGGTACGCCGTCCCAGGAGCCTGATTCAACAGACTCGATGCGTGAAAGCGGATAGCAAAGAACGAATCCATCCTCTGACTGACACTTGTCAAGCTCTTCTATGCAGTATTCAACTATATCAAACAGATCCCGATCACCTGTCTGAGAATAAAGCATGGAGCAAGCCGAAATATAGTGTCCGAGAGTTATACCTTTAAGGTTGGGATCACTTTCCCAATCGGGATAAGGCTGATATCCGTTCTGAGTATTGATGTGAGAAAGACCTGATTCTTCTCTGTACCAATAGAGTATTCTGTCTGCATCAAGCTGCTTGAGGTACTGAGCATTTATATCTTCCTTGATCTTCCAATCGCCCGAAAGAAGAGATGCATTGAATAGAGAAACTCTCTCGGAGGGGATTACAGAAACATCTGAAAGATTTATGTCGGGAGAGCTCTTAAGCAGATTGTAGGAAAGAATCGCAACGTCAATCCCGTCTCTGTAGGTGTCTCCGTTTATGTCACTTTCGTTGTACGAAGTTTCGATATCTGCTTTTCCCATATCAAAAAGGAAACAAGAAACATCAAGGGAGTCTATAAAGCCATCCGCATTTATATCACCGGGTATCAGGTTAACGGATTCACTTAAATCAATATTATCTTCGATATTTATGTTTTTTATTTTGCGGATAAGATGTCCGGCTTTCTCTACCGTCAGATCGTAAATACCTTCGACGATGTTATTAAAGCTGAATTCATCAACAGTCTCTCCTGATCCATATGTACCTTCAACAGTATAATCATATGAATTAATTCCGTTAGTAAGAGAGAGCGAAATACTGTTGTTGGGATTATTGCTCGATATCTGTCCCGATAAAGTATATGTTTCGCTTACGGTGATGTCGTTGTTTACAGTAATGTTAAATTCGCAGGAATAGCCTTTGTATGATACTGTAACGGGGTATACTCCTACGGGAGATACGATGCTGTAATCGGTAGCGATCTCGTAATCGCTTATAACGCTGCCGTTTGGCATATATGAAGATATCATCTTTACAATAAGACCGGAAGTGGAAAGTTTTTCACCGGGCTTGTAAACAGTCTTCATTCCTTGAGTGTCTGCGATTATTCCGGTTATAACGTCCTTGACAGTAACGGTGTGGTAACCTTCAAACGTGCCGTCTTCGGTCACAACGTTATATACCATTCTGTATGTGCCGGGTGCATCAAAGGTAACGGTTCTGTTCTCTTCAGAATGGGGAATGTCGTCACGAATCGTCGTCCAACCGAGCATTGCGTAATCAGCCTGAAGGTCCATCGTTATAGTTGCATCCAAGGTCGTTTTGTTACCCTCGCTGTCGATAAAACTGTACGATGCGGAAGGGAAGGTATAAGGTGTTCCGTAAACAGTTTCCGTTTCAGCATCAGAGAAGTCAACGCTTTCATATCCGGTATTAAAATCCGGCTCGGGAGTACCTTGTCTGAACATCTTGATGTTATCAATATAAACAGAGCCCTTAAGATACTTGAAAAGTGTGTAGATATCGTAGTATACCGGTTCGGCGGATGAGCCTGACTGAGATGCAACGGCATCAATAATCGAAGTGGGAAGTGAATGAGGATTTACCGGTATGGTAAGAGTTATCCAGTCTTGATCTGTAGCCGTTGATGACCAACCTATATTAGAGGGATAAACGCCTCCGGCCACAGGCAGACCGCTTACAAATTCGGTGTATTTACCGGTAGAATGGTCAAGATTTGTATTAGCAAACGCACGGAAAACTCCTTCGTATCCTGGTATTGCAGTCAAAAACTCAGGATATATCTGATATCCTGCCATTGTGGGCTGAGGCTGCGGGAAAATTCCGTTAAGTCTGTCTGCAGGAGAAGAGTATAATCCTTCGCCCTTTAAAGTTATCTGAATATAATATATATCGTTTGCAAGATCCGATACGGGTATCGGTATTCTCAGCTTATCTATGGAGGCGTTTCCGGTGTTTTCATATTTAATGGAAGCGTTTCCTGTAAGATAAACATCTGTATCTATAGAAAAGCTGCTGCCTGCGGATTCTATTTTTAAAGGATAATTACTTCCTTCGAATCCCGAGGAACCGGTAAGGTCTGTATTTTTGGTTATGGTTGAAGTAAAAACGTTGTCAAGGATCTTATCTGTATCGTAATCGCTTCTAATCATTTCGGCTTTATCGAGTACAGCAGTGCCTTCAGCCTTCAGCACGAGAAATCTCCACTGGAGTCCGTTGTATTTTTCAGAAGTTGTGAAATTGATGGAGACTTGTTGCCATTCACTGCTTGTAGGGTCAAACGCTGTGATGTCAGAGGATTCTATTTCTGCATAAGATCCATCTGTGAGAAGGGCATGAGCACTAAGGGAAAGCGAGCTGCCTTCACCGTTGGGTTTAGCCATTATGCGAAATGTATACTCGGTGTTTTTCTGATTAATTATATTCGAATCGTAGGTAGGAAAAAGATCGAGCTTGACATACAATGAGCCCGAACTTATCTGATAAGCGTTTGTTCCGGAATAAGCATCGTTTACTATGCCTCCGCCTCCGGATTCAAGTGTCCAACCTGCGAGAGAGTCAAACTCACCGTTTACGATGTAGTTAAACTCTCCGAATGTAAATTCAGAATTGATTACCGTTTGTGCATTTGCAGGTATCAGCATAAAAGCCAATATTACCATACACAAGAAGAATAGTAGTGATTTTTTCATGAATGATCTTCCTCCATAGAAAAAGTTAAGCGTATAACATCGTTATATAACTCTGTTATAAACATTATATCACTTGAATTGCAATTTGTCAATATACTTCATAACTTTAAAACAAAAATAATAAATTTTAGGTACAAATTACAATATCGATTATTTGGATTTGTTTATTGTGCTTATTGGCTTGTTTTGATATATTTGTCGATGATTAATTTATTTTCTATAATGTTTTTTTAATTAAACAATGTTGTTGCTTTGCAAAAAAAATAATAA
>JAZSMJ010000060.1:0-13207 GCA_045535815.1 Eubacteriales bacterium
TTATATCTTCAAAGTATTCTTCTCCATCAATCGTAAAAGGCATCGGTACCACATAAACGCCCAGAGCTTTCGCTGCCATCTGGGTAATGCCGCTGTTGCTGTCCGTTACAATCGCTATTTTACTCAAAAGGTTCTCCTCCCTGAACATGAAAACAATAGTCTTCCTGAATTTTAAGTATAACAGTTCAAGGCCGGAAATACAAGTTTCCCTGAGGGGTTTCTTCTCAACATTTGTTGATTTTTACAACTTACTGCCGGATTGCTTTCTGCAGCTTTTCTCTATTTTTTCATTTCCGGCTGGAAGATAATGCTTGCCAGATAACCAAAAATCAATGCCGCCGAGATACCGACTGCGCTGGCTTTAAATCCGCCCTGAAAAATCCCCAGAAGACCGCTCTCGTCTACCGCCTTCTTCACTCCCTGTGCAAGCGAGTAACCAAAGCCTGTGAGCGGCACGGTCGCACCGCATTTAGCGAAGTCAACGAGCGGCTGATAGATGCCGATGGCAGTCAGAGCAACTCCTGCGGTAACGTACGAAACGAGAATACGTGCAGGCGTCATCTTGGTCTTATCTATCAGTATCTGAGCGATAACGCAGAGCGCACCGCCTACTGCAAAAACGGCAAGATAGGTCATTTTTTGCCCTCCTCACCTATTTTAGTCTTTATCCTCACGAGATGGGCAACTCCCGGAATGCTCTGTCCCTGCTGAACGCTCATCGGGCTCATAAGAGCGCCCGTTCCGATAAACAGAATATCCGATAAAGCACCGCTTCTCAGCCTGTCCATAAGATATGCGGCAAGCACGCATGCGCTGCAGCCGCAGCCCGATCCACCTGCGTGCATATCCTGAATCTGTCTGTTGTATATCATAAGTCCGCAGTCGGAGTAAACGCCTTCGAGATCGTAGCCCTGTTTTTTCATAAGCTCGAGCACTATCGAATACCCCTCGTATCCGAGATCGCCCGTGAATATACCGTCAAAGCAGGACGGATCTGTGCCGCTTTCTCTGAAATAGCGTGAAAGCGTATCTATTGCGGCAGGCGCCATTGCGGCGCCCATATTATTTGCATCGGTGATGCCCTTGTCAACCGTCCGACCGGGCATGACCTCGGTGATATAGGGCCCTTCACCCTCCGATGATACTATAAACGCACCCGAGCCGGTCACCGTCCATTGAGCAGTAGGCGGACGCTGACCGCCGTATTCAAGCGGATATCTGAACTGCCTCTCGGATGAGCAGTTATGCGAGGAGGTCACCACTGCTGCCCTCTGAATCACTCCCGAGCTTGTCAGCGCTGACGCCAGCACTAACCCCTCTGCAGCGGTCGAGCATGCCCCGTAGAGCCCGAAAAACGGAATATCAAAGTCGATAAGACCGTAGGACGAGCTGGTACACTGATTTATAAGATCGCCTGCGAAAACGGCGTCAAGCTCGCAATCGTGCAGAGTGCATTTCGACAGAGCTGTATTGAGTGCTATCCTCTGCATCTCGCTTTCAGAGCGCTCCCAGGTGCTCTGTCCGAAGGTGTCGGTGCTGTCGTGAATGTCAAAATATTCTCCTATCGGCCCTTCCTTTTCCTTTGCGCCTCCAACTGCGGCGCAGGAAATTATGGAAGGCGGTCTTTTAAGCTGTATTACTGCCTTTCTCATCTTCATTCCTCCTTATGATACCATCGTTGCCACGTAATATATAACGCCGTATATGACCGAAGCAAGCGTTCCGTACAGTATGACGGGTCCTGCTATGGTGAATATTTTGGCGCCGACGCCAAGAATATATCCCTCTGCCTTGGTGTCGAGTGCAGGAGAGGTGACTGCGTTTGAAAATCCGGTTATCGGAACTATGGTGCCCGCTCCTGCAAATTTTGCTATTTTATCAAAAACGCCTATGCCGGTAAGAAAGGATGCAAGAAAAATAAGCGTTACGGGCACCAGCGTCTTTACGGTCTCCTCGGGTAATTTAAGATAGAGGTAAAGGTCAAAAAGACATTGACCGATAAGACAGACCGCTCCGCCCGATATAAAAGCCTTTATACAGTCACCTAAAAGATTGGATTTTTGGGCTCTTTTCTTGGCATAGTCGGGATATGTCTTTTTATTTATGTCCATGTATGCAAAGCTCCTTTCGGTTTATAAAGATAGTTTGCACCGAAAAAAAGCAGTTATTACAAAAATAAAAAATAACGGAAGGTGAGCCTTCCGTTATTTGAGGTAATTATAGGGGTGATATGTCGCACTATGTTAGCACAAACTAAAGAAAAAACATTTTGAAAGTTTTTCCGGGGGTGTGGGGGCTCGGACGAATATCCACCTTCGGTGTCTAATCGTCTGCAAAAAGAGCCACCACGTATTCCCAGCGTCCCCCCACATCAAACATCTCACTTATTTTTAAAATACTGATACAGATTGCAGCGGATCATGCCGTTATAGAGTCGGCGTATCTTATCGGCACGTCTGCCGTACAGCCTCTCAAACTCCTCGCACGAGGTCAGAATATATATCTGCCACATACCGAGCCCCGAAAACGCCCTGCCCATATTGCGATAAAGTTCCTGCGTTTCCCTCTCGGAAAACAGCCTCTCGCCGTATGGCGGATTGCATACCACCGTGCCCCTTCTTCCGAAGGTCTCGATGGTAAGAGCGTCACGGCAGAAGGTCTTTACGTTTGCCGTAACTCCCGCACGCTTGATATTATGCCTTGTCAGCTCAACGCACTGCGGATCTATATCCGAGGCGTATGCCTCAAATGCGCAGTCCTCACGGATAAGCGAGAGCGCCTCATCTCTTGCATCATCCCATATATCGCTTGAAATATTTGCAAACTCCTCCGATGCAAAGCTGCGGTTTATGCCGGGTGCGGTGTTGGTCATAATAAGCGCCGCCTCTATCGGTATAGTTCCCGAGCCGCAAAAGGGATCCCACAAAAGAACATCCTCTCTCGGTCTTGCCGTTTTGGCAATGGCGGCAGCAAGGGTCTCACGGAGTGGAGCAACGCCTGCTTCTGTGCGGTATCCTCTTTTGTGAAGGGCAATGCCGCTGGTATCTATCATAAGGGTGGTAGTATCGTTCAGAATGAAAAATTCTATCTGATATTTCGTGCCGCTCTCCTCAAAATATCTTATTCCGTATTTCGATGAAAGCCTGTCAACCACCGCTTTTTTAACTATCTTCTGGCAGTCGGGTATACTGAAAAGCGTGCTCTTGACCGAATGCCCCTTAACGGGAAATGCATCGTTTTTGCCTATCCAATATTCCCAGGGCAGAGCCTTTGTCCCCTCGAAAAGAGAATCAAAGGTGTCAGCCTTAAAGCTACCCATCGATATAAAAAGACGCTCTGCGTATCTCAGCCAGATATTGCACCTTGCAATAGCCTCAATGCCACCTCTGAAGGTCACACGGCCGTCTATGGTCTGCGTTCTTTTGTAGCCGAGAGCCTCTATCTCCTCGCCGAGATATTTTTCAAGCCCGAAAAGACAGGTGGCAACCAGCTCGATCTCTGTATTGTTCATATGCTTCTCCAATATTTGCAGATGCGCCCCACCCGAATATCATGGGTGGGGCGCACGGTGATTCATCGTTTTAATTATTCAGCAACGATAGCTGCGAGAGCTGTTGCAAGGTATGCGCGGTTTGCTGTATCAGCAGGCTTGAAGTCGAGTGCGTAAAGCATATCGTGCTCAATAAAGGATGTGTAAGCAGCCTTGTATATAGCCTTGTTTGTGATGTCGCTCTTGTACTTGAGTGTCTTGAGAGCAGCGTTACCGCTTATCTTGGGAGACTCTATTATCTTGTTTGCCTTGAGTATTCTGTAGGTTACGTAGATGAAGTCTTCGTTTGTGAGTGTGTCGTCATCTTCGAAGTCGAGCTTAACCTTGTCGATGTCAGCGCCGATCGCTTCGAGATATTCGCAAAGCTCGCCGTATGTGAAGCTTCCTTCTGGATTGAACTTTTCGCCATCCTCGATAACGCCTGCGAGAACGAGAGCTGTAAGGCTATCCTTGAGGCCTTCGTAATCTGCGATATCAGTGAAGCTTGCTGTTGCTGTTACTGTGTACTTGAAGGTTGCGAGAGCGCTGGAGTTGTAGATGCTCTTAACAGCGATAGCCTTTATAACTGTGGTATCCTCTGTAAGAGTGATGGGACCCTCGTAGAGAGTGCTCTTGAGAGTAGGATTGGAGCCGTCTGTCGTATAGTAGATCTTAGCGCCCTGAGTCTTGGTTGTAAGAGTAAGAGTTGTACCTGCTTCAACCTTGGAGCCGCTCTTAATGCTTGCTTCAACGGCAGCACATGTGTTGAGGTAGAGCCATGCATTGTTGTAGTAGATGTAGTTGCCGTTGATGATGGGATTGCCGTAGTTTATATCATCATTGGGAAGGTTGAGATATACCCAGCCGATACCCTGAACGTAAACGTAACCGTTGTTGTAACTGCCACCTGCAACAGGAGGAAGAACGGTTGTGGGAGGAGTAACTACGGGTGTATGTGTATGGTTTGTCGTGCACTTGTCGCATACGTATGTGTAGCAGATATAGCAGAAGGTCTTGAACTGCTTGTGCTCCGTGCAGTAGTTATTTGTGGGAACTGTGGGAAGTGAGGGAATACCTGCGTGTGTATGGTTGGGTATGCACTTGCTACAGTAGTAAGCCTGGCATACGTAGCAATATGTCTGAGGCTGGTTGTGAGTTGTGCAGTAGTAGGTGGGAAGTGAGGGTATCACGGGAAGATTTGTGTGAGCGTGAGTACCGCACTTGTCGCAGTAATACCACTTGCATGTGTCACAGAGCTTCTTAGCCTGGCTGTGAATCGTGCAGTAGTAAAGTGTGGAGTGACCTGAGCATGTAGCGCAGTGAGGAGCGTTACACGTTGTGCAGTGTGTTATAGCCTTTCTGCAAACGGGGCAGAAAAGGTAACCCTGACCCTGCATATTGATCATCTGACGGTAAGAGTCAACGTAGCTGTCCCACCAGTAGCCTGTTGTGGGAGCATAGTCGAGATAGCCTCTGTTGGAAGCGATGTTCATCTGTGAGTTGGGGTAAAGAATACCGTAAACTACGAGAGCGCCTTCAACGAGAAGCTTTTCTTCAACGTGAAGAATAGCGCCGGGCATAATAACTACGGTTACCGTAGCGGGGATCTTAAGACCCTCTGTAACCTCAACATTCTTGGTTACGAAGACTGTCTGACCTGCCTTTGCGCCCGAAACGTAATCACTGAGCTTTTCAAATACGGGTGTTGTTGTGTTTGCTGCAGCACTTGAGAAAACTGTGAGTGTGCTGAGAAGCATAACTGCCACGAGAATGACACTAAGAATTCTTTTCATTTTTTTCTCCTTTTTTTCTTAAAAGATTAAAATACTTTTAATAGTATAAATTTCCATATACATATTCAGTATACAATACAAGCAGCCAAATGTCAATAATTTGTTGGATTTTGGTATAAATAAAATTGAAGATTTACTCCCAGAAAATTACTTATCTGTATCTGCCATCCATAAAGACGAAGGAGCAAAAGAAAAGTTCCGAAAAAAGTGAAAAATTTTTCCATAGCATAGTGTGGAATGCACCTGCCCTATGTACTGTGTTGGCACTGACACATCCAACTGTTCACTCTTCACTCTTCACTCTTCACTCTTCACTCTTCACTATTCACTGTTTTCCGTAGGGGGCGACCTTCCATTATCCGCTCGGAAAGGTAACGCCTTGTGCGAACATACCCGGCGGGAGCAAGCCCCCGCCCTACAATTACATATTCACTATTCACTATTCACTTTTTTCCGTAGGGTATGGCTCCCACGACAATCCGGGTCAAACGATAAGTAGAGCAGATTACCCCTTCCTCGTAGGGCGGTGGCTTGCTGCCGCCGTCAGCCTTCCCCAGCGGGGGAAGGTGTCGCCGTACGGCGACGGATGAGGTGTAAAAAAGCATAACATTTATGCCTCAGATTAAATTGTTTGCACAGCAACACCTCATCCACCACTTGCGTGGTCCCTGAAGTATGCCTGTGGCAAACTTCTCTCCCACTGGAGAAGGCTCACAAACCTTGTTCGCACCGTATACACACCCGGGCGGATATGGAATCCACCCCTACGCACTCAACACGGGATAATGCCCCGAAAGCTTTTGGGAAGGGGTTTTGGGGGAACCATTTTTCCAAAAATGGTTCCCCCAACGTTCTCTCCTCTCACTTCTCAAGCGCAAAGCCGTGCAAAAAGCCGTTTGTGTCGGCAGAGCAGATATCACCGCCGACCACACGGTTTCTGTATATTATTATATTGGCGTAGACCTTGCCGTCGTAGTCGGGATAGTTGGTGACGACGTAGGTATACCTTACCATCTTCTTCTTTTTGTATTTGCCAAGGTCAAGTCCCTGCTGCTTCTGAAGCTCGTTATAGGCGATAAACACCTTATCGAACTCGGCAGGAATGGTTATCTGAGCCTCCTCACAGGCCTCTGCCTCGACCTCCCACCCGAACTGCGATAAAAACGAAATGCGATCCTCGTTTGTCTTTATCTTGTCAAAGGTAACGCTCTGCGAGTCGGTATATACCGAGAGCGAGTGTGCCTCGTCCGACTTTGGAATAAAAACGATAAGGGTAATGAGTGCGACCACCGAAAGAGCCAACACCGTGAAAAATTTAACGGTTGACGCCTTTAAAGAATAAATGAACATAAATCTGTCCCCCTGAGTATCTGTGTTTGTTATTCAATTATACTTTTTCCGATGCGATAATATTACAGAGCGAAAAAAATATCATACCCGCTTTTTTACGGGTATGATATTTCAGTTGGTATTGATGAGCTCTGAAACGGTAACGAAGTTAAAGCCTCGCTCGAGCAGGGCGGGAATGATGACTCTCAGTGCCTGCGGAGTTGGTGAATCGCCGCCTATGAAATCGTGACAGAGTATTATATCGCCTGCGGAGGTATTTTCGAGCACGTACGACGTTATCTCGGTAACACTTCGGTGCTTCCAGTCCTCCGTATCGAGTGACCAGAGTATGACCGAATATCCGTCCTCCTCGGCTATTGCGTTTACCGCCTTACTGCATCTGCCCTCGGGCGGTCTTATAAGCTTGGCTCTGTATTCCGATATCTCCCATATTATCCTCTGCGTCTGCTCTATCTCGTATTCACAAACAGCCTCGTTTGCACTCGGCAGCTTTATATGACTGTAGGTGTGATTGCCTATCTCGTGCCCCTCGTTTATCTCTCGCTCGATAAGCTCGGGGTGCTTTTTTGCATTTTCCCCGATAACGAAAAAGGTGGCTCTTACGCCGTATTCCTTGAGGATATCAAGTATCTGCGCCGTGTATCTTCCGTGCGGACCGTCGTCAAAGGTGAGGGCTATCTTCATATGGCTATTGCCGTGCTCCTTTATGGCGTATGCGCTGTCCGAGACAGCGCTTGCGCTCAGAGCCGATACACAGAGCGAGACGGCGATGAGCGCCGATAATCTACTTATAAATTTCATATTCCGCAAAGCTCCGAAAGATCACCGAATCTGTATCCCTGACTCTCCCATGCGCTGAGCAGATCGTCCATTATCTGCGCATTGGTGGCTGAGGTCGGGTGGAGCAGTATTATCATTCCGTTATGGGTATGGGCAAGTATCTTTTCCATAGATGAAGCAGGGTCGGGCTGCTTTGCGTTATCCCAGTCGGCGTAGGCAAAGCTCCAGAATACGCTTGCGTATCCCAGCTCCTTGGCATACTCAAGATTCTGGGCGCTGAATCTTCCCTGCGGAGGTCGGTAGAGCTTTACCATCTCCTCACCGGTATACTCACGGTATACGTCCTCGAGTGAGCTGAGCTGACGTGCAAATTCCGCTTTGTCGGTTATCTTGGTCATATCGGGATGGCTCGCCGTGTGGTTTGCAACCGTGTGTCCCTCTGCTATCATACGCTTTACGAGGTCGGTGTCCCTCTTTATTATATTTTCAAGAACGAAAAAGGTGCCCTTGGCATTATGCTTTTGCAGTGCATCGAGTATCCTTGCGGTGTTGCCGTTTTCGTAGCCTGCGTCAAAGGTAAGGTATATTACCTTATCATCCTCTCCTCTGTCGGTATCGCAGTAATAGGAATTTAAATCTTTTATAAAGGTAAACTCCGACGGAAGAGGTGGCGGTGTGTGGTCCTGCGTCTTTTTGAAGTACCAGTTGTACGGAGTCACGTCGCCCGATGCGTAAACGCTCGTCACCGAGAAAAGCGAAAGGATAAGCACGATGCATACAGTAAAAAGCTTAGTCTTCTCTCGTATCAAAAATTCACCTCCAATCGCATAATATTCATTTTTTCGATATCCGCATTTTGCGGACGTTATCAGTATTCGTAATTATTTGAGAATATAACCTCAGTAAATATTGCAATCGGTGAAAAAAAGTGCTATAATAATTATTAATATGAAAAGAAGGCACGTCATATCGGCAGATGTGATGCAATAATATTCGTCTTTTGTTGAATTTTATAAAAGATAGTTGCATATTTATTCATTTTAGTTGAATATGCCTATTGCATTTTGAAATAAATGGTTGTATAATCATATTACACGGTGAAAAAATATTTTTTAACATATATAACGAAAGGAAGCTTTCAAATGGAAAACAAAATCAAAAAAATAGTTCTTGCATACTCGGGCGGACTTGATACCTCTATCATTATTCCGTGGCTCAAGGAAAACTACGAGGGCTGTGAGGTTATCGCAGTTGCCGCAGACGTTGGACAGAAGTCTGAGCTTGACGGTCTTGAAGAAAAGGCTATAAAGACAGGCGCATCCAAGCTTTATATCGAGGACTTAAGAAAAGAATTTATCGAAGATTATATCTACCCTACCATGCAGGCAGGCGCAAGATATGAAAATACATACCTTCTCGGAACGGCTTTCGCACGTCCGGTAATCGCAAAGCGTATAGTTGAGATAGCTCTCGCCGAGGGCGCTGACGCTATCGCTCACGGCTGTACAGGTAAGGGTAACGACCAGGTAAGATTTGGGCTTACCATAAAGGCGTTTGCTCCCGACCTTAAGATAATCGCTCCCTGGAGAACGTGGGACATCAAGTCCCGTGACGAGGAGATAGACTACGCCGAGGCACACGATATTCCCCTTAAGATAACAAGAGAGACCAACTATTCAAAGGATAAGAACCTCTGGCACCTTTCCCACGAGGGACTTGATCTTGAGGATCCCGCAAACGAGCCCATGTACGATAAGATACTTGAGCTCGGCGTATCTCCCGAGGCGGCTCCCGATAAGGCAGAGTACGTTACCATCAGCTTTGAAAAGGGTTGCCCCGTTGCTATTGACGGAGTTAAGATGGGCGCTGTAGAGCTCGTTGAAAAGTTAAACGAGCTTGGCGGTAAGAACGGTATCGGTCTTCTTGACATAGTTGAAAACAGACTTGTCGGAATGAAGAGCAGAGGCGTTTATGAAACACCCGGCGGAAGCATTCTTTATGCGGCTCACGATGCTCTTGAGACCCTTACTCTCGACCGTGACACAATGCACGCAAAGCAGAAGCTTTCCTATGATTTTGCCGACCTCGTTTACTTCGGCAAGTGGTTCACACCCTACAGAGAGGCGCTTTCCGCTTTCGTATCAAAGACTCAGGAGACCGTTACGGGTGACGTTAAGCTCAAGCTTTACAAGGGCAATATTATTCTTGCATCAGTAACCTCTCCCTATTCGCTCTATGACGAAGAGATCGCAACCTTTGACGAGGATGACGTTTACGATCAGAGCGATGCAACAGGCTTTATCAATCTGTTCGGACTTCCGCTTACAGTTAAGGCAAAGCTTGATGCAAAGAGAAACAAGAAATAAGAAGTTACCAATTCAATATTTGCGGCGGACACCGTCCGCCGCATTTGAAATTTATGCAAAAAACACCGGAAGGGGAAAACCGTAATGAAAATGTGGGCAGGACGCTTCAGCAAGGAGACCGACAGCAGCGTAAACGATTTTAACAGCTCGCTCTCCTTTGACAGCAGAATGTATAAAGAGGACATAACGGGCAGTATGGCGCACGCACAGATGCTCGGCAAATGCGGAATAATAGAGCAAAGCGAAGCGGATAAGATAATAGAGGGCCTTCGGGGTATACTCTCCGATATCGAAAAAGGAAAGCTCAGTCTTGAATCCGATGCCGAGGATATACATATGTTCGTTGAGCAGATACTCACCGAGCGAATAGGCGATACCGGAAAAAGACTGCACACCGCAAGAAGCAGAAACGATCAGGTGGCAGTCGATACAAGGCTGTATCTGAGAAATCAGATAAGCGAGATAGCAGACGGAGTGCTTGATCTCATCGATGCTATAATCGATACTGCGTCTGCACATACGCAGACGGTAATGCCGGGCTATACCCATCTTCAGAGGGCGCAGCCGGTAACCTACGCGCACTATATACTCGCCTATGCGCAGATGCTCACACGTGACGTTTCGAGACTGCGTGATGCGGCAAAGAGAATGAATTATATGCCCTTGGGCTCGGGCGCTCTTGCAACCACCACCTATCCTATAAACAGATTTATGACGGCTGAGCTGCTCGGCTTTGACGGTCCGTGCGAGAACAGCATGGACGGCGTTTCCGACCGTGATTTCGTTATCGAAACGGCAAGCGCACTGTCGATAATAATGATGCATCTGAGCAGATTTTCCGAGGAGATAATACTTTGGTGCTCGTCAGAGTTCGGCTTTGCAGACCTTGACGATGCATTCTCCACAGGCTCGTCCATAATGCCGCAGAAGAAAAACCCCGATGTTGCCGAGCTTGTAAGAGGCAAGACAGGCAGAGTTTACGGCTCGCTCGTTACCCTTCTGACCGTCATGAAGGCACTTCCCCTTGCATACAACAAGGATATGCAGGAGGATAAGGAGGCTATATTTGACGCACTCGATAACGTTAAGCTCTCGCTTTACGTCTTCACGAAAATGTTTGCAACGCTGACGGTAAGACCGCAGGTGATGCTTGAATCAGCCGCAAAGGGATATATGAACGCCACCGACTGTGCAGACTATCTCACCAAGAAGGGACTTCCCTTCAGAGATGCATATAAGATAAGCGGAGGGCTTGTAAGATACTGCGTTGAATGCGGAAAATCGCTCGATCAGCTGACGCTAGGCGAATTCAAGTCTGCCTCTGAGGTATTCGAGGACGATATCTATCAGGCGATAGACCTTAAAAACTGCGTAAACGGCAGAAGCGCCTACGGCGGTCCGTCCGAGAAGGCGGTAGAGGTGCAGATATCCAATCTGCGTGCCTTCGTCGAAAAAGAAAGAAAAAACTAAAAACTTGACGATATTGGCAGTATAAGCTATAATACTTATATAAAGTCTTGTGACGGAGGTGTCTTTATGCTCAACCTTTCCTCTTACGATAGGCTGGTATACGAGGGACATATGGATTTTTTCGGAAAGAGTATAGCTTCGGGTATGTCGGTGCTTGATCTTTCGTCAAACGGCGGTATCTTCTCCTGCGGAATAGCCGAAAAGGGTGCGCAGATAACGGTCTGCGATATATCGAGAAAGAAGCTGGACATCGCCGAGGAGAGACTGTATCAGGAGGGCTTTGGCGGTCAGTTTATTCAGGCAAGCGTCACCGACCTTTCGTTTATCGATAACTGCTCGTTTGATACGGTCATTTGCTGCGGAAATCTGTTCAACGCTCTCGGAGATAAGACGGAGGCGGCTATAAACGAGCTCAAAAGGGTCACCAAGATAGGCGGAAGCGTTATTATAAGCGTGCTCGGACTTGGCTCTGCTATGAGAAGGGTGGCGCAAAACGGCAAGGGCGACGATGTCGCAGAGGTAAAAAGGACGCTATCCTATCTTGCTCAGTCGGGAAGAGAGACCGATTCGGAGGAGTCGCTTTATTACTACACGTGCGAAGACCTTACGAGGCTGTTTTCAGACTGCTGCTTCATGAAGATCAAAACGGCAGGCATCCCCTCGCTTTTTGCAGGCAGAAGGGACGAGGTAAACGCCTTCGACCAATTCTCCGACGCATTTGAGAATATAGTCCACGCCGAAAGAGAGTTTTCTCTTATAAGAGGTGCCTCGGACTGCTCCGATTTTATAATTGCACGCGGCATAAGAGTATAATTGAATATAAATTTATCTATACATAAAAAGGAGATCAGAGATGAAAAGAAATCTTTTGAAAATGTCAGATCTTACAAAAGAAGAGATTCTTGACATACTCAACCTTGCAACACAGCTCAAATATGAAAATAAAAACGGCATCAGCCATAAGGTGCTCAGCGGTAAGACCCTTGGTATGATATTCCAGAAGGCGTCGACCAGAACGAGAGTATCATTTGAAACCGGTATGTACCAGCTCGGCGGCCAGGCGATGTTCTTCAGCTCAAGAGACCTGCAGATAGGCAGAGGCGAGCCGATAGAGGATACCGCAAGAGTTCTTTCACGCTATCTTGACGGTATTATGATAAGAACCTACGAGCAAAAGGAGGTCGAGGATCTCGCAAAGTATTCCTCCATTCCGATAATAAACGGTCTTACCGACTACGCTCATCCCTGCCAGGTTCTTGCCGATCTTCTCACGATAAAGGAGATAAAGGGCGGACTTGACGGTGTTAAGCTCACTTATATAGGCGACGGAAACAATATGGCAAACTCCCTCATCGTCGGCTGTCTTACGGCAGGCATGAAGGTGGGTATCGCCTGCCCCGATAACTACCGTCCTGCTGCTGACGTTCTTGAATTTGCAAAGGCATACGGCGACAAGTTCCAGATCACAAGCAATATCGAAGAGGCGGCAAGCGGCGCAGACGTTCTTTATACCGACGTTTGGGCAAGTATGGGTATGGAAGGCGAAGCCGAGGAGAGAAAGAAGATCTTTGCAGGCTATCAGATAAATGATACGGTGGTCGCAGTTGCAAACAAGGGCGCTATGGTCCAGCACTGCCTCCCTGCACACAGAGGCGAGGAGATCACCGCAGAGGTGTTCGAGGCTCACGCTGACGAGATATTCGAGGAAGCGGAAAACCGCCTGCACGCTCAGAAGGCCGTTATGGTCAAGCTGATGGGCGAAGGCTGATAGACGAGAAATATTATATTATGGTGGGGAGGGCCTTTTTACAAAAAGGTCCTCCCCATACCCCACCCCAAAAACTTTCAAAATATTTTCTCGGGTCAGTACTAACACAATGCGTATGCCTTGCCCTTTGGGAGAGGTGTCGCCTTCGGCG
>JAZSMJ010000043.1:0-11914 GCA_045535815.1 Eubacteriales bacterium
TGCATATCATCAACACGGAGTGTTGTATATCATCATTGCGAAAGCGGTATACAGCCTACGGCTGATGATATACACGCTACGCGTGATGATATACGCCTAACGGCGATGATATACCATTGCTTTCGCAATGGATAAAAAAATGAAGCAACCTTTTGGTTGCTTGATTTTTTGGTTGCGGAGGCAGGATTTGAACCTACGACCTTTGGGTTATGAGCCCAACGAGCTACCGGGCTGCTCCACTCCGCGATATATGGTACCGGTGACCGGACTTGAACCGGTACGGGTTATTCACCCAACGGATTTTAAGTCCGTGGCGTCTGCCGATTCCGCCACACCGGCATATGTATTGCTGTCGGCTGTTTCATAGTATATCACACTACTACACCTTTGTCAAGAGATTTACCAAAAATTAAACTGCTTTTTTAAAAACTTTTTTCGACAGATATTATCCGGGCAATACTATATTTTCATTGATTTTTATTTAAATAAATGATATAATATAGTATTATAGGGTAATTTCGATTAAAAATCGGATTTGCTCATACTGTTAAGAACATTTTTATATATTGAGGGGTTATTTATGAACTATTTTGAAATTAAAAAATTACTGAAAGAAAAGGATCAAACTCAGCTTCTGAGATTTTATGACCCTCTTTCCGAATCCGAAAAGGCTGATCTTTTAAAGCAGATCGAATCCATTGATTTTGATCTTATCAAGCTTATCGACCAGAGAGGCATTCCGGTAAACAAGGGAAAGCTTGAGCCTCTTGGTGCGCTCACGGTAAATGAAATAAACAAAAATACCGAAACTTATAAAAAAGCAGGCCGTGATGCTATCCGTGCAGGAAAGATCGGAGCAGTTCTTCTCGCAGGCGGCCAGGGGACCCGTCTCGGCTCGGACAGACCTAAAGGAACCGTTGATATTGGTATAAGCAAGACGTTTTACATCTTTGAATCACTTATAAACAATCTTATGGACGTCGTAAACGAATGCGGAGCATGGGTTCCGCTTTTCATAATGACAAGCGACAAAAACAATACCGATACTATTGCATTCTTTGAAGAAAAGAATTACTTCGGCTATAACAAGGACTACGTCAAATTCTTTATTCAGGATATGGCTCCCTCCGTCGATTATAACGGCAAGGTATTTCTTGAGGAAAAAGGCAAGGTATCTATGTCTCCCAACGGAAACGGCGGTTGGTTCCAGTCACTTGCAAAGTGCGGTCTTCTCGAATACATCAACGAAAAAGGTATCGAATGGCTCAACATTTTTGCGGTTGACAACGTACTTCAGCGCATAACCGATACGTCCTTCGTTGGCGCTACCCTTCTCAGCGGTCGTGACTGCGGAGCAAAGGTGGTAAGAAAGGCTGACCCTCGTGAAAAGGTGGGCGTTCTCTGTCTTGAGGACGGCAAGCCGTCTATAGTTGAGTACTACGAAATGACCGACGAGATAATCAACTCAAGGGATGAAGACGGCGAGCTTCTTTACAACTTCGGAGTTATATTAAACTATCTCTTCAACGTTAAAAAGCTTGAGGATATCATGGCTAAAAAGATGCCCATACACGTCGTTGAAAAGAAGATCCCCCATATTGACGAAAACGGAAATTCGGTAAAACCCGAAGCACCCAACGGTCTTAAATTTGAAACTCTCGTTCTTGATATGATCCATCTGATGGACTCGTGCCTATCATATGAGGTCATAAGAGAAAAGGAATTTGCACCCATTAAAAACAAAACCGGAGTTGACTCCATTGAAAGCGCAAGGGAGCTTCTTAAACTGAACGGTATTGAAATCTGATTAAAATAATTCAGGTAAGGTAACAGATATGCTGAAGAAAAATTCGATTCACACGGTAACCATAACCGATACAAACAACCTTGGATACGGCGTATGCCGTATTGACAACATAGTCACCTTTGTCAAAGACGGCGTTACCGAAGACGTGCTTGAGATAAAAATAATTAAATCCTTAAAGGATTATTCGGTTGCAAGGATAGAAAAAATTCTGACGCCCTCCAGGTTCAGAATAGATTCCCCCTGCCCTGTATCTCACAGATGCGGAAGCTGTGTATATCAGAATATTTCTTACGATTATGAGCTTGAGCTTAAGAAAAATTCGGTGAAGTCGGCTTTTGTTAAAGCCGGACTTCCCGATATTATAATAAACGATACAATCACCAATTACGAAACGTCCGGATACCGCAACAAGGCTATATATCCCGTTGCAGAAGACGGTACTATCGGATACTATGCAAACAAATCCCACAATATAATCGAGCACGATATATGTCATCTTCAGTCGAGAGCGTTTGATAATATTATCGCTTTCATTAAAAAATATCTGAAGAAGAATCCGCTCAAGGGTCTCAAATATATCTATCTGCGCAATGCAAGGGGTACGGGAGAAAATCTTCTCTGCTTCGTTGCAAACACCAAATCGTTTGAACCGCCTATGGATCTTTTGAAAACCATAGTTAACGGATTTCTTGAGATAACCGCCATAACCATCAATTATAACCTAAGCGATACCAACGTAATTCTCGGTGACGAAACAAAGGTAGTTTACAGAAACGGATATATAAACGACGTTTTGTGCGGTCTTGGCTTCAGGATCTCGCTTCAGTCCTTTTATCAGATCAATCACGACGTTACCGAGATGCTTTACGGAAGAATTTTAGATCTTGCACGTCCCGATAAAGGCGATAACATCGTAGACCTTTATTGCGGAATAGGTACGATAGGTCTTTACCTTGCAAGCAAAACGCCCGGAGCGAATCTTACCGGTATAGAGATCAATCCATCTTCTATCGAAAACGCCAAGTTCAACGCAGAATATAACGGAATAACCAATGCATCGTTTATATGTGCAGATGCATCCGATGCATCTGTCGACGGCGCCGATATAATCATCCTCGACCCGCCGAGAAAAGGCTGTTCAAAGGAGCTTATCGACCGCATCGGTAATACGAGAGTTAAAAAGGTAGTATACGTTTCCTGCAATCCCGCTACACTTGCAAGGGACGCCGTCATATTCAAACAGCACGGCTTTACTATCGGTGAGGTAACTCCGTTTGATATGTTCCCAAGAACCGGTCACGTGGAAAGCGTTGTTCTTTTAAGTAGGTGAAGGACAGACGATTATGTTCGTATTTCTGTTCATATAAAAGCTTTGAAAACGAGTATGAACTGACCTCCAAACTTGAATTTAATTTGAAATATTAAAACGAAGCAAAAGGAGATTTATAATGAAATTATTGCAAATAGACAACAGTTACTATGCATTTCCAAAAGAAATCAAAAACATTGAAGAGTTCATTGAGTTTATCAATAATACCGAACTGAAATTTTTAAAGCTGACTATGTATGATGAAAATCATTGTGTTGCTCCGTATTTTATTGAAGAAGAAAAAAAGGAGGTATATGTGAATATCTCAATGATGAACATAATTGAAGCAATAGAAGCTGAAGTGATGCCTCGTATTGATTATGAGTGTAGGCTTCTCCGTATTGTAAGAGAAAAATGCCATGATTGCGTCAATTTTTTGGGTAACGCTGATAATCTTGAAGGACATTACGAAAGACTTCGCCTTGACGGGCATTGTTGGGCTTATAAAAAGAAAGAAGAGGATTAAATCTTATTTACATAACGCAGCTCAACAAATTCCAATATATCGAATACGCAGGTAGATTTCCTACCTAAAGAAACAACACTCGAAACTGTAATCCTTTTAAGTCGGAAAGATGTCCACGAGCGAATTAAGTTCGATGTGAATGTTGAGGAATTGATGGAAAATTCGAATTGATAAACTGAATTCGACAGAGGAATGCTTTATGATAAGAAAAGTAACCGAACAAGAACTTTCTAACTGCGTAAATGTAATAAAAGAAAGCTTTATTACAGTTGCAAATGATTTTGGTTTTACTATTGAGAATGCACCAAGATTTACCGCATTTGCAACAACAGAAGATAGATTAAAGTGGCATTTTTTAGGGGAACACAGACCCATGTATGTATTTTTTGATAAGGATACTATCGTGGGGTACTATTCTTTGCGATTACAAGAAAACAACGAATGTGAGTTGAATAATTTATGTGTAATCCCTTCTCATAGACATCAAAAGATTGGGGCAGAACTTTTGAAACATGCTTTTGATGTTGCAAAAGAATTGGGATGCAAAACAATGAATATTGGCATTGTGGAGGAAAATCAGGTATTGAGAAAGTGGTATGAGACATTTGGTTTTGTTCATACCGGAACCCAAAAATTTGATTTTTTTCCTTTCACATGCGGATATATGAAAAAAAGTTTAATATGACAAATTTAACATATCGACTTCTTGCGGTGGATATCCCACCTAAAGGCATTACTGACGAATCAATCGTGAAATTTAGCAGGAAATAAGTCGACGTTTTTCTGTTTGTGCAAAAAACACAATCGAAATCAACTCAAATATAACACAAGGATTTATTAAAAAGGAGCATTACTCAATGAAAGCTCGAATGTTGAAAGACAATTTGACAATAGGAGTTTTTTCATCATCCTCACCCATTTCAGCAACAGTTCCTGTGAGATATAACCGAGGAAAAGAGTATTTAGCCTCTAAAGGTATTCGCATTATTGACGGAAATCTTTTCGGTAAGCAGGATCACTATCGTTCCGGCAGTATCAAGGAGCGTGCCGATGAATTCAACCAGCTACTATATAATGATGATGTGCACGTTCTGATGGCTGCAATAGGCGGATACAACACAAATTCTATTCTGCCTTATATCGATTACGAATATTTGAAGCAGCATCCCAAAATCATTATCGGATACTCCGACACAACAGCTCTATTATTGGGAATATACGCTAAAACAGGTCTCGTCACATTCTACGGTCCTGCATTGGCATCATCTTTTGGAGAATTACCTCCGTTTGTAGATATGACGTTCGATAATTTCAAGTCAGTCATTTATGATGGAGTTTACTTACCTTATGAATATAAGATGCCGTCCATATGGACTGATGAATTTATTGACTGGAGCAACCAGGACAGAGGAAAGGAAGAATACATAAACAGTTGGATAAGCGTAAATCCCGGTATTTGCGCAGGTCGATTGATTGGCGGAAATCTAAATACTATGGGAGGCTTCTTCGGAACGGAGTATATGCCCGAAATCAGAGAGGGCGATATTCTGTTTATTGAAGATTCGCTGAAAGATGCCTGTACAATCGAGCGCTCTTTTTCTATGCTGAAGCTGGCGGGAGTGTTTGATAAAATCGGTGGTATCATTCTTGGAAAACATGAAAAATTTGATGATAACGAAACCGGCAGGAAGCCTTACGAAATTTTAACAGAGGTATTAGGTAAATCTCGCATTCCGTTCTTAGCAGAATTTGATTGTTGCCATACACATCCGATGTTTACGGTGCCTCTTGGCTGTCGTGTTGAATTGGATGCAACCAATAAGAAGGTTACTCTTTTAGAGAATCCATTGGAATTTTGACGCACGATAAAAATTACTTAAACGAAGAAAACATCACAGCTTTTATGGAGTGTATGACCAACACAAACAAGACGGAAAGGATTAAATATGCCTGACAAATTAAACTCTAAGCTATCCCTTCTTTCAGGCAATCAGCTGAAGATAATTGCATGTATTTCGATGACGATTGACCATATCGGTCTTCAGCTGTTTCCCGGAGTTGATATATTCAGAATAATCGGAAGACTTGCATTTCCCATTTTTGCATATATGATAGCCGAGGGATGTACTTACACCAAAAATCGCATAAAATATTTACTCACGCTATTATTAACGGCATTTGCCTGTCAGGCCGTTTATTTTATAGCACTCGGCTCTTTAAAGCAATGCATACTCGTAACCTTTTCGCTATCGGTCATTACAATTTATGCATTGGACAGCTTCCTTAAAAGAAAGGACCTTTTAAGCGGTGCTGTCGCACTTGCGGTAATAGGCACTGTTTTTCTGATATCCGAGATACTGCCGATTTATCTCAGATCTCCAAAATTCAGCATCGACTACGGATTTTTCGGTGTACTTGCTCCCGTTCTTATATATTTAGGAAAAAACAAACATCAAAAGCTCTGCCTTATGGCTCTTTCACTTGTTTTGCTTGCATATACAAGCTCTTGGAAGCAATGGTTTGCTTTGCTTTCGCTGCCCCTTTTATTCTTTTACAGTGGCAAAAGAGGAAAAGCTCGGATGAAATATTTCTTCTACATATACTACCCTGCTCATCTTGCAGTAATCTATTTGCTAAGTCTAATTTTTTAACAAGGCAGTCTTATTTATGAATAAAAACAAAGATATAAAAAAAGCCTTTTTAAGAGGAATGAGGGCCGGAATCCCCGTTATTTTCGGATTCATTCCCGTAGGCATAGCATATGCGATAATGGCACGTCAGGCAGGATTTTCGGTGTTTGAGACCTGCCTTATGTCGCTCTCTGTATTTGCAGGAGCAAGTCAAATGATGTCTGCAGGTATGTATGCTCAGGGTGCAAGCATTATTGCTATTATCATAACGACATTTATTCTGAATCTCAGACACGTTATAATGAGCATCTGCGTTGCAAATAAAATGAAGCCCAAGGGGATTCTTACAAAGCTGGTAGCCTCGTTTGGAGTAACGGATGAATCCTTTGCGATATTTACCACCGAGAAAAAAGAAAACGCCTCTCCGGTGTTTTTCTTAGGTCTTATTCTTGTTACATATTCATCGTGGAACGTTGGAACTCTTATCGGTGCAATTGCATCTGGCTTTTTGCCCGAGATAATAAGCGCAAGTCTCGGAATTGCTCTTTACGCAATGTTTATTGCTATTCTTATGCCGGGCCTCAGCGGTAATTTTAAGCTCGGGGTTTTAGTTGCTTTGACAGCGCTTTGCAACACCTTACTTTCTCTTTTTATGGAATCGAGCTGGGCGCTTATAGCCTCTACGCTTATCTGTGCTTTCATCGGTGTATTCTTCGTGGATCTTAAGGAGGATGATGCTGATGAAAGTCTCTGATATAATTCTGATAATTCTCGGTATGACTGCAGTTACCTATCTTCCGAGAGCAATTCCCTTCTTTCTCGTAGACAAGCTGAAATTCAACAAAAAGGTTGAAAAGTTTTTAAAGCTTATTCCCTACACCGCAATGTCTGCGCTTGTCTTCCCCGGCGTTTTTATGACCGACGAGGCAAATCCTATAATCGGGATAGTCGGAGCCTTGGTTGCAGGAATTCTTGCCTTTAGAAGGCTTCCGGTAATGGTCTGTGTCCTTGGCGCTATCTTCGCAGATTTTTTGATCTATATGATAATATAAGCAAAAAAGCAGGAGATTTCCATCTCCTGCTTTTTATTGTTGTTTAACTCAGATCTTTTCTGCGTGCTCAAGCAGATACTTTTCTGCTTCGGGGCACCACAGACCGTTGTGTGCATCACAGATCTTTGCGAGCTCTGCGAACATAGGATCTGTCTTACCCTTTTCAGCAAAATCAGTAATAGCTGTAAGGTCAAACTTGCACTGTGTATATATAAGCTTCTTTCCACCGGGAATGCTGGGAAGGTTAAGGGTTGCTTCAGGTGTGCAGTTAAGACCGCCAACGTGAGTAACCATTCCCTCGGGATGGATTCTGCCTTCTTCCGTCATCTTAACAGCAAGACGCATATCGTCTGTGTTACCGCCTACTGTACCAACGATGTGAGAAGAATTGTAGTGAACGTCATAGAAGTTAACCTCTGCCTTGAGGTCTGTTCTGGGGGGACCGGCAAAGAAGCTGAGGCATCCGTCGAAGCCGAGGATATCGTCAGCAAATTCGATAACGGACTTAACGGGAGCCATAACGAGAACGTCGTCAAAGCCTGTACCGTCTGTAAGAGCCATAAGCTGATCGTAAGCGTCGTCACAAGCGGTATTCTTATAGATAAGAGTTACGCCGTTTGCCTTTGCATCCTCAGGTGTGATCATGGATGCAACACGGTCAAGTCTTTCCTGGTTGATGTCTGTTACAACAACGAGACCGGGCTTTCTGTCGCAATGAACAATATAGTCGATAGCACCGATACCCATAGGACCTGCACCTGCAAGAATTGCAAGCTTACCGCCCTCTTTGATACCCATTTTGTGCTCGTGGATTCCTGCTTTTGTGTGGAAGAACTCTTCAAAAGAACCGATTGCGCATGAAAGCGGTTCAGCAAGAGATCCGTAGAAGAATGCATCTGCATTGTAAGGAAGGAGACAACCGGGCTCAATAACTTCCTTAGGAATGATTACGTATGTAGCGCATCCGCCGATGTAAGGGAAGGAATATCCGGGTGCATCAAGTCTGCCCTTGTAGTTGATAGCAGGCTGAATAATAAAGCGTGCGCCTTCCTTGTACTGATCCTTAAGATCGTCACCTACCTGAACGATCTCACCGCAGAACTCATGTCCGAGAAGGATAGGATTTGTTGCGATATCGTTAGGTACTCTCTTATGATGCTCGCCCTGGATTGCTGCCTTATAGGAGGACATGCAGAGCGAATCACTTATTACTCTTGCAAGAATTTCATTGCTCTTTATTTCCGGCAATTCAAATTCTTCGAGTCTGACATCATTTACGCCGTAAAGACGAAGTGCTGTTGTTTTCATCGTTTTACCCCTTTTGTTTGTATGGCAGATATTTCTGCCGTTATTTTTTCAAATTAGTTTACCGATAAAGCTCAGCAGTATATGCCTGTCCGTTTATCGATAAACGAATTTGCCGGTTTCCCTTTTTTGGAAACCGGTAAACTCGTATATATGACTATATTATAATTCCTAATTATTAATAGACTTTTATAATATTGTGAAATTATTTGTTGTAAATGCTGTTATAGTCGTTTGTGAAGCTCTGGATACCCATCTGTGTCTGGGGATGATCGAAGAGCTGGTTGAATATTTCGTATGTAAGTGCGAGAGAGTCAGCACCTGCGCATACTGCCTGTACTGCATCGTAGCAGTTCTTGATGGAAGCTGCGATAACTACAGAGTGAATGTCGTATGCATCGTACATTTCTCTAACCTGTTCGAAGAGAACGAGTCCGTCTCTACCTGTGAATGTAGCTCTGCCTATGAAGGGGCTGATAAACGGAGATCCTGCAAGACCTGCTGCGAGAGCCTGTGCGGGGTTAAAGATAAGTGTAGCGTTTGTGTTGATTCCCATAGGAACGAGCTTTGTTATAGCCTTGATACCTTCCTTGTTAGCAGGAATCTTAACAACGAGGTTGTCAGCGATGCTGGTAAGTCTCTTTGCTTCTTCGATGATATCTTCATGCTGTGTGGAGATAGCTTCGCAAGCGATAGGTCCGCTATAGAAGGATCTGATGTCCTTGATAACGTCTTCGTACTTTCTGCCAACCTGAGCCATCTTGTTGGGGTTGGTTGCGATACCGTTAACTATACCGGTCTCGAGAGCTTCCTTGATCTCGTTTACGTTTGCTGTGTCAAGAAAAATTCTGTAAGGTGTCTTTGTTGCCATGATTTTTTCCTCCATGAATTATATATTTTTATATGTATTATTTTGATAAACCAATAGGATATCCTGATATACCTTCTGTTCGGGAGTAAGTCCGCAAACAGACTGAAGCACGCCTTCAATCCCCTTGTTTTTGAGAAGGTCTGCGAGCTCTACAGAAGAAGGATCTTCTGCGTTATAATAATTTACTGCGTAGCAGAGAGTATCTATTATTGCTCCTGCACCCTTACCGTGTTCGTAGCAGTGAAGGATGGAGCCGAGTATTCTCTCGTGTGATGAAAGCTTACGTGTAGGAGTTCTGCTGAGTCTTTCAAGACTGTCGTCAAATTCAGCGTTTGCATATCTGAGCATAAGCGATTCAACGTGAGCGTCTATCTCCTGCTTTTCAAAGCCGTATTCACACATAAGCATCTCAGACGACTGCTTGAGAACCTGTCTTAAAAGGTTTTCTATTCTCTTATCTGCAAGAGCCTGCATTACGGTTTCATATCCGTAATATGTACCTGCATAACCGAGAACAGCGTGTCCGAGGTTATTGGTGTAAAGCTTTCTATAATAGTATTTAGGAAGGCTGTCCGCACCCATAAAATACTCCGGATATGCATCAAGTCCGCTCTTTTCAAGAACAGATTTGGGAGCAATTACGGGGATAAACTGCTCGGAAAGAACGTTAAAGCTTCCGTCTTTCTCTATTGCCTGCTTTGTCATACGCTCTATAGACGTTCTTGCGATGCTCATCCAATCCGGAACGCATCCAAGCTTTTCTTCAATAGCTGACTTAACGAGAGTTTCGCACTCGCTGTCATTTTCAAAGAAGAGCATACAAAGCGGTTTCTTTGTAGTTTCGTTTCTCTTGACCACCCATTCGATAAACTTGGGGAGAAGAGCTCTTATACCGACAGGACCAACGGAAGTACAGATGTAATCTGCCTCGTTAGCAAGAGCATCCGCATCAGAAGAATTAACGTTTATTGCGCTAATACCCTCGATCTTATCGTCAAAAGTCTTTTTGCCCGTTTCAGCCACGTGAATAACGTAACCGTGACGGTTGTTTATATCGTCTATAGACTTCTGCATTACGTCCGCAAAAACGACCTCACAGCCGATCTTGGTAAAAATGCATCCCGTAATAGATCTGCCTATAGCGCCTGCGCCTATTGCAAGACACAGCTTTTTTTCATCAATTACCTTTATCATTTTATTACATCCCTTTCGCCATACGAAATATAACTACATTTTGTTATAATATCATATACCACTGTTCATTATATCACAAAGAAATTAGCTTGTAAAGGTATTTCAACATTACATTTTTTTGTTAACGCAGCCTTACATTTTTTTGTTAATTTCAAATACAATTGACAAAAAATGATAATATGGTATAATATAGGTACAGCAGTAAAATTTGGGGGACAATCTGCTGATATTCACCCGTATCTGATAATTTATCATGTGAGCATGAGAGGGGTTGCCGTTCATTTTGACAACCATTACACAAAAGAGGTAACTTAAATGGCAGAAAAAAGAGCTAACATCATTCTCAATTATATCATTCAAAAGAAGGAAGTAACGCTTCGCGAGCTTTGTGCACTCTTCCCCGATTATACAGAGATGACTATTCGCCGAGACCTGAATCTCCTTGAAAAAAACGGTTATCTTACAAGAACAAGAGGCGGAGCAAGGATAAACGAGGAAACGATATCCGACTATTTCACGCACAGACACCGCGTGATATCTGAGCTTTCGAAAAAAGAAGCAATAGCAGTAAAGGCTATGCAGTTTATAACGCCTTCTTCTTCGGTATATTTTGATTCGGGTACAACGGTTTTGCAGATTGCAAAAATGCTCTCCGATATCTCCCTTTTCGTTACCACAAACGGTCCGGTAATCGCACTTGAACTTCAGAGATTTAAAAATATTGAGGTAATACTCACGGGCGGTTCGCTCAACAAGGAAATTGCCTCAACGTCGGGACCTATAGCGCTTGAAGCGCTTGACAAGGTAAATATAGATACCGCTTTTATGGGCGCAGCAGGCATATCGGTAGATCACGGCTTTACCAATGCCGTTTATAACGAATGTGAGCTGAAAAGAAAGGCTCTTGCCTGCGCTAAAAAGAAGATAATGCTGATAGACAGCACCAAGATAGGAAAGTGTCTTCCCTATACCTTCGGTAATATCGCACAGATGGACGTTATAATAACGGATAAGCCTCTTCCTGACGAGCTTCAGGAGCAGGCCGACAAGGCGGGAGTTACCGTCATCTACTAATATAGAGATGAATTGTCAAACTAAGTGCAACACTTTTTGATAGAATCTTCAAATAAATCCAAGGGATTTTTAAAATTTAAAACTTTTTTAGGCCTGGCGTTGATCAACGCCAGGTTCTTTTTTAGGGTGGAAGGACTAACTCTTGA
>JAZSMJ010000014.1:0-65846 GCA_045535815.1 Eubacteriales bacterium
GTAAGCAAAGTAAACAGGCCCGTTTCTGATTATATTATATCATAAATCTGAGCATTTACAAGCGAAGCATATGCAACAAGGGTTTAACTAATCGTTAAATATTTTGAATGATAGAAATAAATTCAGCCTCGGCAAGGGAACTCCCTGCCGAGGCTTTCAACTATTTATAACTGTCCTTTAGCACCCGAGGCCAAAACTTTCGGATTTTTATCATATATTATATTTTCCCTCTTCGATGTCGGATATCACCCTTGCAATAGCGTGCTCCTCGTTGCTTACCGTTATATAGTCGGCGGCGGCAAGAGTATTCTGAGATGCGTTGGATACCGCAATACCCACTCCTGCGGCACGTATCATGGAGATATCGTTATCGTAATCGCCTACCGCAACCGTCTTTCTCGGGTCTAATCCGAGATACTCGGTCAGCTTTTCGATAGACCTTCCCTTCCCGATACCTTTAGGTAATATCTCGTATATGGTTTTTTCCGACCTTATAAAATCAAACCGATCGGAAAGAGGATGAGAAGAAAGAACGTCTGCAGCTTTTTGTATATCTTCCTCTGACAGACTGAGAAAATGTATCTTTGCGATAGGCTCTTTTATCTCATTGTAATCGCATTTCAAAAGAGGAAGCCCCGTCCGTGCTCTGAATCTCACAGTTGCATCGTTTTCCTTGCAGAAAAAGGTATTGTAAAAGGTGTTTACCTGAATACCGATGCCCGGCACTTCCCTTTCAACGCATGAGACCAATTCAAGAACACCGTCGGCAGCGGCGCAATTCCATATATAGCGCTTATTTGGATAATCGTAAAGCCCGCCTCCGTTTATGCATCCGATAGGAGCGTTAGGCTTTGTCATATCGTATATATCGGATATATAGTACGGCATTCTGCCCGTAACGAAGGTGAAATATCCGCCCTCGGATTTGAAATATTCTATTGCCCTTATGTTTTCTTCCGATACGGTCTTGTCGTTTTTATATAAGGTTCCGTCAAGATCGGTACAAAGAAGTATTCCGTCAAACTTGCCCATATTTATCTCCCGGGATAGTAGTTTTGCTATTTCATATATGGTATCATCAGACAAAAGAAAAGTCAAGCGGTTATTACGCTAAAAACCGCAGGAGAAACTCCTGCGGTTTTTATTTGAAGTTTATTCTTCGTATACTATCTTAATATCGTCAACACCTATGGTTATATCAGATGTTGAATCGGGATTTTCCACGTATACTCTGAGCATAGTAGCCTTAGTATAATCAAGACCGTCCATAGTACATTCATTGAAATAAAGCTTAAGCTCATTCCAGCCGTTCTTGAGCAGAGCAGGCTCTACCCATCTCCAAGCGGCAGTTTTCTGGGGATCGTTTGCAGTATCCCAAAGGTCTATACCCATATAGGTAGATATTTTTGTAACATCATCGATATATACCTTAAGTGAAAGATATCCGGTAGGCTTATAAGCTGAAAGATCGACTGCGTTGAACTTTGCGCAGATAACGGGAAGTGTCGCGTGAGTTGCTGTCAGATATCCCGTGCCTTCCGGTGCATTATCGGTAGCAAGAGACATTCCCGCTCCCCACGAGCCTGTCTGAGAATCGCAGTTATGGAGCTGAAGCACCTCTTCACCGTCAAATTCACCGGGAGCTATTGCAGAAATCACTGTATTCACGTATTCCGACTGAGGAGCAGGCTTATGAAGGTTGAAGCCAAGTATTGCAACGTCGATAGCATCTCTGTACGTATCCTTGTTTATATCGGACGTTGCATAAGCCGCAATCGAATCTTCCTTTCCAAGATCTGACACTAACATCGAAACGTCTGTCGCATCTATATATCCGTCTCCGTTTATATTACCCGCAATGTTGAATTCGATCTTGTTTGCTATCATAGCGTTTCCGCTGACGTAAACATTCTTGATTATATTAGGAAGATAACCGGGCTTTCTTACAACGAGATCGTAAGTGCCCTGAGCAACTGCGTTTATCTCAAATTTGTTCTCATTGGAAGCCTGTGCGGTATATACAACCTCACCATCACTTACAAGCTCAACTGTAACGTCAGCACCGTCCTCAACCGTACCTGTAACCGACGTTTTCGGCGCTGTACGCTCTACAGTATCAAGAGTAAAGTTGAACTGATTGGTTCTGAAAAAGAACTTTTCCTGGACCGTAGAGTAATACTCGAGTTGAACGTTCTTTCCGTCCTCGGAGAAGTACATCATACATACCATTCCGGTCGGACGGTCTGATCTGTCTATTTCCTGCGCGTCAATAAGAAAACTCGTTACGGTGTTACCGTTATCGCCGGTCATTTTATTCATAACGACCTGCTCCCACGGATCGTGTCCCGAGAGCACCATTACGATATTATCGTATTTCTTTATAAACTGATCCCACATAGCATCAGCATTATTGGGAGCTCCGCATCTTATGGGATACCATCCGTCGCCCTCTTCGGTAAGTGTTCCATCGTGGTAAAGGTATGCGTGAGTGGTTACTATAACGTTATGGTCGGGATAGGCTTCAACGACCTCGCACGCCCATTCAAGAACATCGTCTGACGCTCCGAAATCAAGGCAGAGGAGAAGATACTTAACATCTCCTACTATGATCTCCTGATAGGTATTCTCCATTCTGTTGTTATAGCTTCCGTCAAACGTGTGAGCATACTCTTCGTATGTAAACGTAAGGTTGAAATTTCTCATCGAGTCGTGATTTCCTCTTATGAGAGAATACGGGATAACTCCGTCAAGCTTTGTTATATGCTCTTTTGCGAGATTCCATTCGGCTATCGTATCGCTGTTTGTTATATCACCGAGACCGAATACGAATTTGATATTCTTCTCTTCCGCATTGTCTACAAGCCAATCGTACAGCTTGGGGAACTCCTCGGGATGCTTCTCGAGAAGATATTGCGTATCGCCTATTATTGCAAACGAATAGGCATAATCTGTGACCGGCTCCTTATCGGTAAACCAGTTGCCATCCTGAGTATAATAAGGCTGAAGATAAACGTCATGTCCATAGGGGCTGAGATCCTCGATCATGGAAGGCTGATCTCCCGCCTTATAGCTCGAAAGGTCGTGATGAACCATAAGCCCGTCGCTTCCGGGAGCAGTCATATCTGATTTGATCTCATCGGCGGTACGGACATCGCTATATATAGCTAACGATTCAACAACTCCAAGAAAATAGGTTGAGTTATTATAACGGATATTACCGCCCAGAACGCAGGGCTTCGTTATCGCATAATCTATTGCATATTCAAAATCAACAGTTTCGGCAAGCTCTCCGTTGAGATAACACATTGCCTTTTTGTTTGCCGAGTCAAGAACTATTGCAAAATGCTCTTTCTTTCCGGGAGTGAGACTAACTCCTGAAAAAGTAAGGTCATATGCCTTGCCCGCAGCATTTACAAGATACATACGGGGGCTATACTGAGCGGTGATCTCAAAGTTGACGCTATTTGCTTTATAACTATCTGCGTCACCCCAGTTACCGTATATAACACCTACACGCTTGGTGGATGAAGCCGTAATCGGTATATGAACGGTTGCTTCATAGGTTTGCGGCATTTTTTCAAGAGCGGAATTTGCCCGATAGAGCTTTTCTTTCACAAAGGAAAGACCTGTGATCTCCTCATTAGTATAATATGGTCGAAGATAAACGTCATGTCCACAGGGGCTGAGATCCTCGATCATGGAAGGCTGATCTCCCGGCTTATAGCTCGAAAGGTCGTGATATACCACAAGGTCGTCGTTTCCGGGAGCAGTCATATCTGATTTGATCTCATCGGCGGTACGGACATCGCTGTATATAGCTAACGATTCAACAACTCCAAGAAAATAGGATGAGTTATTATTACGGATATTACCGCCCAGAACGCAGGGCTTCGTTACAGCATAATCTATTGCATATTCAAAATCTACAGTCTCGGCAAGCTCTCCGTTGAGATAACACATTGCCTTTTTATTTGCCGAGTCGAGAACAATTGCAAAATGCTCTGTCTTTCCGGGGGTGAGATTAACTCCTGAAAAAGTAAGGTCATATGCCTTGCCCGCAGCATTTACAAAATACATACGGGGTCTGTACTGAGAGGATATCTCAAAGTTGACGCTATTTGCTTTATAATTATCTGCGTCACCCCAGTTACCGTATATAATACCTACACGCTTGTTTTCTGCAGCCGTTGTCGGTATATAAACGGTTGCTTCATAGGTTTGCGGCATTTTTTCAAGAGAGGACCTTGCCTGATAGAGCTTTTCTTTCACAAAGGAAAGGCCTGTGATATCCTCAGCAGACACCGCAACAACAGATAAGGAAAGAATTACTGTTATTACCGCAATTACCGCTACCAAGATACTAAGCTTCATTGTTTTCATAGATTTGATTCCCCCAAAAAATTAATGTAAGAAGATTATCCATTTGCTTTAGAATAAAGTTCTAAACATTTTTTATTTTTTGATTAATTGTATCACGCGCATAATGTTTTGTCAAGGGGGTAAACAAATTTTTATTTGTGTGATTTATTATCAAATCGTTTGTTAAATACCGAATACGTCGCCAAAACCACAACAAGAACAATTATCGAAACGAGCGCCGATAAGAATATATTTTCATTTGGCACAAAAGACTCCGTTCCGTCGCTGTTTATTACAGTTTTGGCATTTGCAAGGACTGTCTTTCCGATATACGGACCGATAACACCGGGCACCAGCACCTGAGAAAAGATGCGCACGCCCTGAAACATTCCTGCCTTGCCCTCGGGGGTAAGATCTCGGATTTTTGCACCGAATACCGCCATGCCCGACAGATATCCGCACATCATAAGAAGAGAGCCTATGAAAACGAGTGCATCCGACTTAAAGAAGTAAAGAATGATATAACCCACCGCAAGCCACGCAAGACTGAAGGCAGACGAGTATGAAAATCCCTTTTTATCGTATACTCTGCCCCACAGAGCAGTTGCTACCGACGCCAATATAATGGCTGGCGCCATTATGAATACGTAGTTGCTCATACCGAGCGATACCTCGTAATACAAAATGAGGTAGGGCATAAATATCTGAATAGATATATTGAATAATATAAAGGTCGCAAGGTAGAAATAAAGAGAGCGGTTGCTCTTGATAGTAGACGGCAAAAAGCCGTGAATAACCGTTTTGAGATACCCATCGTCCGATCTCGTAAGCTCAGGCTCTTTTATAATAAAGCATCCGAGTATACCGACTGCAATAACGACTATTCCGATTATTGCAAAAATAACGCTCCAGCTTTGAGCGCTGTCGAGGTCAAACGCCATAAATCCGCCGAACACGGCAAGTATTGCAACAAGAGGCATCATTGCGTTGATTCCCTCTGCAGCGCCTCTGTTTGATGCGTCCGTGCTGTCGGTCAGCCACGCATTAAACGCAGCATCGTTTGCACTTGAGCCGAAAAAGGTCATTACGCAGTCAAGAATAATAACAAGCGAAACGCCAAGCGATGCTGCCGATACAGCCATCGGGAAAACTGCGTTTATTATATCCTCTCGCAAAAGGATAAAGCAAAGTATTGATATTCCCCAAAGGATATATCCTGCACACATAAATATCTTTCGCTTGCCTATCTTATCGGATGCCGCACCGATGAATACTGTAGTCAGCGTAGCCGACACGGCACTTGCGGCTACCATTGCAGAAATATCCGCAGCGCTTGCGTTGAACATTTTGTAGATAAAAACGTTCAGATACATATTTTCAACCACCCACGCAACCTGACCGATAAGGCTGAATAACGTAAGCGTAAGCCAGAATTTTGGAGAAAGCTTGGTTTTCATAAAATCTTCCTTCCTTTCGGAATAATCTCATAAATAGAATATACCACAAATTGATTTATTTTTCAATTAAATTATAAAAAGCTTTCCGACTGATCGGAAAGCTCTTTTTGTTATTCGTTTTCGCTTAACGCTTGTTTATTTGCTTTTTCAAGCGATCTTCTTTTTATCTCCTTTGCAACCTTCATAAGAAGGACTATGCCAAGAATTGCCGCAAGCATATTTACACCCACGAAGTTCAGCCATATGCCGCTAAGACCCATGCTCCAGAGTGCACCGAGAATGATAACGGGGAAAATCAGCGCAGTCGATACCGACATAAGCGTTGCAAAAAAAGGCTTTTCTATAGCGCTGAGGAAGCTTTGAGTCGATACCACGAACCATCTGAACAGATACGCGAAGCAGAAAAGTCTGATAGCGACTGAGGATTCTGCCAAAAGCATAACGTCCTCCGCCTTTGAAAACAGCGAAGCGACCGTATCCGAGAAAAAGAACAAAATAGACGTTGACACAAGTCCGACTGTTGCAGTTCCTATGTAGCCGCATTTTGCGATCTTTTTGACTCTTTTATAGTTTTCAGCACCCCAGTTATAGCCAATAGATGGAGCAAGTGAGTCGCTTATGCCGTAAAGAAGAGGCCAGCAGAGATCACTCGAATACATCAGCACAGCGTAAACGGCAACTGCCGTCGTTCCGCCGTTCTCACCCCAGACCTGCACGCCGAGAGTCATAAGCGATATATTCATCAGAATGGAGGTAACACGCCCTGAGATATTACTGAGGAACACCGGCGATCCGCAGGCGGCTATCTCCTTAAACATCGCAAGATGAAATTTCGGTTTTGTAAACTGAAGAAGAGTCCTTCGGCGCAGAAAAGGTATCATTGCAACAAACGAGCACAGACACATCGAGACAGACGTTGCGAGTGCAGAGCCTACAACGTCCATATCAAGCACGATAAGGAAGAAGGTCAGAAGTCCAAGCGTTGCAATATTTGAGGCAACGTTTATAACCATGCTGGTCTTTACGTATCCGCTGATACGCAGGTAGTTATCCATAGCAAAGAAGATGGACGATAGCGGACTGCACAGCGCACAGGTTCGAAGATATCTCACCGACGTTTCAAGCAGAACGTCGTCTGCTCCCATCATACGGCAAAGTGGCTCTGCCGCAAAAAACATTACCGTTCCCATAACGAGCGACGTTATGAAGATCATTATTACAGAACACGAAAAAACGTTATTGGCAGTTTTGTTATCCTTTTTGCCGAGTGCTATGGATATCGGCACAGACGCACCGACACCGACAAGATCAGCAAGCGAAAAATTTATCATTACGAGGGGCATTGCGATATTAACCGCCGCAAATGCGCCCTCACCAAGTCTTTGTCCTATAAAAATGCCCTCAATGATACTGTATATCGACATGGCGAACATACTTATCATTCCGGGCAGCGCCACGATAAAAAACAGCTTCCACGGCTTCATGGTGGCGTACATAGCCTCTGTATCACGTTTCATTTTCTTTTCCTCCGAATACAGACGTTTTTGACCAACTTTTTATATTATACTTGATAACCGATAAAATTGCAAGAGATAAACATAAGCTGTGCGAAGTTGACTCAAAAAGCCTAACGCTTTTGCGTACTATCCTTAACGAAGAATTAATCTTGGTGTATAGCCGGAAGTCATAATGGCTTCCGGCTATATGTTTTTCGTGTCTTTCCTATACTACCTAACAAGTCAGATAGTATTTATAAAAGAGCGAACTCCCTCATAAGCAGACTGCTCCTTTACATCTCAGCGAAAATATACTATAATTTAACCAAATCTCAAAATAAACAAATCTCAAAAAATATGTGACCTCCTTCATCCAAATGTCGATATATAGGGTGAAGGCCTTCAAAACATAATCTGCACGAAAGGAGAGTAAGGCTTTGGAAGACGACAGAATTGTAGCTCTGTACCTCGAAAGAGATGAAGCAGCACTCACACACACTTCGGAAAAATACGGAAGAAAACTCAAAAACATATCCTACGGCATCACGGAAGATAAACAAGCAGCAGAGGAATGCGAAAACGATACATATCTTGAGGCTTGGAATACTATCCCGCCGCAAAATCCGGTGGATTATCTGTTTGCCTATCTTGCACGGATCATCCGGCATATTTCCATTGATGTGTGCCGTACACGTGGCAGACTGAAGCGAAGCGCGGTCATCACCGAACTGACATTGGAAATGGAAGAATGTATTCCAGCTCCGGATGATACCGCCTGTAAGGTGGAATATAAGGAACTGGGTGAAGCGATCAGCCGGTATCTCTACACGCTGTCCGAGGAAAAGCAGGTGATTTTCATTCGTCGTTATTGGTATCTCGATTCTGTGGATGCCATTTCCAGACGGCTGGGTATTGGACAAAGTAAGGTGAAAATGACTCTGCACCGATGCAGGAACGAACTGAGAGCTTACTTGGAGAAGGTGGGGTACGATTTATGAGAGGAAAAGAAATGTTGGAGGCAGTTGGGTACGTAGAACCCACCTTCATTGAAAAAGGTGAAAAGAAAAAGAGAATTGATTGGAAGAGGTGGACGGCGATTGCGGCCTGCGCATGTCTTATCCTTGGCGGTGCATTGATATACCGGTACAGTCTCCCACAGTACGCAACGGAAATCCTTTCGATTTCTGATATGCAGATTGGAATGGGATACGAAGGCTATCAAGTATACAATGTCAATGACATCCGTCGAGACAATCCGACAGACGGTATGAAAATCAAAGCACTGAATGCCTATCGGAATACCATATCCTATGATGAACGCCTATATCCCTATGGGCAGGATCTGGATGCGATGAAAGAATATCTTCTGTCATTGGCTGAAAAATTCGGACTGGATACCACCTCGCTTGAAATCTTTGATAATGCACCGGGTGAGGGACAGATGCAGGGACTCATCATGGAGTTTGCAAGCAGAGGGCTTGAAGTACCGGAATATTATTCACTTCCGTATCAGTTATGGGTAAAAACCGAAGAGGTGCAAATCACTGTCGATGCCAATATGACGGCAACGATTATGTTCAATGAAGGAATCCCTGTTCCCGAGGAGCACCACTTTGATCACTACTCCACTCCCGAAGAATTGACAGCAGTAGCTGAGTATTTGTGGGATCAGTATGGGAACATCATTGGGTACGAAGACCCTACGCTCTGTCTTAATGGAGGAAACTATAACACCTATGGTACACAGAAATACACACTGTCCTTCTATGACGGAGAACGAGACAAGATTGAAAACTTTGAAAACTATTCCTTCAACCACACGGAATTTACGCCGAGTATTATTCGCATCTACAGCGATATGGCTCTGGAAAAGATCGGCTTGTACCCGATCATCAGCGAAGAGGAAGCTATGCAGCTTCTTCTGGACGGACAGTATTACACCAATGTTATGGAAGAATTCCCGGGTGAGACTGCCGTAGAGCGCTGCGAAATCGTGTACCGCACCAGGGGCTACGATAAAATTATGATGCCGTTCTACCGTTTCTACGTGTATCTTGAAAACGCGCCCGGAATGCATCTGCACCCCGAAGGAATGAAGACCTACGGTGCGTACTACGTTCCGGCAGTGGATCCGGCATATCTGGAGAAGTAACGGTCAAGCACAGCCGTACCCGTGATTCAGGAACTAATATTTATGTACAATACAATAACTGAAAACTATACCCTATACGAACAAGCCTGCTCAAAGTGCATTGACGATATGTATCACATAGCCTACCTCGCACTTGTAGATGCGGATGCTGCGGAAAAGCTCGTCACCGAAATCTGCGTGACCGGCGTACACAAATACGACAATCTGGAAGATGAGGCGTCTATCCGTTTCCGCCTTACTTCTGATCTGTATCACCGTTTGAAGCGCAAACTGTGGTTCCTTACGCCAAATACAGATGCACTTCCGGAATATCTGCAGACTCTGACCAAACAGGATCGGCTTATTATTGCCATGCGATTTTTATCAGGGTTGTCTGTATCAGATTCCGGACAAATACTTAAGTTGTCTAAGGCAGAGTACCGTAGACTTGTAAATGATGTTATGCATAAACAAATAGCTGCGCGGAATGGATTAAGAGAAAACTTAAAATAAACTTATCAGATAAAGAATAATCCATCACAGACTTTCCCCTGTGATGGATTTTCTTATCCTATTCGGTTATTATATTCTCTTGCAAAGGACATCGCCTTTTCGCGTTAGGCTTTTTGAAATGTATATATAAAGCAATAATCAGTAGCACTGTAAAACAAGCCAAACTTTATCAAAGTTGCATTCTTTCAAGTCCTGCTTTCGAATATAGAAATAAAGATTACCAAGATCTCCAAACATCAGCTCGTATTCTTCATCTTGTATAGATGACATTTGGAACAGTAATATCCAATCGGTTGCAGATTTTTTAATATCTTTTTTTATATCGTCGGGTGTATTTTGGTAGCTTTCCGCGTCACCGCAATACAATCCCCTTGTAGTTCTCTCACACTCGGTCAAAATTTCACCTTGAATAAGGTCAGCGTATCCAAGAAGCTTATTCCGTTCACTATTTATCTCATACCCCCTCTTTTCAACAGCTTCATCGTATGTATCCCAATCGCAATCAATATCACTATAACAATCAAACTCATCAAAACTCGGGTAAGAATTCCTTGCTGAGAAAGACAAATCATATTCTTTAATTTTATATTCATCCTTCAAATCATTTGGAAAATCAGCAAAATCAAGCTTGCTCACATCATTAAAGTAATATACATGTGAGCATCCCTTATCAGCCGGATCAAATCCCCAACGCATAGACCCCTGCTCATAGAAGAAAAGGAGCATGCCTGTATTTGGGAGCAAGTTTTCTTTGTCGTATGCACTAATCTCTTCAAGATTTATCTGACAGAGAAAAGAAAGCGGTCTGTTTGCCATTTCTCCGTCATAACTCTTCGCTTCAAAGTATGGCCATTCAAAGCCTGCGGGAACAGCAGGCTTTCCGCCAAACTTGCTTTTTTGAGGAGTACCATCCTGCTGTGCTTTGCACATAATAACAGATATTTCATTTCTGCTTAAGATATCCAAAATTTGATCTAACTTTTGATTTTTCTTTTCTTTTGCTTTTTTCTTGAAACCAAACATATTCTTTCTCCTTATTCACTTCGAGGTTTTCCTTGACTTAACAGATTACTAATCTTCTGTTTCATATGTATTATACAACGATTCAGTAAATATTTCAATAAAAGCTAAAAATCGCCCCGAGCTTCGTCCGAGGAGATTTTTGTGATGTAACTGCGATTTGGATGCACGCTAATTCTGCAGAGAGTACACTTATACTTAGCGGTGATTAAATTGCGATACGGTGATGTTTTCTTTATACGTAATGCTTCTTCTAACATCCTATCGACAAACAATATCTTCTTTTCCCATCATCTTCGTGTGTCATAGCAATGCACCAATCAAAATCATCGTCAAAAAAATAAATATCTTCAGGAAGTGTATTTGCAATTTTTGAAAATTCTTGAAAGGAAAGCTTCAAGCAAGCTTCCTGCGGATATTTATAATAATTCGGTATAAAAATATGCTCCGAACTTAAAACATCCCACAAAACATAAAAATCATCCTTGCCTGACAAAACATCGACACAATATTTTTCAGTTTTTCGGTTATGCTCTTTAAAGCAGTCCCAAAAATATCCTGTTTGAAACATTCCGTCTGAATAACGTTTTTTCTCTTTTATATGCTCCAAATAATAGCTTGAATCTTGATTAATAAACTGCTCGATGAATAATTCCTTGATTATTGAATATTTTTCTCCTTCAATTATTTGCATATCTACACCGCCTTTCCTGAATTGATTATACAAACGATCGGTATGGTCATGAACCGGTTAATGTAGTTGTATGTCAGAGCCCCTTTTCTCGCAACTCGCTTACAAGTTCGGTATAGAAAGCTCTAACGTCAAACCCATCTATGTTTTCACGGTTGAGATCGATCATATCTCCGTGAGATATGCCACGGTTACCCTCGGTGCGAAGAAGTGTGTATTTCTCTCCCCAAGCAAACGATGATTCACCGACTAAGCCGTCGTTTTCGCCGTCAAAGTTTTTTACGTATCTGTAAGATAAGTTAAGAGGAAATTGACCTTTTTGAGGATGCCCCATTACCGAGCCAACGCTTTGAGCATAAATTTCGTCAGGCCACGAGAGCTTTTCGTTCAGAGCTTTGCAGGATTCTGCTGTAAGCTCGCTCACAGCTTCTAAAAAATCAGGAGTTTCATCGCCAATCATATGTAAGGCTTTATTATAATAGTCAGCTACTTTGTTTTTGACTTTATCAGGAATCGCATACAATAGATTTTCAGCAAAAACACAACCTCTATGCGGTGTGTTGATTGTAGTCAGTGAAGCAACGTAAGGCGCCAAACCAAACTCGGATATTGCATAACGGCAATCCAATCCGCCTTTTGAATGCGCTATAATATTAACCTTTTCGCAACCGGAGCGCTCCACGATAAGCTTTATTCTTGCACAGAGCTCTCTTGCGCTTTCTTTAACGGTCAGTGCCGACTGATGCTGTCCGTAATATATCGTTGCTCCGTGTAATTTAAGCACGTTCGGAACTCTTCCCCAATAGTTAAACAATTTACTGTCACGGAAAAAGATGCCGTGCACAAGAACGATAGGGTATTTTGTTTTACATATCGAAGCTAATGCAGGGTCTGAAGAAATACGTTCTTTTTCAATCTCAAACTCAATCTCGCTTGACGTAATACCTATAATTTTTGTAAGAACGATTAAATTCAGTATCGGTATCATACCGCATAGCGCCCCGATTACACGCCATTTTATACCCATCTGTACCGAAGTGCAGTATACGCATATGATTCCGTTCCAAAACAGAATAGCAGAAAACAGTATACATAATAAGGCGCTGAATATAAAATCCATATAAAAGTCAGGAAGCAAACGAAAGGCTAATATTATATGCCATACCAACGAGGGAATAAGTGAAAATGCGAAAATAGAGAGAAGAAGCGTTCCGTGATTGCACAGCTTTATATGAAGCTTTTTAGTACCCTTCGGTCTCATACCGGGAATGATATTCAGCAAAATAAAAAGCGGTATGATCAGTATAAGGAAATATGGGGATAATCTTATGATCATATAACAATTGAATATAATGCTGATCAAAATAAAGTAGATCACGTTGAGCAAATTCATATATCTTCTCATAAGGCATTTCCTTTCTTTATATTACTTGTATTTTTATCTACAATTTAACTATACCATATTTTTGTAAATATTTCAACCGTTTCCCGGATCGAATCTGTCTACAGACCAGAAATGCACGAATGCATCTACAAAATCCCGTCCTTGATGATATACGCCGCACTTCGTGCGTCAATGATATACCAAGCCTGCGGCTTGGATGAGGAAAAAGCCGCATTCTGTGAATGCGGCTTTTAGTTATTATTTTAAGAGAAAAACTTTGTAGATTGATAACAGGAACTTACCTTTCCGTATGTTTGTATATGAGGTTTATGATTGAATTATCTCTGCAATTTTTTTATTTGTCTTTCAACCTCTACTACAGCAGCATCCTCGTCGTTACATCCCCACTCACTCTTTAAACACGCAATAAGCCTGTCATACGTTTCAAATGCTTTCTCATGGTTTCCCAATATTTCATAAATGGTAGCAATACCTTGCAAAGCATCTGTGAACCTTGGCTTTTGATCATTTTCTGCTTCCCACGACCGTTCATAATACACTATCGCTTTCTCGTACTCGCATTTGCGAGCATGATATTGTGCTTTTTCAAAGAGGAAACCGCTGTTGTATTCAAAGTCATGTAAAGCAACTTCCATTATGTCGTCTGCTTTTTTTACATCGTATTCGGCAAGTGCTATATATGCTTTGTATACCGGAATCAAGAATGGTTTATGAGCAGGCAGCGTTTGGCATATTTCAAGATATTTTTCCGCCTCTTTTGTTCGGTGATCTGCAATCAAATTGTCTATGATCTCATAATAGGGCAAGGGTGTTTCGGGAGCAATCGTGTCATTTTCAATTATTTTCTTATAAAAATCAATAATATCCGTGTGGTTGGAGCAATTCCAATCCCATGCAACTGCACCTTCGGATTTTTGTAATAACCATTGACAATCCTTGATATCAGGGGCTATTAAAATCGCTTGACGAGCATATTTACTTACCTTTCTTGAATCTGATTCCATACGATGATGGTAAAGACGTGCAATAAGGGACAAAATTTTTCTTTTGTCACCGTACTCGTCAATTTGGTTTTTTAAAAAGCTCTCGTATTCATTAAAAACACCGTCCGAAAATTCATCTTCAATATCAAGGCTTCTTTCTATACGCTGTAATTTTTGATCCGCGGTGAGGTCAAAAATTTCGTCAATGCTAACACCAAGTTCGCTTGATAGAAGTGGCAAAAGAGATATATCCGGCATAGTTATGCACGTTTCCCACTTTGATATTGATTGTGCACTGATTCCCAACGCCGCTCCAAGCTGCTCTTGCGTTAGCCCCGCTTTCAATCGCAACTGCTTAATTTTATTTCCAATATCCATATGTAATATTCCTCCGGTTTGGTTTCTCAAGCACTTGATGTATTTATTATAGCATCAGAAACTTGCAATATCAATAACGCATATTTATTATTAATTCACCCATTTGGAGAAAAATGCATTTCCCGGATTGAATCCGTCTACAGATCTGAAATACACGGAATGCATCTACAAAATACCGTTCTACGCATCCCAATCACGCGTCAGCGTGTATATCATCAATTCCGAAGGAATTGCATATCATCCGCAACTTGTTGCGGTATATCATCAAGCCGCAGGAAAGATGCACGCTGGCGCGTGATGAGATACAAGGACGGCAAGCCGTCCTTGATGATATACGCCGCACTTCGTGCGTCAATGATATACCATACCTGCGGCTTGGATAAAAAAATTCGATGCTTTTGCATCGGATTTTTTGGCTGGGATAGCTGGACTCGAACCAGCGAAATGCAAGAGTCAAAGTCTTGTGCCTTACCACCTTGGCGATATCCCAATATGAACGTAGAAAATTATACCACAAAGTAGCTCTGCTGTCAATAAAAAAATGAGCTCAGCCTGCATTTTCATCAGATAATATTTCAGTTTTGAATATAGATCTGCTGTTCTTTAATCATCGGATATGATACGAGCCTATCTGAGTCCAGCTTCTCCCTTTTCATATCCACACCGCATATATTGGCGTTTTCATACGTCTTATAATAGTATATCCCCTTCTCCGTGTCACAGCACGATGCATATACGGTTATCTCATATCTGCCGTCGTCCATCATAACGCATCCTCTTATCTGCTCTACCGATCCCAAAATGTGAAAGAATTGATTTATGATAGCGGTATCGGTATTGTCTTTTGAAACAGAATTGAGCTTTACAAAGCTTGCACGAACAAATCTCGACTGTGACGAAAAATCCCCCGGCAGACCGATTGCCCCCATCCCTCTGCTGTATTCATAAAGGTCAATGCTTTTTGCAAAAGTGTTTTTAGCTCCGCATATGCTTAAATTGATATAGTTATTCAGGTTCATCATCTGGTAATCAAACGGTGGATTGTTGGTAAGCACTCCTACCTCATTTTTGTAGACCCTGATGCCATTTCGCAAAGGCTCTACCACTATCGAGGAGCTTTTGTCAGATATCATCCAATGAAGAGGTGTCAAAGGGAGATCTGAGCTGAAATCAACGTCAATTAAATTCAAGCCTTGCACTGCCTTTTCGGCTTCTTCAACGTTTGAACAGCTACCGAGTATATACGGGATAAATTCAAACGGAGCGATATTATCCTTGCCCTCTTTTTCCTTTTGGTAATAAGCATTACCGGGAAAATTAAGACCTGCTATCGCAAGTCCTTTTTCGTTTACTGCATCATAATATAATGGATATCCATCCTGAACATAGGCAATGCCTATCATTGCAAAATGCTCTCGCATCTCTTTATGCTTTCTGAATACAAAAGGATATCTCCTCGGTGTCACAGTCACCGTTTCGTTATACGAATACTCAAGATCGAGCGTCCTTCCAAAAAAATGATTATTTGGTTTATAGCTTACTGCCGTGCACATATTTTTCTCCTTGCTATTCTCGTTATATTATGACCCACACGCCCAAAAATTATAAAAAAACATCAAGCATTGCTTGATGTTTTTTCTTCAGAAACCTTTGCCCGACAAAAAATTTAACCTCAGTTTTTCTCAGCTGTTATTTATTTTAAACGTCAGTTAAAGAGATTCGCCTATCAACCCTTTTAGAACAGATCGGGAATGTCGATGGAAATGAACCAGTCATTACCTTCCTTCACAGCCTTAAACTCTACAAATTCAGATACAGATTCGTCCATAACACTCATATCCATAGTGCATGTTACAATTGCAGACTTGGGAGATTCCATTTCAATGCTCACGTCGGAAAATTTCATAATTTCATCGCCCAAAAGTCCGGTCAAGCCGAAAAGATCCGATAAACTTATGTCATCCATAAATCCACCCATCAGCTCGCCCATAATTCCGCCCATAAATGAATCCACAAGCTTGAGAGATGTCTCAACCACATTCTTTGTTTTCTTATCAAGACACGCCGTAACACCGTCTAAGTCGCCGGCGTTGTAGCATTCCGCAAATTCAGTTATTCTATCAAATATCTTTTCTTCATCGGTTCTACTGTCACAAGAGCAAAATGAAAACACAAGAAGAGATGACACAACTGCAAGCGCAATAATTCTGATAAACGTCTTTTTCATTTTTTATCCCCTTTAAACTTCATTGATATCTTTAGGCTAAGCCTGATGTTCATTTCGTATAGGTATTGTCCCAAATAACCTCCGGCTCCGGATATCCTTTATTTCTGCAAAGCATCAGACATATAGGCATTCCGAGCGGAACGAGCAATGATATTATAAAATATTTGAGTGCTTTTTCCGGAACAGTTGATTCAAACAACTTGAAGTAGCATATAGACGCACATATTGTCCACGCGGTAGCCACTGCTATCATAGCTATAATAAATGTGTAAAGCACTATCATAAATGCAATAGCACCGGGAATAACATCTGCCTCCGTTATTGCTTGGTTATAAGCCACCGTTATTGCAATAGAAACCGAATATACGATCAATGCAACTATCATCAAAAATGCCAAAGCCATTACTGCAATATTCATTGACAGCAATACGACGTTCCACTTTCTTTTGATTCCCTTGCGCTCATCGTATTCTCTTGCAATGTTTCCTATTGCCCATGAATTAGCCACCGGTATCCATGCAAGCCAGGGATACCTGATCTGTCTCCTCTTGCCTATCGTATGTATAGCAAGCGATGACATTACGTAAGAAGCAATAGATATTCCGACAGCACAAAGCTCAATAATAAGGAATATAACAATACCTCCCAATCCAATAGCAACCACATCTCCCATAATATATCCTCCTTTTAAGTCATAACAAAATATGGCTTATTGATTTAATTATAGCATAATTATATGCCTCGGTCAACGATTTTTTGAGCATTGTTATATCATCTTGCATTTTTTTGCACCATTTGCTTTTTGATTGTATTTTATTAAATCTTATCAATATATCCAAATGTTAAATTCGCTTACTCTTGACAATTTTTAACAAAAGGAGTATAATCTTATAGATAATACACTTTGCGATTTATGCGCAACATTTGTTGTATTTGCACAAAAAACACTAAAGGTATCTTCATATGACTTTCTTTCTTAACGGAATAAAAACACCTCACAGAAAAAACACGATAAATAAGCCAACCGTGCGTATGTCTGACGCATCATCGGTAACTATTCCGATGGTTATGCATATAGGCAAGCCGGCTATTCCCACGGTTAAAGTGGGGGATACGGTTAAGGTTGGTACAAAAATTGCTCAGGCAGACGGAAGGTTATCGTCTAATATATATTCGAGTGTATCGGGAACAGTATCAAAATCTGTTGAATATTTGCTGTACAGCGGTGAGATAACAACGGCATTGGTAATTGAATCGGACGGAGAAATGACGGTTGATCCCACAATCTGCCCTCCTTCTGTCAACAGCAAGGAAGAGCTTATATCGGCACTTGCCGAAAGCGGTATCGTAGGTCTTGGCGGTGCAGGATTTCCGGTTCGCGTCAAGCTCGACGTTGACGTCGAGCGTATTGATTATCTTATCATAAACGGTGCCGAATGCGAGCCATACGTTACAAGCGATACCGTAACCATGCTTTCAAAGGCTGACGATATGTCCTATGCTTTGCGTGAGCTAAGTCGCCTTATGGGAATAAAAAACGTAATTATAGGAATTGAAAGCAACAAGAAAAACGCAATCACACGCATGCGTGAAATGGCGTCTTCGATAAACGAATGCTCCGTTAGTGTAAGGTCGCTTCCCGCAGTCTACCCACAGGGTGGAGAAAAGGTGCTGATCTATCACACCACAAAGCGTAAGGTTGCCTCCGGAAAACTTCCTATTGACGTTGGCTGTATAGTCCTCAACTGTACCACGCTTGCTTCCATAGGTGCATATCTTAAAACAGGTATGCCGCTTGTTGAAAAATGCGTTACGGTTGACGGAGGAGCAATAAAAAATCCTCAGAACGTAATAGCACCCATAGGCACTCATATCGAAGATCTGTTTGCCTTCTGCGGCGGTCTTACCGAGCAGCCCTCAAAAATTATTTCCGGTGGTCCTATGATGGGTATAACAATGCCCAACGCTTCATATCCGGTGATCAAAAATTCCAACGCTATCCTTGCGCTGACAGCCAAAGAGGCTAAGCTTCCCAAGGAGACCGCTTGTATTCGTTGCGGTAGCTGCACGAACACCTGCCCATTTGGTCTTGCCCCTGCCTCCGTGGCTGCTGCTTATGAAAAAAACGATCCGGACGAGCTTAAGGCTCTTTCTGTTGAAACCTGTATGGAATGCGGCTGCTGCAGCTTCGTGTGTCCGGCAAACCGTCCCCTCGTACATATTAACAAGCTGTCCAAGAAGCTTCTGAGGGAATCACAGAAGAAGGAGGTAGCAAAACAGTGACTTCTTTAACAAAACTAACGGTCTCTCCGCATATTCACAGCGGAAGATCGACGTCGGGTATTATGCGCGACGTTTTGATCTCGCTTCTTCCGGCTGCAATCGCAGGAATCGTGATTTTCGGCCTATGGTCTCTCTTACTTATATTTGTATGCATTGCAAGCTGTGTGCTGTTTGAAGCTCTTTTTAATATCATCACAAAAAAAGAACAGACAGTCGGTGATCTTTCAGCGGCAGTCACAGGACTTCTTCTTGCCTTGAATCTTCCCGCAAACACTCCGATCTGGCAGTGCGTTGTCGGGTCGTTCTTTGCAATTATCGTTGTAAAATGCATATTTGGCGGTATCGGTAATAACCTTGTCAATCCTGCCATAACCGCCCGTGTATTTATGCTGATTGCATTTGAATCGTTGGCAGTAGCATCATTTCCCGTTGATGCAGTTGCAGGCGCAACCCCGCTCGCTGCCGAAACGATGCCTTCACTAAAGGTATTATTTTTAGGGTATTACGGCGGAGCCATCGGTGAAACCTGCACGCTGGCTTTACTGATCGGCTTTGTTTATCTGTTGTGCCGTCGGGTTATCACCTGGCATATCCCCGTAGTATTTATTGGTACAGTATTCGCCTTCTCCTTCTTTATGGAAGGATTTGATGCACTTGCCGCACTATCATTTGTAATGGCAGGAAGTGTGTTTCTTGGCGCAATTTTTATGGCAACCGATTACGTTACCTCACCTTCTACGTCGTGGGGCAAGATTGTATTTGCTCTCGGTGCGGGCTTGATCACCTCCGTTATGCGCTATTTCAGCGTTTATCCGGAGGGAGTATCGTTTGCAATACTGTTTATGAACATACTTACCCCATATATTGACATATGGACAAAGCATAAAGTATTTGCAAAAGGAGCGGTAAAAGCATGAAGCAGAACGTCAAAAATCTTGCTGTGTTCGTTTGTATCTGCACAGTGATAACCCTTCTTTTAGCCATTACAAATTCAATCACTGAACCAATTATAGAGCAAAATCAAAGAGATGCGTCAAATAAAGCACTGCTCGAGGTCATGCCCGAGGGCAAAGGCTTTGAAGCTGTGCCTTTAGCGTATTATGATCTGTCCTCAAACGTAACATACGTTTACCGCGAAACCTCCGGCAAAGGCTACGTAATCAAGCTGATCACTTCCGGATACGGAAGTGATATGGTCATTATGTGCGGTATCGACTCCAATTACATTGTCACCGGCGCTGTTTGTCTGTCTTCAAATGAAACTTTGGGAAAAGAAAAGACGTACGGTGAAAGCTTTAAGGGTAAAGATCTTGCCGGTGTTGACACCGTTGATACCGTCAGCAGTGCCACAAAAACAACGGCTGCATACAAAAATGCAATTAAAGATGCTATCAATACTGCAATCATTCTCGACAACACTGCATCACCGCGAATTTTGAAGGGAGGGGAATGAAGTGAGTAAAAAGAGCTCTCTTTCCGTGCTCACAAACGGAATTTTAAAGGAAAATCCCGTTTTAGTTCTCATCCTTGGTACATGCCCCACTCTTGCAACAACTACTACGGTAACGGGCGCACTTGGCATGGGTATTGCAGCATTATTGGTTTTGGTGTGCTCCAATATTTTTATTTCCATGCTCCGCAAGATAATTCCGGAAAGCATGCGTATACCCTGCTATATCGTAATCATAGCAGGATTCGTCACGATAGTTAAAATGCTCGTTCAGGCACATCTCCCCGATCTTTACGAAATGCTTGGAGTTTATCTCGATCTTATCACGGTAAACTGTATCATTTTAGGCCGTGCTGAAGTGTTTGCAAATAAAAATCCCGTTCTTGCCTCTGCACTTGACGGAATCGGGATGGGGCTTGGATTTACTATTGCTCTCGGAGCGATGGCAACAGTTCGAGAGGTATTTGGCACAGCCTCATTTGCAGGAATTTCCATTCCTTTTATGGAAGAATTCAAGATCGCATTTTTTGCAAAAGCGCCCGGCGGACTTGTTGTCTACGGATTACTTATCGCTCTTATTTACGTCATAACCAAGGGTAAATTTCCGAAGAAGACGTCATTTTCCTGCGAAGGATGTTCAAGGGCTGATGGCTGTGTGATCGGAGCTTGTTCAAAGAAGGGAGTTGAATGATAATGCCGGATTTTAAAGTACTTATAGTTATTATGCTTTCGGCCGTATTTGTTGATAATTACGTGCTTTGCCGTTTTTTAGGCATTTGTCCCTTCCTCGGCGTTTCAAAAAAAATTGACCAGGCATCCGGTATGGGCATTGCAGTAACCGTCGTTATGATTTTGGCAACTGCGGTTACATGGCCAATTCAGCATTTGGTGCTTAACCCGCTTAACATGAGATATTTACAGAATATCGTATTTATTTTAGTTATCGCAACCTTAGTGCAGATATTGGAAATGCTTTTAAAAAAGCTGTCGCCTTCTCTTTATAAGGGACTCGGTGTATATCTTCCTCTTATCACCACAAACTGTGCTGTGCTCGGCGTAACCATCAACAATATACTCGACGGATATTCGTTTATCGAATCTATGGCAAGCACGATCGGCTGCGGACTCGGTTTTCTTTTGGCAATGGTGCTCTTCTCCGGTCTGCGTTCACGAATAAATGAAACAAAAATTCCTATGCCCTTCCGCGGTCTTGCGGTCACACTTATAGCCGCATCATTTATTTCACTTGCCTTTATGGGATTCAGCGGTGTTGTTGAAAACATTTTTGCTTGACAGGTGACGATATGGAAATTTTAACCGCATTTATTTTTATGCTTGCCGTATCATTGGCAGCTGGACTTTTACTTATCGTTTTCTCGCATATTTTCGCTGTACAGACAGATCCTTTGAAAAAAGCTGTGCGTGAATGCTTGCCCGGCATCAATTGCGGCGCTTGCGGATACAAGGGCTGCGATGATTACGCAAACGCATTGATCGAAGACGCAGTCAAGCCCAACCTTTGCGTGCCCGGCACGCAGAAGACTGCCGACAGCATAAGTGAAATACTTGGAATTGAAAAAATTCAGATAAAGGACGTTGTTGCCTATATTGCATGCAACGGAAGCTGCGAGGCTACCTCTTCAACTGCAATCTACGAGGGTGTGACAAGCTGTCATGCGGCTTCTATGCTTTACGGCGGAACAAACTCCTGCCGATACGGATGCCTTGGATTCGGAGACTGCGCTATAGCCTGTCCTTCTGATGCCATATACATTGCAAGCGGCATTGCTCACGTTGATACGTCACGCTGTGTCGGCTGTGAAATATGTAAAAACGTCTGCCCAAAACAGATAATAGTTATGCTCCCTCAACTGTCTGACGTTGCCGTTAAGTGCCAAAATAAGCAAAGCGGTGCTCTTGCCCGAAAGGCTTGTAAGAATGCCTGCATCGCCTGCAAAAAGTGCGAAAAGGCTTGTCCGAGCGGTGCGATTACCGTAAAGGACAATCTTGCTAAGATCGATTACAGCGCATGCAACGGTTGTACTCTATGCGTTGACGTATGCCCGACCGGATGTCTGAAAAAAGTTAGGTTTTATGATCTTCCCGAAGATTATAGTGCCAAAGAGCTGAGCGAATAATATGAAAGATAAAAATAGCACCGTAGGATCAAAATTAAGAAATGATCTGATATTCATTGCTGTACTCCTTCTGATATCGGCTGTAGGCTTTTTGTGTCTGTTGGTCTTTCGAGGCAAGGGTGATGTTGTCCGGGTTACCGTAAACGGAGAAGTATACAAGGTTTACTCTCTGTCGGAAAACATTACCGAGGATATTCTATCCGGAGAAAATGGCGAACAATTCAACCGCCTTGTCATTCAAGACGGACAAGCTTATATACAGAGTGCAAGTTGTCCCGATGGGATCTGTGTCGATCACCGACCGATCTCCAAAAGCGGTGAAAGTATCATTTGCCTGCCAAATAAAGTTGTTGTTACTGCTATTGCCGATGAAAAAAACTACAGTCCTGACATAGTATCTTAGAAAGGTCTCACTATGAGCAAAAAAATAAATAAGTTGGCTTTACTGGGCATATGTACGGCACTTGCGTTGATATTGGCTTACATAGAGCTGCTTTTGCAACCGCTTTTCCCTGCTATACCGGGAATAAAAATGGGATTGCCTAACGTTATAATCATCTTTTTGCTATACAGAAGGGATGCTTTATCAGCATTTAGTGTGTCCCTTTTGCGTATAATCCTCTCAAGTATCCTTTTCGGTAATCCTGTTACGTTCTTATATAGCTTAACGGGCGGTATACTCAGCCTAACCGTTATGACAGTTATTCGACGTATCAATTTGATGTCAACGGTAGGAGTAAGCGTTGCAGGCGGAGTCACGCATAATATCGGACAGGTACTGATAGCAAGTCTCCTGCTCGAAACGTCAGAGATCGGTTACTATCTCGTTGTGCTCACACTCGCAGGTACGATAGCAGGAATTTTTATCGGGCTATGCGGATCAATTCTGATAAAAAAGCTCCCGAAATAACTTAATTAAGGAAAAAAAGGAGATTCTTCTCCTTTTTTGTTTAACCCAAGATCATGAAACAACGAATTCAATGCATATCACTTATTCTATGTCTCTTTTTCATTTGCACAGCACTCTCTTCGTGCTCGCAAAAAATGACAAAAAACAAATATACTGCCTATTCGATGGACTATTTTGATACGGTGATCACCATTGTAGGATATGAAAACACAAAACAAGAATTTGACGCTGTTGCGAATGAGATCATTGCACAGCTCAAAGAATATCATATGCTTTATTCTATTTATCACCGCTTTGAAGGTATGGAAACCCTCTGTACGATAAATGATATATATAACGGCGAGCATCGCACAACCGAAGTTGATAAGCGTATAATCGATATGCTTCTTTACGCAAAGGATATATACACAGCAACAGATGGCACCGTTAATATTGCTATGGGAAGCGTTCTCTCAATTTGGCATTCATACCGTGAAGAGGGCATAAATAATCCGTCAGAGGCTTCCCTGCCCCCTATGGATAAGCTTAGGACAGCCGCAGAGCATACCGATATAACAAAGATGATTATCGACGTTGATAATAACACCGTTACCCTAAACGATCCTCTGATGAAGCTTGACGTCGGCGCTATCGCAAAAGGATATGCAACCGAATGTGTCGCTCGCAGTATGGAAAAAATTGGGATCACGGGTTATATCCTGAACGTAGGCGGAAATATTCGTGCAATAGGATCAAAGCCCGACGGTGAATCCTGGACTGTGGGAATTGAAGATCCGCAGGGTGGAGACTATCTCGAATACCTTCAGCTGAATGGCTACTCGGTTGTGACAAGCGGCGCATACCAACGTTATTATTACGTTGACGAAAAGGCATATCATCATATTATTCATCCCGATACGCTTATGCCGGCGGAAAACTATGTTTCAGTATCGGTCATCTGTAAGGATTCGGGGCTTGGAGATGCTATGTCTACTGCGCTCTTTTGTCTGCCGCTCGATCAAGGAATTGCTCTTGTTGAATCATATCCCGATCTCGAGGCTATGTGGATAACCGAAGACGGCGAAAAAGCCGTATCGTCCGGTTGGGATGAGTTTGTAAAAAAATAAAATCGCAGACAATGAAAAGGAAGCCTTCGTTTATCGAAGGCAACGGCCAAAATTATGATACAGAATTTTATAGCTCAATATAAGGACGTGCTCTATTTACTTGCCGAGTTTTCGTCCGGCACACTTGAACTTATAGGAATTATAATAATTATAATTGGCTCTGTATATGCATTGATGCGTCTCATCAGCTCCATGCTGAAAAAGCAACAGTCCCATATCGTTGCTTCCCTTGGACGATCACTCGTGCTTGCATTGGAATTTAAAATGGGTGCAGAGATCATAAAAACGGTCACCATTCACGATCTTGAAGAGCTGGCTATCCTGGGAGTGGTAATTGTCATTCGTGCCCTGCTCGCATTTATTATCCATTGGGAAATAAGGAGCGAAGAAAAGGAAAAGGATCTAAAGAGCAAAAACAAACCCGTTGAGGATTTGTAAAATAAGATTTTAGATTTCAAAAAAGCTGAATAGTTTCTGTAAGATGATTAAATACAATTATATATGTAATCACTACATCATTTACTACATCATTTCAAACGATTTATAGCATATCAAAGCATATCTAAACTACTAAACTGTTAAAAGCAACAAAAGCCTATAAACAGATGATTTTCAGCTGTTTATAGGCTTTAAGTATAGCTTGGGCTACAAAAGATATTTTCGGCTTTTTTGCGTATGAATTTGAACTCTTACGGCTTTAGTGATAGAGCAAATCAATGGTGTTTGCAAATACCTTCCTTTTTAGTTGCCCAATTGCTTCATAAAGTCCACCTCTTAAGAATGGCAAACGGGAATTTTTATAAGAATTTAATCATCTTGTAGAATTTGCCGTCTTTATCCTCATCTAATTCGTAAATACTAAATCCGAGTTTTTTATACAGATTTAATGCTACAGTATTATCACAATCCACTCCAAGCACGATTTCTGAGTACCCTTTTTCCTTTGCAATGGAGAGTATATATTGTAAAATCGCTTTACCATACCCTTCACCACGATAATTTTTCTTCACAACCAGACGGGGGAGATACAGACGTTTATCGGGCACGGTTTCGTATTCGGGCTTGTCATACACTAAATCACACATAGCAATATATTGATCTTCTACGGTCAGAATAAAAACATCACGATTCCCCGTTTTGATTTGTTCTTTAATCATATTTTCAGTATACTGGAATTTCTGCTTATTCCAAATCTCACTGCAATTCGAGTATTCTTCTGATCCAATTTGTTTAACACTATAAGCTTTCATATTTTTTCGTTCTCCTTTTGCCTTATTTGTTGAAGCCATATGATTTTTTCGTCAAATGCTTATTTAACTGTCTGTATCATAGTATAAATGAAAACGATTTTCAATGCGAAAGGATTTGATTCTCATCGCTACGACCCTTCAAGTCCTTGTTTTATGCCTGTATCAAATAGAAAAACACTCCTTTCGGAGTGCTTCTCTATTTGGTGGATGTCTATCGACTATAAAAAAGATATTTTGCGTTTTTAGTGATCGGATTTGAACCTACACATTATATCAATGCATAATAGATAATTGCAGTTATCTATTGGATTTTTTGCATTGGCATATCATAACATCTTGTATCATGTGTAACTACATATTGTATGATATCTTTGGAATATCGCATATTCAATTCAAAATGCTATCTTGAAAAATTGTGAACTCTATTGTATAATAAAAAGTGAGCAATATAGATATGTTGCTACTATGAGGTATATCTGTTTCTACAGCTAATCAGATTTTGGCTGCAATGATGTTGCAGCCGGTAGGCCTGCTACATATCGCGAGGATAGACTTTGAGCATAAAAGAAAACTCCGATAAGGGAGGGAGTAGAAAATGAGAATTAAAAAAGTGCATTTGGAACAGTTTAAACGCTTTACCGACCTAAGCATTCAAAACATACCCTCAACAGCAAAACTTGTAGTCTTGCTTGGTCCTAATGGATGCGGGAAGAGTTCTGTTTTTGATGCATTCAAAACATGGCATCTTTTTAATGGCTATAGAAATGGAGCCAATAATGACTATTGTCGGAAAGATTCTGATAGTGCAAAAAATAGTTTTGAATTGGTTAACATAGATTTTCATACCGACATCTCTTCGTTTTCACAGGAGCAATGTCATCAATTTTTCTATTTTAGAACGGCATACCGAAATTCTCCTCAAATTTCAATTAAAACGTTGAGTGAAGTAAAATCTCCACTTGAAACGGCTGATCATAAAATGATGATTCAGAATGATTCAACTGTAGATGATAACTATCAACGGCTTATTTCTGAAACTTTGTCACAATTTTATAGTGAAAAGAATGATGGAAAAACAGTTAAGTCATTAAGAGATGAAACGCTCAAAAAAATCAGAGAACCACTGAAGCGGCTTTTTTCTGATTTAACATTGACGGAAATTGGTTTGGTTACAGATAAGGCTGAGTTCTACTTTTCTAAGGGAACAACGACAAAGTTCGGTTATGAAAAATTATCTGGTGGAGAAAAGGCTGCTTTTGATTTGCTTTTAGATATGGTTATTAAAAGTGAATTTTACAAGAATACTATTTTCTGTATCGATGAACCTGAAACGCATATTCATACCAATTTACAAGCACGGCTTCTTACTGAACTATTCCAGCTTGTTCCAAATGAATCTCAGTTATGGATTGCCACCCATTCTTTTGGAATGTTAAAAGAAGCCAAAAAGCTCTTGGAGCAGCATCCTGGAGAAGTTGTTTTCTTAAACTTTGATGGATATGATTTTGATGAGAATGTGACTTTAGAACCAAGTAGTTGTGACACATCCATCTGGAATAAAATGGTGGAAATAACGCTGGACGATTATGCACCGTATCTTTCTCCTGAGACAATTGTTTTTTGTGAAGGAACCACTCGAGGTAGAAAAAGGAAAGACTTTGACGCTCGTTGCTATTCTACCATTTTCAAGAGTACACATCCGAACACCATTTTTTATTCACTTGGAGGTTGCAACGATATAGAAAGCAAACAATCTGTTGTTGATTTCATAACCAGTGTATCTCCATCTTCGACCATAGTACGTCTTGTAGATCGAGATGATAGAAGTCCTGAGGAAATTGCAGACCTACGAGCTGATGGCATTAAAGTGATTTCGCGCAGACACATTGAATCTTACATCTTAGATGATTCTGTTTTAAAGAAATGGTGTCAAGAGACTAATTCACCGGATAAGGTGAATGATTTGTTAGCTATTAAAACACAAAAAGTCTCGGAAAGTGTTGCTCGCGGAAATGCACCCGATGATATCAAGTCCGCAGGAAACGACATTTGCACATTAGGGAAAAAACTTCTTGGTGTTACGTGTTGTGGTAATACCGGTGAAATGATTATGCGTGATACATTGGCAAAACTAATTACCCCAGATATGGATATTTATCAAGAATTAGAAAACGACATTTTTGGAAGCTAACTTGATTGATGAGTGGTTACTCAACTTAATAATCTAAAAACTGACGCCCGGGGAGCCTTTAGGTCCTCGGGCATCGTTTACATAAGTTACGAAACGATAAACGGTATTGATTTGAATTCAAAAGAGACAAATGTTTTTCATACTGTATCACTCCTTGTTTGTAATGGAACGATATAGGGTAACGATTTGTTTTTTCTTTAGGATAATAGCATAAATTTTACAAGTATAAAATTTTAATATATTTTCCATCATTATAGGAAGCATCTTTGCTCACTCGTATGTGGAACAATATTTTCTAAACATAGTTTTGTCTTGTGGTTTTCATCGTGCGTTTACCAATCAGCCCCTTTAATTCCTACGAAGAATAGCGTAAAATTGTAATACCATATTCAATAAAGGAGCTGAAAATATGAGAACTTACACACAAGAAGAAAAACAAGCAGTTATTGATCGTTTCGTGTCCGGTGAACCGTCAGTAAATATCCTTGCTGAGACCAGCATACCCAAGAGTACATTTTATGGTTGGCTGCGTGCTTACCGAGAGGAGCAGGAATCCGACAAGCGAAAGACCGTTAACATTCGCAATTTTCATTTGCTTAAAAACAAGGTTGCACGCTTGGAAAGTATTATTGAAATTCTGAAATCTGCGACTTGTACAGCGAAGTCACCATTGAAGCAACGGTTATATGCTGCTGAACAGCTTTACGGGAAATACAATGTACACATTATTTGTGATGCGTTTGACATCCCCCGAGGAACATTCTATAACCATGTTCTCCGTAACAAAAGAGACAACACGTGGTATGCAAAACGTCGAGAAGAATTGAGGCTTCGCATACAGGAAATTTTCGACGAAAACAATCAGATCTTTGGTGCTGCCAAAATCACAGCCGTTTTGAAAAGTGAAGGTGTCAAGACAAGCAAAAAAATGGTAAGCACACTCATGCGTGACATGGGATTGGTAAGCATTCGTCAATCCGCAAAGAAACTGTACGATGATGAAGGACGCGAACACAAAAATTACCTTAACCAAGAATTTGACACGAACAAGCCCAATGAGGTGTGGGTCAGTGATGTTACCTATTTCAAGTATAATGGAAACGCTTATTACATTTGCGTAATCATCGACCTGTTCTCTCGTATGGTCGTGGGGTATAAAATAGGCAAGACCAACAGCACGCAGCTCGTAAAGTCAACTCTTCAAATTGCATATAGAGAACGTCAACCGGATTCAAATTTGATCTTCCATACCGACCGTGGTGGCAACTACCGTTCCAAAACAATGAACGATTATATTCGGTCGCTGAACATCACACACTCATTCTCGCGTTCACACGTTCCATACGACAATTCTGTAATGGAGTCTTTCTTTTCATCCATGAAGCGTGAGGAACTGTATCGGACGAAGTACCGCTCAGAAGCAGACTTTCGAAAGGCTGTAGATCAGTACATAGTTTTCTATAATACCAAGCGTCCGCACCGAAAACTGTAATACAAGACTCCTGCACAGAAGGAAGAGGAATATGCCTTGGAATATGAGGATTTATAAGACATGTGCAGTCAGACTGTAGGGTTCGAAAAGGATTGTTTTTGAATTTTTGGATTGCAAAATTGGGATTTTTCTGTTTTTAGTTCGAGTGATAAAAAGAAAATGCGACCTCGAAAAGCCGCATAAATACTGAGTTTATAACAAAAACACCATTGAGTCCGAACTTATGGGTTCAGATTTCAATGGTGTCTTCATATGGTGGAGGTGGGGGGAGTCGAACCCCCGTCCGAAAAGGCATCCTCACAGCTTTCTCCGGGCGCAGACTGCCAGAAGTCTTACGTTAAGATATTTGACAGACGGAATGTCTTAACGGCAACCTTTTTATCCGTGACCGCTATAAAGATAAACTCACGGTTCACGTTCACCACTGCGTCATGCCCCAAGCGAAGCCGTGGTACTCTTCGGTGGGACAGCTGCACTTAGGCAGCGAGAGCTAATTCGTCGTTAGCGTTTAATTTTAAGTTTGCGGCTTTGAAGAGTTTCCGCTACTCTGCCCGCTTACTGAGTCTCAACCTCCCCGTCGAAACCATTACACCCCCATATAATAATTTTACCAATTACCCTTCATCGCACGGTCGATATCTCTGTCCGCCTGCTTTTTTGCCTCGCTGTCACGCTTATCGTAAAGCTTTTTACCCTTGCAAAGTCCAAGCTCAACCTTTACTCTCGAGCCTGAAAAATACAGCGACAGCGGTATCAGCGTATAGCCCTGCTGTCCGATAAGACCGAGAAGCTTCATTATCTCCTTTTTATGCATCAGAAGCTTTTTATCTCTGAGCGGTTCACGGTTGAAGATATTGCCGTGCTCGTACGGACTTATATGGATACCGAAGGCAATAAGCTCGCCCTTTACGACCTGACAGTACGAATCCTTCAGATTTACAGAGCCGGCTCTTACGGATTTCACTTCCGTGCCGAAAAGCTGTATGCCCGCTTCGTATTTTTCCATAACGAAATATTCATGATAAGCTTTTTTATTCTGAGCTATTATTTTGTTACCCGTTTTCTTTTTATCACTCATATTCTTTCTCCAAAGGTCGGTCATACTTTTCAGGAAGTGATAATATTATATCACATTCAAAAAAATATCTCAACATTTTTTATACAAGTATTTTTTACAAAAAAAGCGCTTTCATTCCATCAGCAGATTGGCATAGCCTTTATATGAAAGCTTTTCATACTCAAACGACAAAGCTACCTCTGCCTTATCGCCCAAAAGCGATGAATTTGGCAGATATACCTTTGCCTTTTTGCATCCGAATATTCTCATCATTGAATTTAAAATTCCTTGGATATATCCGTCGGGCGCAAGGCACTCCTTGATTATCAGCACACCGTCTTTTGCGCAGGAGACGAATAGCGGAAATTCCCCATCGCAGGTCCTTGCCTTATAAAGACAACTGCCGTATTCCTTTGCAGAAAAGGCTATTGCATCCTCATCCCATATAATACATCCGGGATAGGATAAAGCTTTATTTCTTATGCTTGCATATTCAGAGGCTGAAACAGAGGCTATTTCAATTCCATCACCACAAGACAGCTCTGTTTTATATTTTTTCAGACAGAATGCTCCCGAAAAGCCAAGATTTTTATAATATCGTGATAGCTTTTCGTTTGCAGGGCAAAGGAAAAGGAGCGCTTCTCTTTTTTCGGCTTCCTCTTTTGCAAAAGCGATTATTCTCTCTCCAAAACCTTTTCCTCTGTATGACGGAAGAATTCCAAGGGCATACAGATAAAGGGCGTTTATACAGCCATTTTCGGCCACACACTGCGTATTCAAAAGATACGTTGCACCGATAAGCTCACCGTCGACATACGCTCCGATAATCACGGCCTTTTCTGCCCATTCGTCAAAAAAAGCGTTAATATACGAAACGTCATCTCCAAAGCAGGTCTTCCAAATATTGAACAGGGCCTGCCTTTCATTTATATCGGTTAAAGAAACTCGAAAATCCATAAGATCAGTTAGGCAGACAGACAAACGCCCGATAGCCTTCCGATACAAGCAGATCTGCAACCTTTTTTGCGCTCGGTCTGTCAGGATATACGCCAAATATAGATGGTCCGCTTCCGCTCATTAGCGTACCGAGAGCTCCGTTTTCATCCATAATACCCTTTATTTTTGCGGCATTCGGATTTTTAGGAAGTATAATACTCTCAAAGGCATTATACATGTTTTGAGCTATTTTAAGAAGATTACCCGATTCAAGTGCTTCAAAAAACGAGGTGCTGTCACCGCCGACGTATCCTACACGGTCAAGCTCTGAATATGCGCTTGCAGACTGAGAGGTTTCATTGCTGACTGCGATAACGAACGCACATGAAGGAAGCTTGGGGCACTCCGAAAAGATATCCCCAATTCCCTGCGCACGCAAAACTCCTCCTCTTATGCAAAAAGGAATATCTGCGCCAACGCTTGCACCTATCTCGCAAAGCTCGTCTACCGTAAGCTCCGTGCCGTATATTCGGTTGAGCAATATCAGTACCGCCGCGGCATTGGTACTTCCGCCTGCAAGCCCTGCGGCTATCGGGATATGCTTTTCTATGGTTATCTTTATATTGGCATCGGTAATATTATATTTATTATAAAAGCTCTGCGCAGCCTTTACTGCAGTGTTCTCGCAATCAAGCGGAATATCGCCGTTTGTGCAGTCCACGGTTATTCCACCGCCTTGAGTTTTTTCAACCGTTACGGTGTCTGACAAAGACACCGATTGCATAACGGTATCAAGCTCGTGATAACCGCTTGGAAGTCTGCCCACGACGTCAAGATAGAGATTTATTTTGGCAAAGGCTTCAATTGACGATCTATCCATAATATCTCCGATCATTTAATCAGTTTGTAGATGAAATACTTTTTTATCTTTACTGCTCTGAAGTGGCAAAGCTCCTGGCAGCAATAACATTTTATACAGTTTTTTGAGTTTATAAACGGCTTCCCGTTTTTTACCGATATAGTCTTGACGGGACAGCTTCTTACACAGTCACCGCAAGCCTTGCATACGGCTTTGTCGATAACGGGTCTGGGCTGCAAAAACTTTGGTATCTTCAAAAGGAAGCTGTTGGCGTTGCTGTCAGGCAGCTTAAGCTTGCCTACACAAAAATCTTCTACCGGCTGACCTATCAGCTCTATGTCCTCGACAGACGGTCTGTATCCACGCTCCAAGGCCATGCTTACCATAGGAACCGTGCCCTCAAAGCCTATCAGCTTTTCGCAAACCGCATCAAGACAGAAGGGATTTAGTGAGGAAAGAATACACCCGACCTTTTTCGGAGAGCCTCCCGTAGGTCCGTTTCCTTCCATACATACGATAGCATCTACAATATCGATAACGTCCTTTTCCCGGTGAAGCATATCACACAGCGAAAGGAAAAATTCGCACAGATCGTTTGGATTCTGATATCTTGCGTGCATTTCAAACTTTTCTATTCCGGGAACGACACCGAACAGATTTTTGACACAAGCAGTCATTCTTGTCAGAGAGTGAGTCTTTAGCTTGGCTATATTTATAATAACGTCGGCTTTGAGTATTGGAGATATGACGTTAACGTCCTTGATTTCCTTGCAGTTCACCTTTTCAAACGACGTATCGTAGTTGAGCTGAGCGCCTGAGCGCTGTGCCGCATCTGCTATACCGCAGGTCTTATATATGCCTCGAAGAAGTGTTTCACTATAAGGACCGCCCGAGCTTTCTGCTATCGTAACGCTTTGGGCTCCCATCTCAAATGCAAGAGATGCAACGGCTTCTACAACCGACGGATCTGTAGTTGAAGCCTTAGCAGGATCTGTTTTCAGTATGAGATTTGGCTTTAAAACAACCTTTTTACCCAAAAGATATCCATCAGGAAGTATTGCACTGAGCTGATCCTTCAAAATGCTCTTTATCTTCAAGGCATCGTACTCCATACACTCGGATATGCAAACGGTCTTGTTATTTAAATAATTCTCCATATCTGCCTCCGCTATAAAACATACCAATATATTATATCATAAAATGCTCAAAAAAACAATAGCATACTCAAATAACGCAAAAAAGCAGTGCCGACAATATTAGCACTGCTTTATCTTTATTCTTCATCTAATGCAAACTGATAGTCAAAATAGTCTCCGTTTCGGTAAACGTATACCGATACCGTATCCCCGGGAGCAAATTCCTGAAGGATATTTTCAAGCTCTACGGTCGAATAAATATATTCTCCGTCTATCGAAACTATTATATCACCTATCTGAAGACCTGCCGCCGATGCGTTTGAATCGGGCTGAAGAAGCTTTACCATGACACCCCTCGGAAGTCTGTAAAGCTTGGAGGTCATTTCGGTTATATCCTCTCCGGTGATTGCTATAGTAGCTTTACCGTAATCGATCGGATCGCTCGGACGGTCAATAACTCTTCCCTCTTCGATAAGATCCTCTATTATCGGAACTGCATCGTTTATCGGAATGGCAAAGCTCATTCCTTCATAAGCATCTGACAGCTTTATTGTATTAATACCAACTACCTGTCCCCTGTCATTAAGAAGCGGACCGCCTGAATTGCCGTAATTTACGCTTGCGGTTGTTTGTATAACGTTCATGGTCTTGGCAAGACCGTCATCGGTATTGAAAATAGGAAGATCGTCATATATTGCGGATACGATACCGCTGGTTACACCGCCCGACAGCACGATACCTGCAGGCGTGCCGATAGCAACTACCGTGTCACCGCTGACAAGCTCATCTGAATTGCCTATTTCTGCCGCTTCAAGAAGATGCGCCTTGATCTTTAAAACTGCAAGGTCTGATACTCTATCTTTTCCAATAAGCTCGGCATCATACTGTTCGTTTTCACACGTTATGATATTGAATCTGATTCCACCGTCTACAACGTGACAGTTTGTGGCAATATATCCGTCATCGGTAACAATAATGCCCGTTCCGACAGCTTTTTCATATCCCATACCCCTGTCTGATATAACTCCGACTACCCACGGCTTTCCCTTTTCGGAGATCTGGGCAACGGTAAGGCTCTCCTGCTTGGGCGTGCCACTCTGGCTTACGTATACACCGGATATGCTATCGCTGCTCTGCATGGGAAAAATACTGTCCGAATTGATGGAAGACTGATCTCCCGACACTATATTCTTTTCAGAGTTAATATAATTCCACGAAAATACTCCTATAGCGGTAAGTGCACACAGCAAAAAGACCGTCGCAAAGGTAACCGTAAAGGTTATCATTCCGGGATTATTGGCTTTTCTCTTTTTATTTTCGAGGCTGCGCTGATACTCGTCATAGTTCCAGCGGTACTGAAAACCGCCCCATGACGCTTCTGTAGCACGGCTGTATATCTCTTCGCCTTTATTCTTTTTATTGCGGAAACCGTTCTTATCCGACAAAAACGCATACCTCCTTTATCATCTTTACATAGCGACAGTTCTGCCTGCGCTATGATACATAATAAAGTATAGCATGCGTTTTTGAATAAAAAATGATTCTATTGTGTAATATTTTTTATTGTTTTGTAAATTTGTCTGTTTTAGGCTTGTCTGCTACCTCGTGAGTCTTGGTAAGCGTGAAGACAAATTCACAGTAATTGCCGTAGCTGCTCTTTACCCAGATCTCTTCATCGTGAGCATCTATTATGGTCTTTGCAATATAAAGTCCCAATCCTACACCCGTCTTATCAAGACCACGGCTCTTGTCGCTCTTGTAGAATCGGTCAAATACGTGCGGAAGGTCACTTTCGGGAATACCCTGCCCCTCGTTATAAACGGAAACGTATATCTTCTTTTCTCTTGAAACTATCGATATCTTATACTTACCGCCGTTTTTCGAGAATTTAACTCCGTTATCGCAGATATTGTAGAGTATCTGATATATTGCATCTCTGTCAGCCAGTGCAAACATCTTTTCGCTGTCGCAGTCAAATTCAACGTCAAGTTTTTTGGTATCGATCTTTTGCTCAAACGAAATGAGTATCTGTCTCGCCATTTCGCATATATCGAAGGGAGTTTTATTGAATTTACGCTCGCCCGCCTGAATACGTGAAATATCGAGAAGGGTGGAAACAAGTCTTGACAGACGTCTTACCTCCGAGGCTATAACGCTCAGATAGTATTCGTGCTTTTCGGGCGGTATCGCTCCGTCAATAATGCCGTCAATAAAGCCTGCTATGGTGGTCATAGGAGTACGCAGATCGTGCGATACGTTTGCAAGGAAGGTCCTTCTCGTATCCTCAAAGGTCGAAAGCTCACTCGCCATATTATTAAAGGCAACTGCCAGCTCCGATACCTCGTCGTTTCCGAATTCGGGAACCCTGATATCAAATTTACCCGACGCAAAGCTCTTGGCCGCCTTACTCATATCCTTAAGCGGTGCAATTATCTTTTCACTTATAAAATAAACTGCGATAAGAGCGGCAAGAAGCACCCAGAGAATAGTCATTATCATGGTCTTGACCATTACTACGACGAACTCGTTTATCTCCTCGTATGAAGCACAGGTGACAACCATTCCCACCGTATATCCGTTTTCATCTGTCACGGGAGAGGTGCAGATTGCACTTTCACTTGATAAAAGTCCGCCAAGCGCTCCTGTGGTCTGAACGTTTTCACCGCTTAACGTGCGTGTCAGTATATCTCCGCTTATAACCGCCCCGTTCTCAAAGCTTGAATTGCTGTCGTACAGAAGGATATTTCCTCCGGAGTCCGCAACGATCACCTGAAGCTTATCGGTATAACGTGCAAGCATTGAGATGTTCTGCTTCATTTCCTCACGGTTAAAGTAAATAAACTGATTAAAATCCTCTCTTGTCGAGCTGTGATACTTATATTCTAAATATTCCGAAACGTTTATTGCCGAATTTACTACCGTTTCCTGCTTTGATTCAAGAGAATAGCTCCTCACCATTGAGGTGATTATTCCCGCAAGAATAGCAAAGCTTACCAGTATTATCAGCATAAACGCAGTAATATATTTTGTAAATACGCTTTTAAACATAATTAAATCCCGATAAAAAACAATAACAGAGGCTGCTTCAGCCTTGCGCTTTTGTGCGCCGTTCAGCAGCCCCTTATTTTCTTAGTATCTGCGGCTTCCTGATTACTGAAGTATTTCGAATTTATAGCCTACGCCCCATACGGTCTTAAGAATCCACTTATCGGAAACACCTTCGAGTTTTTCACGCAGTCTCTTTACATGAACGTCAACGGTTCTTGAGTCGCCGAGGTAATCAAAACCCCAGACCTTATCAAGAAGCTGATCTCTTGTAAATACCTTATTGTAATGAGAAGCAAGGAAATAGAGAAGCTCAAGTTCCTTAGGCGGAATATCAACCGACTTGCCGTTAAGCTTAAGCTCATATTTCTGAAGACTTATTTCTATATTATCAAATTTTATAACTTCCTCGTCATTCTGATTATCGTGTGCAGAGTAACGTCTGAGAACAGCCTTTACTCTTGCTGAAAGCTCCTTCATATCAAAGGGCTTGCAAACGAAGTCATCAGCGCCAAGCTCAAGGCCGAGAACCTTGTCAAAAACCTCGTCCTTGGCGGTAATCATTATTACGGGCTATGTTGAAAGCACTCTGATCTCACGGCATACCTGCCAACCGTCTTTCTTGGGAAGCATAATATCAAGAAGAACAAGATCGGGCTCATACATTTTAAAGTAGCTGATTCCCTCAGCTCCGTCGTTTGCACACTTGATCTCATATCCTTCGTTTTCAAGATAGAGTCTTAACATATCACATATATTTACGTCATCGTCTACTATAAGTATTTTTGTTCCCATTTTTCTCTTCCTCCGTTATATATAATCTTAAATTATTAATTTTGTCAGAAATTTAACTATCTTCATTATATACTATTCTGAAAATATATGTTATATTTTTTGTTAACATATTATTAAATTTCTATGAATTATAGAAAATTCTTTATCATATCATTAGTTTTGCTTGATTATTTGATAAATATGTACTATAATTATAAAGATGTAAATTAAACGGATTTAAAAATCAACTGCTTTTTAAGGAGATATCATATATGAAACTTGGTATAGTCGTTCATGTACCTTTTTTCTATAAGTCTATATATCCTTATAAATCTCTCTGAACGGCTACATGCAAGGGAATTTTAAAAGATCTGAATTCTATACATTCCCGTATAACACTATATATTTCATAAAAAACTGGTGTCAGAAATGGTGTCAGGGCGTATATATAAGACTATTAAAAGAGTTTGACATAAAACACATCAAAAAGCCCGCTATTGTTTTCGTACAATAGCGGGCTTTTTAATAAATATTTATTTCGTAAAAAATTATGCTTTTTTTACCGTTTTTCTTGTTTTTGAGCCGATATAATCGATAATATCGTCAATTTTTTCTCTTAGTAATGATATTTCAGGTTGCTGTTTCCCCAATGCTAAATACTTGCTCTCGCCAAATGTATGGTATGCCTCTATTTCAATCCCAATAATTGATGAAAAAGTATTTGCAAAGTGATAAATTTTGTCGTAATTTTCTTTTCTGTCATTATATCCGGGAATTATAGGGCAACGAAGAATTATATCTTTTTTCAATTCATTCAGTAAAGCTAAATTTTCCAATATCAGTATATTGTCTACACCGGTATAGGTTTTGTGTAATTTTGGATTGCTTTCCTTAAAATCAAACAGAAACAAATCTGTAAACTCTGCAATTTGCTTTATTTTATTTTTATCTGTGAAACCGCAGGTTTCTATTGCAGTATGCAGATTATTTTCTTTTGCCTTTTTCAAAATTCCCAATGCAAACTCAAACTGAAAAAGTGGTTCTCCGCCCGAAAGTGTAATTCCGCCGCCTGAATTTTTGTAAAATTCATAGTCTTTCATTACCTCTGCAATTACTTCATCCGTTGTAACTGTTCTACCGCATATTTCTTTTGCACCATTTCGGCAGAGGAAATCTGTATTGTTTACAGTCAGATTTTCACATCTTCCGCAATGAGTGCATTTATCCGGATAAAACATTATTTGTCTATCCTGACTTTGACTTTCGGGATTGTGACACCACACACACTTTAGCGGACAACCTTTAAAAAACACAGTTGTGCGTATTCCAGGTCCGTCATTTATGCAAAACCTCTGAATGTTAAAAATAAATCCATACATAATGAACCTCTTACTTATATTCGGTCCTGTTCAAAACAGCAATCTGCTGCCATTCGGGAAGACTTACAAAATATTCGCTAAAGCCGTATAGTCTTACTGTCAGGCTCTTGTATTTGTCGGGATTAACCATTGCATCCTGCAAAGTGCTGCGGTCAATTACGCTTATTCCCACATGAAGCCCACCCATACTGAAATAAGTCAGTATAAGGGCTTTTAAAACATCCGATGAAACCTTTTGTGAAAAGGTCAAATTGAGTCCGCCGCCAGCAGTTCTCTCAAAGGGCAGTTTTGAAATACTTTTTAAAAGTGCTGTTATTCCATTCTTATCGGCACCATAAGTAGGTGACTGATTTTCGCTAAACGGTTCTCCGCTTTTTCTTCCGTCAGGCGAAGCTCCTATTTTGCCACACCAACTATTGTCACGTTCCAGAGAGTAAAATCCTGGAATGTTATATTCATTATCGCGCTTTTCAAGATTGTCAACTGCGTCAACCATAGCATTGCCTGCCATAGCTGTATAATTATCATTTTCACTGTCATTTCCGAATCTTTCGTAATTCAGTATTTCACTTCTAAGCTCTTCGTTATTTTCATAATTTTCATCAAGGATTTTCATAAATTCCGCGAAGGAATAACGTTTTTCTTTAAAAACAAGCTTATCCAGCACCATAAGTGAGTCGCCTATTGTTGCAACCCCAGGCAAAAATAAATTATTGAGGCAATACGCACGGTCTTTGTCATATGCATATTTACATTCCATAGCTGTGTCGGTCAGGAGCAATGAGTCAAGTACAGCAGTCTGCCGCATATCCTCTATTGACTTTATACAGTGTTGGTTTTCCATATCCTTTGACAACGCCGCAGTGTAGTCCTTTAAAATTTCTTCTATTGAAGTATAATTTTTACTGTGCAGAACTTCAAGAAAAATCTGTACAGTCGGAACATAATAATCGCCCCTCGGGTTATGGTAATGCAAATCAAAAGTACAGCAAGCCGAATAAGTAAAATCTTTCGCCACATCAGGCTTTACACCCCGGTCTGTAAGACATTTGAAGACGGTGTCATAATTATATATATTCACCTTGTCTGTTAAAACCGCAAGCGACTTAAATACCTGCTCGGTAAACTCTGCATCAGCGTCCGGTTTTAAACGGACAACTATTTCCGGCTGTGCCATGTTATTAAGTTCTGCTGCCTTCAGGCATACAATCGAAAATTTGTTTGGGAATTCTCCGCCTATATTGACATATTGCTTGGATGCCTGACACAAGACCGGTTTTACGTTATAGTTGTGCGTACATCTTCCGCAAATTTCATTTGTTTTAATGAAGAATCCGGCAAGAAGTTCTGTAAGCTCCGTTTCAGTCTTGCCGTCGGCAAGAGCTTTTTCGTAAAATGGGAGCATATATTTGTCAAAGTTTCCGAATGCATAATCACGAGAACCGATATAACAACTGAGTATCATATGCAAAATCCATATTCCCTGCAAAGCAGAATAGAAATCATACGCAGGTTCATAAGGAACAACCCGAAGTGCTTCTGCCATTTTATGAAATCCTGCTTTTTGGGCTTCTTCCGCATAGCGCAGGCAGTAAGCACGCACTGCTTCTGCCACAATTACAGCGTTTTCCGCAAAGCTTTTAGATTCGGCATCGCCCTTTTTTCTTGCAATATCATTTATTTCGGAAACTATACCTTTTAATCCGCAGTTCAAAACTTTTCCGTAATCCGGACTCAGATGTCCTGCTGAATTCAAAAGACAGTTTGCTATTTTCAGACCTTCATAGGGTAAAGCTTCAACAACACGTCCGGCAAAATAGTCATCTTCATTTATGGGTACGGAAACCTCGCTTAACAGCTTTGAAAAAATAATTGCAAATTTGTCCGGTTTGTCATAATCAGCCATTTCAGTTTCCAGGCGTCCTAAAATTTCATCTCTTTCAATAAAACACGCCTTATTATCTGTTTCAAATATAAACTCTTTTAAATTTGTCAAATTTCCCATAAAAATGTTCTCCATAATATACTTAATGTGTAATAAATATATTACACATTAGTCAAGTTGTCAACTGATTTCAAAAAAATCAATCCATCAAAATCGATAAAATTATTGATTTTATATTAATTTTATGGTGTAATAAATAAATTAGATATTTATTTTTTGAAATAAATGGTGTCAAATTGGTGTCAGGCTAATTTAGAAACCATTGAAAATAAATGAAAATTAAAAGGACAATGGAATTTACCATTGTCCATATCCTTGGAATTGGGTGATAAAACGGCTCACTTCAGATCCTCATATATTTTTCTGATATTATCGTATATGAATTCAGGCTTTACCTCGCTTTTTTCGAGGTCCTCAACTGTTCCCTCGCCGCTTAACACGAAAACCGTACTTATACCTGCATTAACGCCGCAGGCTATATCTGTATAAAGTCTATCTCCCAAAAGCACCGTTTCTTCCTTTGAGAAGCCGGTTGAATTCATTGCAAGATATGCCATTTCGGGCTCAGGCTTACCAATAAACTTTGGACGCTTTTTTGTTGCATTGTAAATTATGTCGGCAAAAGATCCGCAATCAGGAACAAAGCCATACCACGTAGGGCATACCCAGTCAGGATTGGTTGCAATATAGTCTATATTTCCTCCAAGGAGAATACAGGCATCCTCAAGCTTATTGAAAGTAAGCTCTGTGTCATTAGAAAGACACAGACAATCTATTCCATCTTCTCTTTGGGTAGTTACGCAAAGACCTGCATCTTTCAACTGCTTTACAAAGGATACTGTACCGAATGCATATATTTTTTTGTACCTTTTTTCCTTTAAATAAAGAATTGTAGCATCGGTAGAAGTCAAAAAGTCATCGGCTGTAGAGTTAATTCCCATTTTTTCGAGCTTTTCAATATACTTATCAACTCCTTTTGAAGAGTTATTCGTAAGGAAAATATATCTTCCTCCAATTGATTTTACGTAGCTCAAAAAGTCAAGCGTTCCGTCAAAGATATCGTTATCAAGATATATTGTTCCGTCCATGTCAAGTAAAAACAGTCGTTTGCCTTTTAAATCACTCATCGCTATTCTCCCAAAATTCCTGCTTTCCTGTAGAAATAGCCGTTGCTCCACATGAAAGCGCTTCATTTATTTCTTCTTTTGTTTCTATAAGTCCGCCTGCCACAATAGGCGTTTTTAATTCATCCTTTAATCTGCTTATTATTTTAGAAAGTGTTCCGGGCATTATTTCTATCATATCAGCCTTTGACATTTTTGCCGATTCAACTGTCGTAGTTACAGATTGAGAGTCAAGCAGAAAAAACCTTTGAACTGTAAACAATCCTTCTTTTTTTGCCAGCTTGATTATGTTCGTTCTGGTGCTTATTATGCCGTCTACTCCCTGTTCTTTTACGAATTTTATCCCATATTCATCTTTCCCTATGCCCTCTGCCAGATCAAGATGTATTAGGATTTTTTTACCTGCAGAATGAACGATTTCCGTATGTTTTTTTATATCCAATATATTTGGCGAAAGCATAAAAATTATATTAACCTTCGACTTTGACGCAACCAGAAGCTCTTCATCACTTCTTGCTGCCGCAATTATCTTAAATCTACTCATCATGCTCCTCCGTTATTTAATACTGCGGATAGCTACGACCTTGCTACCAAATACATCTTCAATTATAACATCTTCTACGTCAATTGGCAATACCGGACAAGCTTTATTTATAATCTTCATTGCTTCAAATATTTTTTCTTTTGGTATCGGAGAATCGGTTTTTACAGGAAGTATTTCACCGTTATTACATCTTACGGTCGTAGTAATAGTCCTCATAGGTGCAGTGCATTCATTCTCGGCGTATACCCTTCCTCTCAGGCAACCGTTTCCTATTACTTCAACCTCTCCGTTATCCTTTATTTCCGCAACAAGACTGCATCCCACGGGACACACTATACAGGTTAGTTCTCTTTTCATAGTTAAGCCTCCTCCAGATAAAAGCTCAGTTCCGTGCAATTTGACAAACTGTTGCTTTTAAGAGTAATCCTTTCCATTTCCATTGGAGCTACTTTTGCTTTTTTCTTGGAAAATACAACTTTTTCGCCGTCACTTACACAAATTTTTACATTTTTAAAAACGTTTGATACTCTGAAAAAAACCGTAACATCCTTTTTTTCTGTTATTCTTTGAGGTACGGTATATCTTATTTTTCCGTCTGTTTTAAGATCAATATTAACTCTTTCATCATTAGTGTTATTAATATAATTGGCAGCACCTATTGCAGCAATCTCTGCTTCCTCTGAAACAAAATCCACAAGGTCGTGAACGTGTAAAACGTTTCCGCAGGCAAAAATTCCGTCACATGACGTATGCCTGTTCTGGTCAACTACTGCTCCGTTTGTAATTTTGTCAATGCAGATTGATGCTTTCTTTGAAAGCTCATTTTCAGGAATTAAACCAACAGATAAAAGCAGAGTATCACATTCAATAAATTCTTCTGTTCCGCAGATAGGCTTTTTGTTTTCATCGACCTTTGCAACGGTTACACCCGAGATTCGTTCCTTACCGTGAATTTCCACTACGGTATGGCTTAATTTAAGCGGAATATTAAAATCGTTAAGACACTGTTCAATATTCCGTGGCAGGCCTGCCGAAAAAGGCATGATTTCGCAAACGCATTGAACCTTCGCTCCCTCTAAGGTCATTCTTCTTGCCATAATCAGACCGATATCACCGGAGCCTAAAATGACAACCTTTTTACCCGGCATATATCCCTGTAGATTTACAAGCTTTTGTGCGGTTCCGGCGCTGTAGATTCCTGCAGGACGGGTTCCTGCAATGTTTAGGGCACCTTTTGCACGCTCGCGGCATCCCATGGCAAGAATTATCGCCCTTGCCTCTATCTGAAAAATTCCGTCTTCACTGTTTGTGGCAGTTATGATTTTATCTTCTGTAATGTCAAGCACCATGGTATTAAGCTTGTATTCTATTCCTAAATCTCTTACCTGCTTTTCATATCTCCATGCATATTCAGGACCTGTGAGCTCTTCACCAAATTTGTGCAAGCCGAACCCGTTATGTATGCACTGCTGTAAAATTCCTCCCAAAGAGTTATCTCTTTCCAATAATAAAATATCACGTATCCCTTCTTCATAAGCTTTTATAGCTGCACTCATTCCGGCAGGTCCGCCACCTATTATAACCAAATCCTTCATATCACTCACACTCCTTGGTTTTACCCACTATTACCTTCGATTCGCCTCCGAATTTTGTAATATCCTCGTAAGAAACCTTCATTTCATCTGCAAGCAGTTTTATAATATATGATGAACAAAAGCCTCCCTGGCATCTTCCCATTTGCGCTCTTGTTCTGCGCTTTACTCCGTCAAGATCAGACGGAGTGGGATTGGTTCGGATTGCTTCTAAGATTTCGCCCTCGGTAACACCTTCACATCTGCAAACTATTTTCCCGAAAGCTTTATTTTCAGCAATAATTTTGTTTTTTTCTTCAATGCTTGCATTCTTAAAATAGTGCATAGACTTTCTTGTTGGGATATAGTTTTCTTTATTAACAAGCCGTTCTCCCTGTTCTACCAGCATATCACTTACCATATTCGCTATGGCAGGTGAAGCAGAAAGTCCTGGGGATTCGATAGCAGCAACGTTGATAAAGCCTTTTTTGGGAGAATTAATTATAAAATCGCCCGTATCACCCACAGCACGCAGACCGCAAAATGATGTGATCGTCCCTGCAAACGGTACGCCCTTCATATTTTCATTTGCTTCTTTGATTATATGTGCAAATCCATCAGCAGTTGTAGTTTTATCCTCTTTGTCCTCTAAATCAACAGATGTTGGTCCGATCAGCAAATTCCCGTCAACCGTAGGAGATACTAAAATCCCCTTGCCCATTTTTGACGGAGTTCTGAATACTGTATTTGACACTAATCCGCCAAATTCCCTGTCAAGCAAAATGTATTCTCCCTTACGCGGCTTGATATTAAAAGATCTATCTCCCACCATTTGTGCGATTTTATCTGCATAAATTCCTGCCGCATTTATAATACACCGCGTTTTTATACTGTCGTTTTTCGAAAGGACTTCGTAGACACCGTCATTTTCATTTATACTCAAAACCTCGAAATTTGTTTTTAATTCTACCCCGTTATCCATGGCATTACCGATAGCAGCCAAAGTGAGCTCATACGGGCATACAATCGCACCTGTAGGCGCATAGAGTGCACAAATTACGTTATTTGAAATATTGGGTTCTAATTCTGACAGTTCTTCTTTTTCTATAATTTTAAGGTTATCAACGCCGTTTTTCTCACCTCTTTTTAAAAGTGCTTCTATAACGCTTCTGTCTTTCTCATTAAAGCCAATTACCAAAGAACCGTTATTTTTGTATTTAACTCCTAGCTCCTGAGTAACCTTTTTCATCAATCTTGAGCCCTCGATGTTCAACTTCGCTTTCAAGCTGCCTTCTTTTGCATCAAATCCGGCATGCACTATTGCAGAATTTGCCTTTGTAGCTCCCATTGCAACATCATTTTCCTTTTCCACCAACACTACCTTCAGTCTGTATGCGGAAAGGGTTCTTGCAATCATTCCCCCGACAACTCCTGCACCTATAATCACTACATCATACATAAGATAAATCTCCTTTGCAACAAAAAAAGACGCATCAAAATAAACATACGTTTATTTTGATACGTCTCCAAATCTCTGTATCATTAATATTATAACATAAAAGAATATTATTGTCAATCAGCTCCTTCAACTTTTGGTTTTATTTCTTTTGAGAATAAAAACACTCAGAATAATTGACTATTATCCGATGTTATGATATAATATTACGTTGTAACTATTTGGTAGAAGCAACTGAGATTACACGGTGTCAAGTTGGTGTCATACCATTTGAGAAACCTTGAAATATAAGGAGAATGAAAATAAAATTAGATATAGTAGGTCTTCCTAACGTTGGTAAGAGCACCCTTTTTAACGCTCTGACAAATGCTGGAGCCGAATCAGCTAACTACCCCTTCTGTACTATCGAACCGAACGTAGGAGTCGTTGCAGTTCCCGATGCAAGACTTGACGTTCTTGCTGAAATGTACACACCCGAAAAATACACCCCTGCCGTAATCGAATTCGTTGATATAGCAGGTCTTGTAAAGGGCGCGTCTCAGGGCGAGGGTCTGGGAAACAAGTTCCTTTCACATATAAGAGAGGTAGACGCTATAGTTCACGTTGTGCGCTGCTTCTCTGACGATAATATAATCCACGTTGACGGATCGGTTGATCCTGCACGTGACGTTGAAACCATCAATACGGAGCTTATATTCTCCGACCTTGATATTCTTGAAAGACGCCTTGACAGAACTACGAAGCTGATGAAGGGTGATAAGACTCTTGCGTCAGAGGTCGCCTTGCTCGAGCGAATGATAAAAGCACTTGACGGCGGCGCTACTGCACGCAGTCTCGAATTCACAGAGGATGAAATGGCTATTCTTGCCGATATTCCGCTTCTTACAAACAAGCCGGTAATATACGCCGCAAACATCTCGGAGGATGAGGTCGGCTCCGATCTTTCCTCAAACGAGGCATATCAGAAGCTGAAGGCTATCGCTGACGGTGAAAAGGCAGGAATACTTCCCGTCTGCGCTCAGATCGAGGCTGAAATAGCAGAGCTTTCTGCCGAAGAGAAAAAGATGTTCCTTGAGGATCTCGGAATATCCGAAAGCGGTCTTGACCGTCTTATCAAGGAAAGCTACGCACTGCTCGGTCTTATAAGCTATCTCACCGCAGGACCCAAGGAGGTTCGTGCATGGACCATAACCAACGGAACAAAGGCTCCGCAGGCGGCAGGTAAGATCCACTCCGACTTCGAAAGAGGATTTATAAGAGCCGAGGTAATATCCTACGATGAGCTTATCGAATGCGGAAATATGGTAACCGCAAAGGAAAAGGGACTTATCCGAAGCGAAGGCAAAGAATACGTAATGAAGGACGGAGACATCGTTCTCTTCAGATTCAACGTTTAAAGTATATCGACCCACGCAGAACAAACTGCGTGGGTCTTTTTTTGTCAATATATTACTCCGCCCCATTCGATTGCCGCAAATCCTTCACGCTCAAACGAAGGAAGGATCTGCTCACGTATATAGGTGGGCTGATCTATCTTTTTTATATGGATCGCTATGCGAAGAAGCGAGTCCGGTCGCACCGAGAAATTAAGCTTATTATATATCTCACGGCTTTCGGTCGTTTCAAAATAAACAAGACTTGTACCGTTGTTTTTGAGCACCGGAAGCCAATACATTATAAATTCGTTAGCTTCTCTCTCAGAAAGTCCGAGTGCATCAAGCTTTTCTTCAAGAAAGTCTGCCGCATTATCTGCAGTCACACAGAATCCAACCTCAAAATCAGTGGGGCAATATCCGCTTTCCTCCCAATACAATGCATAGTAGCTGCGACCGTTAGCATCGGTAAGCGTACCGTCAGGAGCAGCATTCACTTGCCAACCGCCATCCTCATATTCGGGATATGTGACAGTCAACAGCTCAGGATGCTCGAAGCTGATAGTCAGATCACACTCATTTTCCGGATAAAGATAGAGCACGGGCTTAGCGTATCCGCCTATACCTATCGTCTTTATCATACCTACTCTGCCGGTATCGGGGTCATAAATATACTCGATACCGCTTCCGATAGTACCATATGAAATATCACTGTTTTCGCAAACTATATACAGCGCAGGAGAAAACGCATCTTCAAGCGATGCCTTCTGATATTCGGGAATGCCGTCTTTATATGTAGCGCTATAATATTCCGTTTCTTCCATACCGGGAAGCGAGGCATCAAGAGCCTTTGTATAATATCCGCAGAGCATATCATGGAAATACATTCGGTCATTCCATTCGCCAAGCACTGCAAGCTCTTCTCCGCCCTTATCTATAAGCTTGAGCATACCCTTGTCGTTTACGCATACGATATCCTTCCACAGATAGAATACGTCATCGTATGAAGGACTTTGAAATACGCATTCTCCATTGCGGTCAAGTATTATATAATATTTTTGAGTATGATCTCCATCGCATCCCCAGAGAATAATATTTCCGTCGGAAGTCACCGAGCATTGTAAATACTTCTCATCCGAGAGAGGTTCAAAGCTATCGTTATACACTTTGAAATTTCTCGAATACATCACATAATCTGACGAAAGAAAATACACAGCACCGTTTTCCGATTTTGCAAAAAAGAATCCGTCCATTGTTGTGACAAGCTCGCCTGTGCTTCTTCTGTAGATATAGCTTTTTACATCAGTTCCTTCCATATCTTCATCGTGAACGATGAGATAATCTCCATACGTGCTCTGATATATGCTCATATATTCATTTTCACGGTAAATATCGGTTAAAAGCATTTTACTGTCGATATCATAATATACCGAGTCATAATTTACAGAATCTTCTCCGGCAAAGAACAATAAAATGATACCGGTAGGCTGACTGCTTTCATAATCGGTAGTAAAAACAACAGGATCCTGCGGATCGGCTTCAAAATCGATCTCGGATATCTCTCCGCTTATTGCATTTCCGTACCGAAATCCACCGTCGTATATAATCATATGCTCACCGTTACCGCTCATAAATGAGGAATACTCGGTTTCGCAAAGATAGATATACTCAAGGGTATGCATGCCGTTTTCTTCACCGTACAGATCCCGCTCTGAATATCCCCAATAATTACCTGCATCATTATTTCGGTAAATATAGATCACCTTATCGTCCGGGGATATCTCTGCATCGGGTGAAAGCATTCTTTCAGAGCGGATGCCGGCAACCTGCTCTCCATCTATCGGAGGGTCGATTGCAGTATCCTCCTCGGTTGATTCCTCGGCAGTTTCAGATTCTGCCGATTCTGACTCTAAGCTGTCGGTATCGCTTTCTGATAACGTGTTATCTTCGGTATTCTGCTCTTCATTTTCATAGCTGTCAACCTGATTCGCATCACACGAGACCAGCAGAGCAAAAGCTAAAATAACCGAAAGTATGCACATAACCTTCAAAGCCTTCATATTTTACCTTATCCTTCCCTTTGCTCAAACATTTCCTTATACATAAGCCTTATTTGATCTTCTCCTATAGGATAGACACAGTTTTGGAAGTTTGCAGCAGTCTTAATTTTTTCCGTATATTCTTCGATTTCTTCAGGAGTAAGCGAAAGGTCAACGTCAAAATCGAGCTGTGCCAGAAGCGTTATGGTTTTCTTTAAGATATCGCTGTCAGTGCCGATATATCTGCAAAAATCAGATACACGCTTTTTACCCTCGTCACACTGCTCGCAGTAGTCAATATATCTCTGAGTGAATATTGCGCAGGCTCTTCCGTGCGGTACGCCCTTATAAAGCGTGAGATTATATCCCATAGGATGAGGGAATCCCGTTCCGGTGGTATCTATTGCAGCGCCTCCGCAGCTTGAAGCATAGAAAAGCTTCTCTCTTTGATATTCGTCAATATCGGCTATACCCTCCGAGAATACGGACCATATGGCACTTGCGCCGTCAAGAGCGTACTTCATCGACATATTCGTAGCCTTGGGCGACATATACGACTCAAGGCAGTGACAGAATGCATCAAGTGCCGTACTGAGCGTATAATTCTCGTTCAGGGTAAAGGTATATTTCGCATCAAGGAATACAACGTCTGCATAGGATTTGTTGTTATACGTTCTTTTTTTGACCTCATCGTCAAGGGTGAGAACGGAATACGGATTAGCCTCACTACCCGTTCCCGAGGTAGTAGGAACGAGCACAAGAGGCATCGGATCTCCCAGCTTATCGTATTCAAAAAGCATTTTTTCATCTGAGTGCGGATTTGCGGCAAATGCGGCTATCGCCTTGGCAGCATCCATAACTGATCCGCCACCTATTCCGATTATAAAATCAGCACTCTCTTCTATCGCTGTCTGTCCGCCCTTATAGCAAACCGACACCAGCGGATTTTCGGTTATTTCATTAAATACGGCAAATGATATTCCGTTATTTTTAAGCGCACAGGTAACGTCGTCAAGTGCTCCGCTTTTAACTGCAGAGCGTTTCCCTGTAACAATAAGCGCTTTTTGTCCGAGACAGATCTCACTCGATTTTTCGATTATGCAATCTCTTCCTGTAATAAATTTGACGGGTATACCGTTAAATAGTTCCATAATACTCTCCATATATATCAATACCCGAAAACCTGGGTTTTCGGGTATTGTTTATTTTAGTTAACTCTAATTAAGATATCAGGTATATGTTGCCAAATACCAGGTCGCATACTGCGTAATCGGGGAGTCTTCTTCTTCAACGTCAAGAGCGGTTTCAAATATCTTGTTGTTGCTGAGCTCCTCGGCGAGCAATTCCATATATTCCATAAGAGTATATGCCTTGCCCTCTTCATCAACGTAACCCTCGAAGTTCCAGATCTTTTCAAGATATTCTTCAGAGAGACGGTTGATCTCTTCTGTGATCTCTTCAAGAGTGTATACCTTCTTTTCGGTTCTTGAGCCGGGCGTCTTCTTGGTTTCTTCCTCGGTAGCTTCTTCAGCTTCTTCACCTTCGGATGCTTCCTCGCCCTCTACAGGCTCTTCGCCCTCAACTGTTGTATCGGTTTCGGAATCAACCTCAACCGCTTCGGTCTCAGCCTCGGTTTCTACCTCTGTTTCAGCCTCGGTCTCGACCTCGGATTCAACCTCTTCCTCTTCCTTAACTATAAGGTTTCCTTCTTCATCATACATAGAAACCCAATAGAATCCGTTATAAGGATGAACAACTATATCAAGGTTCTGCTGCTTTGCAAGCTCCCAATTGTTTTCGGAGATCTCAATCATCTGAGGATCCATATCGCTGGAAGGCTCAAGTATGAACTGGTTTCCTGTGTGACGGTAGTCCATTGAGTAGGTGTCATTCTTCATTTTGATAACGCCTGTCTCATCGTCTACATCATAGTTAACATCTTTAATACCGTACTGGAATATATTTCTGTATTCAGCATTTGTAGTGAGAAGCTTTATAACGTCCATACATCTGTCGGGATATTTTGCATAAGAGCTTATGCAGTACATTCCGGCATAAAGATCTTCTTCATAAACGATAGGATTCTTATGTACGGTAATATGATATTCATCCTCGTACTGTGCAGGAATGCATCCGTAACCGTCCATAAATGCAACGGCAAACTTCTGACCCTCTTCAAGCTCTTCAATGCTATGGAAATAATCCATATCGGTGAAGGTCTTCATAAACGAGAGGTAGTTTCTGTAAAGCTTAACGCCGAGAAGGTTTCTCGGATTAGCCTTTACTCCGTACGCTGCAGTCTTTGCAACGTATGATCCGAAGAGCGAATCTTCAAATCCGGGGAGATACTGAATCATTGAATAGGGCTCGCCTACTATCGGGATATAATCCTCTTCGTATCTTATTGTATCAAGCAGGAAGTCCTGAAGATTTGCAAGGTTTGAAAGATCGGAAGCTTCGTACGAATACTTTTCAACAAGCTCCTTGTTTACGAGAATGTACTGGTATGTTCCCATAACGTGGTTGTTGGGTACACCGTAGATCTCGCCGGTGCGGGTAGCAACGTTAAAGAACTGAGGATGAATGTAGTCTGTAAGAATGCTATATGTAGTAGTAATATCGCCGGAAAGGCCGTAAAGCATTTCTCTTTCGATATAATCTTCGAAATATTCTTTATCGTTTACAAGGAATATATCAAACTGAGTTCCGTTTTCATCGGGATATATTACCTGGTTGACACCGTAAAGATTCTTTTCGGTTTCATCGCTCTCTTCACCGGTAGATTCTGTTTCCTTTGCTGTAGTAACACCGGCTTCTTTTATAGCCTTCTTAGCTACCTTTGCGGAATCTGCCTTAAGATCTTCGAGAAGGAGCTGACCCTCTATAGTCTCAAGCTTTTCCTCGATAACGTCATAATAAACGTCCTCTGTATAGAGCTTGAGAATAACGTTTGTATTAAAATCTCTTTGTGTTATCTCGTTAAGCGCTTCTTCAACAGCTGCAATAGCCTCGGGAGTTGTTGTTTCTCCTGTTATGGAATAAAGCGTAACAGTTATAGCTTTGTTCGATGACTTTGTACTTGAAAGCTCGGTTACAGTCTTAACCGAACAAGCACTCATCATAAGTGTAGGCACCAAAATGCACAGACATATGAACAAGCAAGCCAGTCTCTTTTTCATTGTGTTGGATCCTCCTAAAATCGTGGCTGTTAAGCCTAACAAACTAAAGTTTATTTTACACTATATATTAAAATATGTCAAGGTTATTTTAGTAAACAAATGAGTATTTAAGCACTTTATTTTGGGAGAAAAATCATCACTTTATTTGAGCGTCATAACCATTTTAGTTGAACTTTCATAATAAAATAATATTTTTTTGTTTCGTTTTTACATAAAGATTGTCGCATTGCCCAAAATAGCTGCATTTAAAATGTATCACTCGACGATTATTTTAATCAAGATAATCTTTCAAACGCTTTGAACGGCTTGGATGTCTGAGCTTTCTCAAAGCCTTGGCTTCGATCTGTCTTATTCTCTCTCTTGTGATGTTGAACACCTTTCCAACCTCCTCAAGAGTTCTCGGTCTTCCGTCATCAAGGCCGAATCTGAGACGCAGTACCTGCTCTTCTCTGTTGGTCAGCGTGTGAAGGACCTCACTGAGCTGTTCCCTGAGAAGCATATAAGAAGCTGCCTCGGCAGGAGCAGGAGAATCTTCATCCTGGATAAAGTCACCGAGGTGGCTGTCTTCCTCTTCACCTATAGGCGTGTCAAGAGATATGGGATCCTGAGATATCTTCATTATCTCACGCACCTTATCGGGACTCATATTTATTTCTTTTGCTATTTCATCAGCAGTTGCCTCGTGACCAAGCTCCTGCAAAAGCTGTCTTTGAACTCTTGACACCTTGTGTATGGTCTCCACCATATGAACGGGAATTCTTATCGTTCTTGCCTGGTCTGCAATAGCTCTTGTAATAGCCTGTCTTATCCACCAGGTTGCGTAAGTAGAGAACTTGTATCCTTTTCTGTAGTCGAACTTCTCTACCGCCTTCATAAGTCCGAGGTTGCCCTCCTGGATAAGATCAAGGAAGAACATTCCTCTTCCAACGTATCTCTTGGCGATACTTACGACAAGTCTGAGGTTTGATTCAACTATCTCACTCTTTGCGGCCTCGTCTCCTTCAGACATACGCTCTGCAAGCTCAAGCTCCTTTTCGGAATCAAGAAGCGGAACCTTACCTATTTCCTTGAGATACATTCTTACCGGGTCGTCTATTGCAAGACCCTCGTGCGCAAGCATTTTTTCCATATCTTCCGCACTCTCGTACTGCTCTACCTCGGTTTCGATCTCAGCAAATTCGGGAGAGTCAAGATAACCGGTTACCTCAACTCCCATATTTTCGAGAGTTTCATACAGCTTCTCTATTTGCTCAATATCAAAATCAACGTCCTCAAGGGCCTCAAGTATTTCCCCGTTAGATATTGACCCTTTGGATTTTCCCTTTTCGATTATATCATTAACCGATATTTTTTTTGCTTCACTCATATTTATATCCCCCAGTCGTCTGACTTAATTTGTTTTTCTTTTTGCTTCAAGCATACTGCTGATGCCCGATATTCCGTCAGCAGCTTTTTCCCCCGCCTTGGAAAGCGTTTCGATACATTCATGCAATACTTTTTCGTCATTTTTCGCAAGACTCTTTCTTGACACTTGCATCTTGACTATCCTTCCCATTTCATCGGGTGAAAATTCACTTCCCAGCATCCCCATATCGAAGCTTCCGTCTGCCTCGGATGCTGCTTGTGCACATTTTAAGACAGCTTCAAATACCCGTTTATTGAATTCGGTTACGAACATATCGGATGAAAGCTCTATTTTACCCTGAATAATCATATCTAAATACTCAGGGAACAGCAAAAGAATGCCTATTATAGCTTCCTCTGCGTATGCCGCTTTAACGTTTTTCAGAGCATCGGGATTTACTCTGTCGCCTATCCGCTCTGCAGAACGGATTATCTTGGCAGTATCGTCTTTCTTTCTCGCCCTTGCCCTCTGGCGGATAAGACGGTCGACGTCAGCCTTCATATTTGAGGACTGTATACCAAGCTTTTCTGAGGCTCTTGATATGTATACTTCCCTTTCAACAGACGAATAAACTCCCGAAATATATTCCGCAAGCTCACTCGCCGCTTTTATCTTATCGCTGTTCAGTGAGACGTCGTATTTGGCAAGTATGCCGCTCATCCTGTAGTCAAATTGCGTGAGGCTGTTGTCTATCAGCTGCTTAAATCTGCCGACTCCGAATTTCTTTATATATTCATCCGGATCCTTAGCACCCTCCATCCTTATTATTTTGACCTCAAGACCTGCTTCTCCGAGCAGTGCAAACGCTCTTTCTGCGGCACGCTGTCCGGCGTCGTCGCTATCGTACGATATATACACCTTCTGCGTATATCTCTTCATCAATCTCGCCTGCTCGGGAGTAAGCGCCGTTCCGAGAGTTGCAACGGCATTTCCGAAGCCTGCGGCGTGAAGAGCTATAACGTCCATATAGCCCTCGCACAGTATCATATTTTCACTGCACTGCGATTTTGCATAGTTGAGAGCGAAAAGATTTTTGCTCTTTTTAAACGCCGGGGTATCCGACGAATTCAGATATTTCGGCGTTGAATCATCCATAACCCTTCCGCCAAAGGCAATAACGTTTCCGGAAACGTCTATTATCGGGAATATTACTCTGTTTCTGAAATAGTCGTAGGCTCTTCCGGTTTTCTTGCTGATACCGCAAAGGAAGCCTGCCGTAAGCTCCTCCTCGGTATATCCCAGCGATCTCATATGAGAGGTGAGAGCTCCGAAATCGTTTGGCGCAAAGCCAAGTCCAAAGCGTTTTATTACAGCTGCCGGGAGCTGACGCTTTTTCATCAGATAATCAAGACCCTCTCCGCCCTTCATCAGCTGAGAATGGAAGAACCTTGCCGCCTCCCTGTTCATATCGTAAACTCTGGAGCGCCTGATCTCACTTTTTTCTTCCTGCGGTGTTTTCGGGATGGTTATTCCTGCCCTTTTTGCAAGCTGTTCAACAGCCTGCATATAGTCAAGATTTTCCATCTTCATAACGAAGGTTATAACGTCTCCGCCTGCACCGCATCCAAAGCAGTAAAATGACGATGAATCGTTAAACACCGTAAAAGACGGTGTCTTTTCGCTGTGAAACGGGCAAAGCCCATTCATATTGGAGCCCGCACGCTTCAAGGTCACGTATCCGGAGATAACGTCCGATATATTATTTCGATATTTTATTTCTTCTATAAGCTGTGACGATATATTCACGGCGCATCTCCTTTCAGCTTTAATTAAAGCGTATTATCAATCGATAAGGCTTTCCTTTTTCCAGGATTTCGGGATAAACATCTCCTTGTAGACGCTGACTGCATATCTATCGGTCATACCCGATATAAAATCGCACACCGCTCTTTCCTTTCCCTCTTCTTCGAGAGTGCGTCTGGACTCAAGCGGAAGCTTATCCGGATTTTCTACGAAAAATCGATAAAGAGTTTCAAGCATTGACGATGCCTTTCCCTCTTCTGTTTTTGCGGCAGAATTTCTGTATACCCGCTCAAACAAAAACGTGTGGAGCATTTCGGTATACTCATTAGTTTCATCATCCATCAGAATATCGTCTTTACCCATGCTTGAGCTTATAACGCTTTTTACCATAGAGTCAATTCTCTCTCCGTGAGTTGCGCCCAGCTTGAGATGTATCATTGCGTCTATATCATCAGGGCTTATTATACCGCCTCTGCAGGCATCGTCGATATCGTGATTTATATACGCTATTCTGTCCGATATTTTAACAACTCTTCCCTCTAAGGTTGCAGCCTTGCCGTTGGTATGGTTAAGAATACCGTCTCTTACCTCCCAGGTAAGATTAAGCCCCTTGCCACCATCCTCCAGCTTCTCAACGACTCTTATGCTTTGGAGATAATGCCTGAAATTTTCATCATAGCATCTCTGCAGCATTCTTTCACCCTCGTGACCAAACGGAGTATGTCCAAGATCGTGGCCGAGAGCTATCGCCTCGGTAAGATCCTCATTCAGCCGAAGCGCTCTTGCTATCGTTCTTGCAATCTGAGTGACCTCAAGAGTATGAGTCAGTCTCGTTCGGTAATGATCTGCCTCAGGCGCAAGAAAGACCTGCGTTTTGTGCATAAGACGTCTGAATGATTTGGAATGTATTATTCTGTCTCTGTCACGTTGGAAATCTGTTCTTATATCGCAGTCATCTATCGGATATTCTCTACCCCTCGTTTTGTCCGACGGGCAGGCAAACTCCGACAAATAATTCTTTTCATGTTCAAAAATAAAGTCTTTTACAGTATGATCCATATATATCCTTTTCAGTTATTATTTTTCAGATAAAGACAAAATATTTATAATCTGCCATACTATTTTTTATAATATACTTTGTTTTTTTATAAAAACCTTTATTTTTTTGAAATTCTTCAAAAAATTCTTTTATATTCAAAAAACAAGGGAGGATATCTCCTCCCAAAAATGCCTGTATATTTATCTGAAATCAAATCTTGAACCGCTTATGACCGGTTTAATTTTTCCGTTTGAAAGCTCAGACAATCTTTTTTCAAAGGCAAAATAGAGCCTGTCCTTTATTGCAAGCTTCAGATCAACGCTCTCTCCGAAAGACAGATCGTCGGTTATTATTCCGTACTGTGGCAGCTCATACTGCACCTTTTGATAGTCCGAATAGCTGCAGCTGAGGGTAAATTCGGTATAGCCCTCGTACGTCACTATCTCTGCTTCCTCTATTGCCATTCTTGCAGCGGCAGAATAAGCTCTGAGAAGTCCGCCTGCACCAAGCAATATACCGCCGAAATACCTCGTTACGACCACGACGGTATCGTTAACTCCGCTTTTGCGTATAACGTCAAGAACGGGTATACCTGCAGTTCCCTGCGGCTCGCCGTCATCCGAATAGCGCATAATATTACCGTTTGCGAGCGAATAGGCATAAACGTTATGCGTCGCCTCACGGTGCATGGTGCGTATCCTTCTGATAAAATCCGAAGCCTCCGCCTCGGTCTTGACAGGAGCAGCGTATCCTATGAACAGAGACTTTTTCTCTCTGAATTCGACCGCCGCCTCTTTAGCGATGGTAGTATAAAGCCTTGCCGCCTCAGCAACCGGCGCCTTTTTATCTTTACTCATAGATATATCTCCAAGCTTTTTTCGCTTTGATATCACTTATTTTGCAATATATTTTGCAAGCATACCCTTGGTCTTCTCGTCTGCAGTTGCCAAAACCGTAACTGCCTCATCTCCGTACTCTATATCCTTAACTACGGCGTTTTTATAAAGGATATTAAGCGCCGATTGCTCCGCATTGGGTATAACGAATGTTACGTCGGTCTTACCGAGATGAGCAAGCTCTGCCAGCTTCTCTGCAAGTCTGTCCATACCGAAGCCCGTCTGAGCCGATACGAATACCGCACGTGAATTTTCATTTCCGGCAAAGTTTTCCGTCAGGCTGACACCCGAAACATCGCACTTATTGTATACGTATAAAACAGGCTTATCTCCTGCTCCAAGCTCTTCCATCAGCCCTTCTGTAACCTCAAGCTGATTTACGTGCTCGGGATCGGATACGTCTACAACGACTATTATTATATCCGAATACGCCACCTCTTCAAGAGTAGATCTGAAGGCTTTTATAAGGTGGTGAGGCAGATTTCTTATAAAACCTACCGTATCGGTCAAAAGAATTTCCGTGCCGTCAGGGAGCTCATATTTGCGTGTGGTTGGATCAAGTGTTGCAAACAGCTTATTCTCTGCAAGTATACCTGCTCCGGTAAGATAATTGAGTATGGTAGACTTTCCTGCATTAGTATATCCGGCGATAGCAACCTTGATTATTCCCGAGCGCTCTCGTGAGGATCTTTGAACCTTTCTGTTCTTTTCTATGGCAGAAAGCTTTTCCTCAAGCGCTTCCATTCTGCGTCTGACGTAACGTCTGTCGCTCTCAAGCTTTGTTTCACCAGGACCTCGCATGGCAATATTACCGCCCTGCTGTCTTGACATCGAAAGACCTTTTCCTGCAAGTCTTGGTACAGTATATTTAAGCTGAGCAAGCTCTACCTGAAGCTTGCCCTCTCCGCTTGTTGCGTGCAGGGCAAAAATATCAAGTATAAGCATACTGCGGTCTATTACTCTGACGTCTCCGCCTATGCCGTCCTCGATATTCCTTATCTGAGACGGAGAGAGCTCACAGTCAAAAACTACCAACCCTATATCGTTTGCATTGCAAAGAGAGGCAAGCTCAGCAAGCTTTCCACTTCCTATATAGGTACGGGAATCGGGATTATCCTTCGATTGTACGAGCTTTGCAAAAACTTCTCCGCCTGCCGTTTCAAGCAATCTTTCAAGCTCATCAAACGATGCGTTCATTTCATGCTCGCTCATATCGGGCAGTAATACCGACACTATTATCGCCTGCTCTTTTTCCTCGGCGGTATCTATGCCGTTTTTTTCAAAATCCGTACTCATTCTAAGCTATGCCCCCTTTCAATCAAAAAAGCAAGACAGCGTATAATAAATATCCGCAATCTTGCTTTATGCTGCTTGTGAATCCTTATTATTTTGCCGATGCGGCTTCAAGACGCTTCTTGAACTTGTCAAGACGTCCGCCTGTGTCAACCAGCTTCTGCTTGCCCGTAAAGAAAGGATGGCATTTAGAGCAGATTTCAACTTTGATGTCCTCGCCCTTAGTGGATCTTGTCTTTACTTCAGAACCGCAAGCACACTTTATAGTTACTTCTGTATATTTCGGCTGAATTGCTTCCTTCATCTATTACACCTCATTTCGCTTCCGAATTTCATTTCCGATATATTATATCACACTTTTTTTCGTTTTGCAATAGTTTTTAAAAAAATGTTTTTTACTCTTTTAATATTTATTTTTATGTGTTATAATATCTCCTGTAGTCGTAATTTGCGACGATAATATTGGCAAAGCGTTAGATCAGAGGCATTTTATGTTAGATACGTTAAAAACTTACGAGCTTGACGTTTCAATGCGTGAGGAGATACGCAAAAGAACAAAAGGCATTGGAATATCCTACTACAATTTCACAAATATGTTTATGTGGCGAAGGACACTAAACTACCGTGTGCTTGAAGCAGACGGATGTATCTGCATTATCGGAAGATACAGAAATTATCCGCCTTTTATGCTCTTCCCTCTCGGTGATGATCCGATATCAGCCATAAAAACTGTACAGTCCGAGTCAGGCACTATAAATATATCACATCTCTCAAAGGAAATGGCAGACGTCATAAAAGAAAGCTTTCCGAGTGCAATCATAACGGACAATCCCGACTTCAGAGACTATATCTACCTTGCATCCGATCTTGACAATCTTGCAGGGCGCAAATTTCATCAGAAAAGAAACCACATAGCAAAATTCCACTCCAGATATAATATGGAGTATATTTCGGTAACAAAAAACGACACCTCAAATCTTCATATATTAAGGCAGGCGGCAGAGGAGCTTTTCATAAACCGTGAAGACGATGAGCTTCTCGACGAGCACGAGGCAATAATCGAGGTGCTGAATAACATTGAAGCGCTTGAGGTTACCGCCGCCGTTATACAGGTTGACGGACAAAACGTTGCGTATACCATCGGCGAGATGATGAGCGATGATACTGCGCTTATCCACATAGAAAAGGCAGACCGAAGCTTCGAGGGAAGCTACAGCGTTATAAACAGAGAATTTATCCACCGTGAGTTTGCCGATAAGGCAATTTACGTAAACCGTGAGGAAGACCTTGGAATAGAGGGCTTGAGAAAAGCCAAAATGTCGTATAATCCTATATCAATGCCACCGTCTTATTTCGCACGCTTCAAATAAAAAAATTGACCCCCCTGCATTTTGCAGGGGGTATTTCAATTTACTCAGATAATTTCCTTCAGCTTGGATTCCTTACCAACTCTGCCACGGAGATAGTAAAGCTTAGCTCTTCTAACCTTACCGTGTCTGATAACTTCTACCTTATCAACGTTGGGGGAGTGGAGCGGGAATGTCTTTTCCACGCCTACACCGTAGGATATCTTTCTTACGGTAAAGGTTTCGGAAATACCGCCGTTCTTCTTTGCGATAACGATTCCTTCAAAAATCTGAATTCTCTCACGCGAACCTTCCTTGATCTTGTTGTGAACCTTTACGGTGTCACCGATAAGGAACTTAGGTGCGTTTTCTTTCAACTGCTCATTTGTTAAAGCCTTAATTAAATCCATAATATGGCCCTCCTTATTTCCGGGACATTCATGCAGAGCATACAGAGGACTGTCCGTTTTATAAAATAACAAAGGTATTATAACATATACCGATATTATTTGCAAGTTTTTTTAAAATATTTACAAAAAGTTAATTTTTGTCCCCTGCCATACGGTAAAACTTTTCTATTTCAGAGGTATTTCCGAAGTCTTTTTTGAAAAGCTTTTCCGAAAATGCATCTGCAAGGGCCTCATCGTCAAGCATTTTTTTCACGCCCGAATATATACCGTCACTCGATATATCGGTAATTATACCGTATTCGCCGCCTGCAAGCTGTTCAGCAGCAGAAAGATAATCGGTTATAACTATCGGCTTATAAAGCATCTTGGCTTCTTCAACCGTTATGGGCTTTCCCTCGTATCTCGACGGCTGAACGTAAATATCACAGTCTCTGATATAGGTATAGGGATTATCGGTAACGCCGAGCAGTATAAGCCTGTCGGCAACACCGGCATCTACCGCCTGCACCTTCAGCTCATCAATATCTGCCTGATCTCCTCCTCCGAGAATGTACCATCGGAAGTCGTATCCGTCGTCAGACAGCCTTCTGATGACCGGGAGAATCATATCGTATCCCTTCTGATAGCTTATCCTTCCGACAGAAAGTATACGCTTGCCCGAGAACGCTGCGTCAGGATAGGTATCACCTCTCATCGAAAGCTCTCTTACAAGCGAGGGATCGTTTATATTTTCCATCATAACGCATCTGTCGGCTATCTCGGGAAGCTTTTCACAAAGAACGTCGTTTATCTTCTGCGAAACGGTTACTATATTATCGCATCTTTCAAAATACGATAGATAAAGCTGATCGTCACGGGGCGGATTTGCATAATCAAAATGGAGCCACGCTATCTTTTTGTCAGCGTTTACCTTATCGCACATATAGAACATGGTGCGATCGCCCCAATATGCCGCCGCAACGTCGTAATGCTCCTCAAGAGGCTTCATCTTGCCCATCATCTTGCACCAGAGCTTTGTTGCCGTAGCACTTCGCTTAGACTTTGATAATACTATCTTAATAAAATAAGGTAGTATTTCAAAAAGCGACAGCGGATTTTTCTTGACCACCGTATTCCACAGCGTTTTTGCGGCATTGGCTCCGCTCATAAGGAACAGATCGCCAAGCTCATCCATTTCGATAACGTTTATCTGCGAGGGTATCATCGAAAGAAACATTCCCTCTTTTTTGGCAAGAAGCAGATCAACGTCATATTTATCGTAATCCAGGCAGTTAGCAAAGGAAAGGAAGGATTTTTCCGTCCCTGCGTTATTCATTATTATTCCTATGATAAGCAGCTTTTTCTTCATATTATAATTCTCTTTGATTGTTATTTTTTGTATCCGTGTATCCTATATTATACCATTAAATAATATCCTCGTCAACAAAAAACAGCACACATTTGAGCTGCACGATACAAAAGCGCAGTTATTTATATTTTTTCACTTTTTTTGAAAAAAATATTGCAATCAGCATATTTTTATGATAGAATATACGGGTAATAAACGCCGGTGTGATGGAATTGGCAGACGTGCTGGACTCAAAATCCAGTGGTAGCGATACCGTGCGGGTTCGACCCCCGCCACCGGCACCAAACAAGTATAATCCGAACCAGATCTTCCCTGTGGGAGACGGGTTCGGATTATTTGTTTATTTCGAGAGGTTTGAAGACACTCACTTCAAAAACGGCATAATCAAACGTCCGAACTCTAAACCAAGAGGACCGAGAAAGAAGAAACAATCTTGATTATGGAGGATTTGCTTATGAGAAAACTTATCAGTTGTGAATTTAACTTCGATACCGTCTGTGTGGAGCTGAAGTTCTCGGATGGCAGTATGATTGCTATTAATACCATTACAGTGGAGAATGAGATTGCCGACAATATGTATCAGCGGTCGGAACTGGACTATCTGATCTACAATGATCCCATAGCGTATGCCGAACTGATACTGAACGGCGATCCTGAAACATATTTGAAAACTGTAACCGAATACAAGCCGTTGGACTAATCACCACATACGGCTTTTCCGTATCTGGTTTTGCCATATATGGTAAAGCCACGTCTGGAAACTCCCGCACAAATAAATATAGATAAAAGAAATACTAATATAAAGAATTACTGACTAATATTCTTTTTTTCTATTCTGATGAATGAAATGAATCGAAAGGAGAAAAAGGAGCACATGGTCTAATTCTTGAACTATCTGTCTTCTGCTATATTCCGGTGCACATATAGCAAATTAAAGCCGCCACAAGGAGCATTTGTTCCGTGTGGCGGCTGATTTATGACACGATATAAAATGGCTCAGAGAGTGCTTGCTGCCCTCTGAGCCATACTTTATTATTAAACGGACTTGCCGCTATTATTGTCTTTGGATGTCTTGAGCTTTTCTTGTTCCGCTGTCCATTCTGCGAATTCTCGCTGTCCTTCTTCGCTCTGATAGTATGCCATGATGTCGGGAAGGAGTCTGCGAGCGATGCTTTCGATGGTATGCTGCGGAATGTTGGTGTTATTGATGAGTTTTTTACGTCTACCCAAGAGTTCCTCCTTCGTATGCTGGTGGTTGAATTTGAAGGTGTCTTAGGTGTCTTTGGCGTTTGTGTTCTGCAACATTCCTTTCGTTTTGTTGTATGAAAAAAGCAGACCCTGTGTCAAGCAAATGCTTGTATAGGTGTCTGCGTGTCTTAGATGTCTTTGTTTAATTATATTATAGCAAAAAAGATGCGTTTTGTCAATGCTTCGATAGGTGTGAAATTCGGAACATTATGATTTATGTTTGATTTCTTGCTCGAAAGATCAGAACCGTGTTTTCTTTTCATCATATTGGTAAAATAATATATTGCAAACTATTATGGAGGAAACACAAGGAACACAAATTATATGGATACATCCGTGTTAGCACACGGGAACAAAACGAGGATAGGCAGGTTCGAGCGATGAAAGAGTTCGGAGTATCACCTGCCAATATGATTTGCGATAAGCAATCGGGAAAGGATTTTGAGCGTCCGGGATACAAGCGGCTGGTCAAAAAAATAAAGCCGGGTGACACTCTTGTGATTACGAGTATCGACCGACTCGGACGTAACTATGATGAAATTTTAGAACAATGGAGTAAGGTACACCTTTGTTTCCAATGCAACATTGACAAGTACAGCCAAATATAATATAATATATTATGTATATTTATGTGCGATTTTGTCTGTTATGGTAGTTAAGGTTTCTTTGTAATACTATGTCAACAAAGGTGTACTTTTGTTAACATTTGTCGAAAATTATATATTTGTAGTTGTATTGATGACCATTTTAGCGGAAGTGCCGTCCACCATATCCCGTATGACCCACTTTTTGAATCCCGTATGCTAGATACCAAGCTGCTTCCCTGCTTCTCTTGCGTAAATGATGCCGTTCGACCATTCATTTTCCACTTCTTCATAGTTGTGGACGTTCCATTGCGGCTCTGCCAAGGTGGACACCATTCGCTCTTGCTGCTTTGATTCCTTCACGGTGCTTGATAAACTCACGTTCGGTCTAAGCCACATAGGATAAAAACTGTAGCACAATATCAGCAATCAACGTTCCGGTCAAATCTTTTCCTTGCCGCGTATCAAGCAGAGACATATCAAGAACGACGACATCCGCTTGTTTCTCCTTTGTGAGCTTAGTTTGCAGCAAAACACTAATAGACAGAGCTCTTTTCTAAATGAAAGTCAACCAAAGGGGATAAGGATGAAATTGAGATTGTATATGTCTATTATGTAGAATAAAAGTCAGAATACATATGTGCATACAAATGTGTCGTATCTGTAGATGTACCCTTTTGTATGTATATAAAGTAAAAAACAAACTACAAATTCAAAAAAGCCAATCGCTATAATCATCATATAAACATAACACAGGAGTTCGTGTTTGAAATATGGAATACTCAATAGAATATTTTTGCGTAAGTCATAAGGGCAATTTACGAAGTACAAATCAAGATAACTTCTACTGCCTTAACGAATATATGCCTTCCGATAATAATGGAAGCGATGGAGTCATTAACGGAGTGGCTCGTAGCATGGACACTCCCGTTTTTGCCGTTTTTGACGGTATGGGCGGCGAAGAATGCGGCGAGGTTGCTGCATACATTGCGGCAAAACAAATATCTGAATGTAAATTTGAGGACACTTCTCATTTGGAGCTATTGCAATACTGTAAAATCGCAAATGATGAAATATGCAAATATACAGCAGAAAATTCACTGGTTTCTATGGGAACAACAGCGGCGATCCTAATGTTCGCAAAGAAAAAAATATTACTTTGCAATATAGGTGACAGTAAAATCTTCCGCTTTACTGATGGTGTTCTTCAGCAAATATCCTACGATCATGTGTCAATATCAGCGTTTGGAACAAAACCTCCTTTGACACAGAATTTGGGGATTAAAGAAGATGAGCTAATCATTTCACCATATACAGCAACAGGAGAATATCATAACCATGATATTTACTTGATTTGTTCAGATGGATTGACCGATATGGTTTCAAACGAAGATATTGGCAACATACTGAATAACTCTCAGAAAGAAAACAGTGCTGATCTTTTACTCCAAAAAGCATTGGAAAACGGCGGTAAAGACAATATAACCTTAATCCTGCTATACATAAGTAAGGATGACAAAAACATCGTTAAAAGAATCATAGAAAGTTTGAGGTATAGACATGGCAAAAATTAACTTAGAACAAATATGGTCAGACTGGCACGCAGAAGAAAAACCTCTCGGTAAAGGCTCATATGGTACAGTCTATAAAGCGGTACGACAGGACAATAATCTGACGAGTTATTCTGCCGTCAAAGTTATTTCCATTCCGCAGGACCCTTCTGAAATCGATACTCTTCGTTCGGAAGGGCTGGATATGAATCAATCAAAGACTTACCTTAAAGGCGTTGTTGATGATTTTGTCAGAGAGATTCAGCTTATGCAATCTTTCAAGGGAACACAAAATATTGTCAGCGTAGAAGATTACAAGGTGGTTCCCAAAACCGATGAGATCGGATGGGATATTTACATCCGGATGGAGTTGTTGACATCGTTCAACGAATATGTCTGTGACAAAAAGATGTCTGAGCAGGATGTTATTAAGTTAGGCATTGATATTTGTACTGCTCTTGAGATGTGCGAATCACGCAACATTATCCATCGTGACATTAAACCGGACAATATCTTTATCAATGATTTCGGCTATTTTAAGCTCGGTGATTTTGGTATTGCCCGTACAATGGCGAATATGACAAATGGAATGTCTCAGAAAGGCACACCATTTTATATGGCACCGGAAGTATTTGTAAGTAACAGATATGATGCCAGAGTCGATATTTGTTCTCTTGGTATAGTAATGTACAAGTTGTTGAATAAAGATTTACTTCCGTTCATCGAAAGCAAGGATCAGCTTATGAATCCCAATGCTAAAGCGAATGCATTGGAACGCAGAAAACTTGGCGAACCTATGATCCCTCCGTGCGAAGCATCCCCTGCTATGGCTAACCTTATTCTCAGAGCTTGTGCTCATGATCCCGATGATCGTTTTGCCAACGCTTCTGAAATGAAAGCAGCACTTATGAGTGTACAGAACGGTACATACAAAATTCTTTCTCTTGATCCCGATGCAACCACTTCGGTAAGACGCAAGTCTCAGGATTTGAACGCCACAACATCAGTAAGACGAAAAGAACAGAATTTTGACGGAACCACATCAGTTAGACACGCTCCGCAGAATTATGCCGATAATGCCCCAAAT
>JAZSMJ010000073.1:0-25488 GCA_045535815.1 Eubacteriales bacterium
CCTTCGCCGTCAACTACCCAGCCGTGTGTAAGCACCTGCTTATAAGGCGCTCCCTTACCGCCTGCACCTACGGCTGTAAGAAGGGATGACTGGAACCAGCCTCTGTACTGGTCTGCCCCCTCAAGATAGAGGTCTGCAGGCCAGGACTGTGCTTCGTTTCCTTCAAGCACAGCAAAGTGTGTAGAGCCCGAGTCAAACCAGCCGTCGAGCGTGTCTGTTTCCTTTGTGAAATGAACGCCGCCGCAATGAGGACATACGAAGCCCTCGCCTATAAGCTCGGCCGCGTCCTTGAGATACCAAGCATTTGAGCCCTCTGCCGCAAATATCTCGGATACACGGTTGATAGTTTCGGGTGTGCAGACTACCTTCTTGCAGTCCTCGCAGTAGAATACGGGAATGGGAAGTCCCCAATGGCGCTGACGTGAAATGCACCAATCGGCACGCTCGCGTACCATCTGTGTCATTCTCTCGCCGCCCCACGCGGGAATCCAATCGACGTTCTCGCACGCGGCAACAGCCTCGTCCTTGAAAGCATCGACCGAACAGAACCACTGCGGTGTTGCTCTGAATATGATAGGCTTCTTACATCTCCAGCAATGAGGATATGAGTGAGTCATCTTCTCGGAAGCGAAAAGCGCGCCTGACTCTGTCATATCGGCAAGGATCGCCTCGTTTGACTCCTCGTAGAACATACCCGCAAATTTGCCTGCATCCTCTGTCTGATAGCCTCTGTCGTCTACGGGAACGATAATGTCTATGTTGTATCTGCGGCTGGTTACATAGTCGTCAGCACCAAAGCCGCCTGCCGTATGAACGCAGCCCGTTCCGCTTTCCATAGTTACGTAGTCAGCGTTTGCAACAAGGCTCTCGCGGTCAAGGAAGGGGTGGTGTGCGGTCATATATTCAAACTCACAGCCGCGCATTGTGAGAAGCTTCTCAAAGCTCTCAACTCCGCCTGCAGCCATAGTCTTCTCGCAGAGCGCATCAGCCGTGATATAGTAGTTTCCGTCGGATGCCTTAACTACCGTATAGTCCTCGTAAGGATGAAGAGCTATCGCCTGGTTTCCGGGAAGAGTCCAAGGCGTTGTCGTCCAGATTATAAAGTAGGTCTTATCGAGCTCGCATACGCCCGAGAGCTTTCCTTTATCGTCTGCAACCTTGAATTTAACGTAGATTGAAGTACAGTCAACGTCCTTATACTCGATTTCCGCTTCGGCAAGCGCCGTCTCGTCGTGAGCGCACCAATATACAGGCTTAAGTCCCTTGTAGATGTAGCCCTTCTTGTACATCTCACCAAATACCTTGACTTCTACTTCTTCAAATTTGGGATCCATCGTAAGATAAGGATGCTCCCAATCTCCGAGTATACCAAGGCGCTTGAACTGATTCATCTGGATGTCAACGAAATCCTGAGCAAATGCGTGACAAGCACTTCTGAACTCGGAAATGGACATATTTTTATGGTCAAGCTTATTCTTCTTTATAATAGCACTCTCTATAGGCATTCCGTGGTTATCCCAACCGGGAATGAAGGGAGTTTTATATCCGGTCATTGACTTATATTTAACGATAAAATCCTTGAGGACCTTATTCATTGCCGTTCCCATATGAATATTTCCGTTTGAGAAGGGCGGTCCGTCGTGAAGAACGAAAAGAGGCTTGCCTTCATTACGTTTTATAGTTTCATTGTAAAGGTCCATATCATATTTCGCCTTGAGCATCTCCGGCTCTCTCTGAGGGAGATTGGCGCGCATGGAAAATTCGGTATTAGGCAGATTTAGTGTCTTTGTGTAGTCCTTTGCCATAATCTTACGTGGGTACTCCTTTATTTATACTGTAATTATTTAACTGATTTAAGCGGTTATTTATAATCTCAAAGCCGTCACGCAGGAAGAACCCTCGCAACGGCCGTTGTCTTTTTTAAAGACCTATTCTTTAATTATCCTGAGAAATGCTTTCGATAAATTCCATAAATTCACGGTCTTCTTCGTTTACATCAGGCTCTGAAGCGGGCGTTTCCTGAACTGTTGCAGCAGAATCGTCAATTATCTTTTCTGTTGCAAGCATCGTTTCAGCGGCGTTTGCTATGTATGCGGAAGGAGCATCGTCCTCTTCTCCGTCACTGTTTCCGATAGAGCCGGAAACCACCATTACCGCAATATCCTCTTTAATATTGCCGACTACCTTTTTAACGTAATCGACCTCGCCCGATGCGTCCTGATATATATCCTCATAATCGGGAGCGATATCTTCAATAAATTCGATATGCGATTTGTACTGCTCAAACATACGAGCCTTAAATTCGGCAACTGTATTTCTGAGCTTATTGAGCGTCTCTCTTTCTTTTCTTATCTGGATTCTGAAATCAGACAATATCTTATCACAGTTGACCTTTGCCGACTGTGTTATTATCTCAGAGCGCTCTGTTGCGTCATCCACGATCTTATTACTTGCACGCTGAGCGTTTACGAGAGCATTTCTTATCGATTCCTCATCTCCGGAAAATGCCTCAAGCTTTGCATATGCGGTTTTAAGCTTTTTTTCAAGCTCGTCATTTTCTCTGTAAAGCTCTGTATATTTTTCTATAAGAAAATCTATCTGCTCGTCAACCTCTACCGTGCTGTAGCCTCTCAGCACCTTAGTAAAGGTCTTATTTTTCAACTCATGCGGAGGAAGCATTTTTCATTTCACCTCTTATACGTATTTTAATGCGGTAAACCGCATTCTTCCTTTACGTGTTATCTCTCCGATACTTTCGATTCTGTATCTTCCGCTTCCACGTATTGATATTATATCGCCACTTTCGACCGAATGATCATTCTTATATACCTCAGAATGATTTACCTTTACCATACCGCTGTCTATATACTTTTTTGCTGTTTCTCTCGATTCTCTGGCAAGCTCCGAGATAAGCGCATCAAGCCTTGCAGACGGTACCGTACCGGTAACGGTCTCATACTTTTTTTCGATTTTGAATTCCGGTGGAAGCTTATAAATACTTGTTTTGACCTTATCTCTTCCAACTCTTTCAAGTGCAGGAAAATCTCCGGTTATAAAATCGGCAATGCTTTCCACCGTAAACAGAATTGCCGTTTTGTCATCTAAAATTACTATATCTCCGATAACCCTTTTATCTATTCCCAAGGATAAAAGAGCGCCGAGACACGAACGGTGCGTAAGACATCCGTAATCACTGCATTTGATCATTACGGGAACAACTATCTTGAAAAGATCTTCCTCATCCGGATAATATCCGTAAGGATATGCCACGAGCATCTTTCTTTCAGTGCCCTCGCAGCCTCCCCAGAACATATAGCCGCAACTATCGTCATAACGTGATGCATACCTTGACAGTGCAAGCTGTTCTTCCTCTTCAAGAAAATCCCCGTGTGAGATCCTGCCTTTTTCTGCAGCTCTGAAAATATCTTCAGATTTAGATAATAAAATCTCTTCCATAATCAATCATCAAAGAATCACGCCGGAAGAAACACCTGAACTACTATAATCATTAACGTCGTAACGAAAAAAGGGATATCAAGCGGCGAATCCTTAAACAGATCTAATTTATCAAACAAAGCCCTTATTGGGTATATTACCGGCTCTGTGACCGCATATAAAAAATCAAGCCAGACATTATCATCATCCATAAAAAACAGAGAAAGCAATGAACGAGCCATCATCATATAAAACAGTGCCCATAGGATTACGTTTAATAAGCCGGACAAAATATAAGCTGTAAGAGCCAAAATGTTTTACACCACCAAAAACAGAATAAGAGGAAAGAGAAAGAACGGTGTAAACCCGCCGTATCTTTCCTCTCCCCGATCTTAAAGACTGCTGTATATATCGTCAGCAGCAACTGTCTGCTTTGCTGCTTCAGACTGCTGACGCTCCTGAGAAACGTCAACGTTGTTAGGAGTTATTACAAAAGTATTGTTTGCAACCTTCTTAAGCTGTCCGTCTATTGAATAAGCAACGCCACTTAAAAAGTCTATCATTCTTCTTGCTGTTTCCTTGTTGGTTGCTTCAAGATTGAGAACCACAGTTCTGTTGCTGAGAAGATGGTCTGCGATCTGTGTTACAGTTTCAAACTTGTCGGGGCGAACTACCTTAAGCTCAAGTGCCTGAGAATTAAGTCCTATTCCGCTTCCCTGTCTTTGCTGAGGCTGTTCTTCCTGATAGTAACCTCCGGCAGCGCCTTCATCCTCGTAATCGTAACCGTAATCCTCGTCAAGCTGAGGGTCTACCATTCCTTTAATTTTGTTAATCAGTCCCATGTTATACCTCCACGTTTATGTAATCATTAATTTTATTAATCGTTTTTATACTGTCTTTTGCCGAATATAGCTGTGCCAACTCTTACTATATCCGAGCCACACTCTGCGGCAAGAAGATAGTTATCCGACATTCCCATTGACAAAATGGGCGCACTTTCAGACGGTATATATATATTATGTATTGTTTTGCCGAAAATGTCAATAAAAATTCTGTAAGTTTCTTTAAAAAATTCAATATATTTTTGTTTTTCTTCGCATTTTGGGGCTACAGTCATGATTCCGCGCACATTCAGATGTTTATATTTGGAAATTTTACCAATAAATTCAGGTGCTTCATGTGGCATAACACCGCTTTTGTTTTCTTCCATGCCTATGTTTATCTCAACAAGAACATCCATGACAAGTCCGTGCTTCTCTGCCTGCCTGTCAATTTCAGCGGCAAGTCTTTCAGAGTCGAGCGAATGTATCATACACACCTTGTCGATTATATATTTAACCTTATTGGTCTGAAGATGTCCGATAAAATGAATATTGACATTTTCCTTATGAAGCTCATCGTATTTTTCAAGAAGCTCCTGAACTCTGTTTTCACCTATATCGGTAAGTCCAAGCTCATCTATGGCGTAATTTATAACTTCACTGGGAACGGTCTTTGTTGCCGCAAGAAGAGTAATGTTTTTTCCGTCTCCATCTCTCGACGCATCGAGAGCGGATCTGATATTCGTAAGATTTTCCTTAACCGTACTGCACACGTCAGGTGATAATTTTTCCATCGTACAATCCTTTTCCATATATAATTACGTTATCGTACAGATCTAGATAAGCTGAATTATCTTCTTCAATAAGTTCATTTTCCATAACTATGAAATATCCGTCTTTTTCAAGAAGCGGAACTATCTTTTTAAATCTGACTACCCTTCCGTCAAGAATATAAACTCCCTGAACTCCGTCAACTATTCTTACCGATGACGTCGGTATTTTATACCCGCTGTATGTATTATCTGCAATCTGAACGGATTGCTTGCGAAGAAAGTCAAAACCGCTTGGCATAACACTCGCACTGAATATCATTACAGCTTGGTCACTGTCTGTCTGAGTAACTATTCTGTAAAGTGTCATATCGAGCTCTGCATCTTCATTATAAGGGAATATAACGCTGTATTTCTCTCCGGACGAGAAGCTCTTAAGCTCATCCTTTTCGACCTTACAGGCAATATACCAGGTCGGCTCTGTTACAAGCTTACATATAGCATATCCCTCTTCGCCCTCAAACAAACCTTCCTCCGGCTCAGAGGCCTCAAGCGTATCAAATGTATTTAGCGTAATACCGTTAATATTATCGCTTGAGAAAAGACTTTCGTATCCGTCAACCTCAGAGTAGAACCATCCGGAAAAAGGAGCGTATACCGGATCGTAGGCGCTTTCAAAGGCAGATGCAAGTCTTTCCTTTTCTTCCTCAAGCTCTTTTATTCTTTCATCATATCCGGATATGGTTTCTACGATAAGCTGTCTCTTGTTCAGAAGAGTAAGAAGCTCATCCTTCTTGTGAGCAGCATATTCAAAATCCCCGTTTTCGAGCTTTTCTCTTATCAGATAATACAGAGCGTTTATCTGACTGTCGAGAGAAGCCGTATCCGATCCGACCATATTCGAGCTTATAGAGCTCGCTTCAAGCACGCTTATTTTATTATCTATCTCTATTATCTTCTGCTGAAGTGCATTCCCCTGCGCACCTGCGTAAACGTTAGCCACCGGATATCCTATACCGACCTTCTCTCCGTTTGACAGAAGATAATTGACTCCTCCGTAATCCTTAGAATAAATAACCTTTTCGGATCGGAATATGTACGCATCTGCCAGAACGGTTTCTCTCTCTACGCTCTTTATTGCAGTATAGGTTTCAACTTCACTCTGAAATCCGTTGAACAAATGATACGTAACGTACATTACAGCAAGAACTGCAAGCACTAAAGACACCGCATAAAACGCCATTTTTTTCAGATATTGCAGATCCATTTACCGATCCCTCCTTTTAAAAATCCTTATTATTTAAGCATCCGATGTATCAGCTTTTTTCGGAAGCTATATATTCCACGGCTCTTTCAACGATATTATCAAAGCTATCCGAAGCATCCGGATAAAGCCAACATATGTTTTTGTTTCGTCTGAACCACGTAAGCTGTCTTTTGGCATACTGATGAGTTCCGATCTTAATTTTTTCTATAGCTTCATCAAGCGTACAATCACCGTCAAGATAAGAAATAATCTCTTTATACCCTATTGCCTGCGAAGCGGTTGAATCACGATCGAGAGAAAGACCCTTTACCTCATCAACAAGTCCGTCTGATATCATCTGATCTACTCTCATATCAATCCGTTTACGAAGAATATCTCTATCCTTATAATCAAGACCGATTATCCTTGCATCGTACTGCGGATCTGACTGATGTGACTTTTCATCCCACTCGGTCTTTGTCATACCGGTAGTCATATATATCTCTATGGCTCTTGCAACACGTCTTTTGTTATTCTGATGAATAACAGAAGCAGATGCCGGGTCAATTTTTGCAAGCTCTGAATGAAGCTCTGCAACATCTTTTTTTAATAGCTCCTCGCAAAGCTTTTCGTCTCGCTCGTATTTTGAAAATTCGGTGCCGTTTATTACTGTGTCAAGATACAGTCCGGTTCCACCGCAAAATATCGGAATCTTGCCTCTTGATACGATATCGGAAATTCTTTCCCTTGCCATATCAGCGTAAACGGCGCAGGAAAAATTATCCCCGATATCCGCAATATCGATCATATGATGGGGCACTGCATCCAATTCTGCTTCTGTAGGCTTCGCAGTACCGATATTCATTTTTCTGTATATCTGCATTGAATCGCAGGATATGATCTCTCCGCAAAGACGCTTGGCAAGCTCAATTGCCAATGCCGTTTTTCCGGATGCAGTCGGTCCGACTACTGCCGCTATTTTTAACATCATTACTCCGAGTTATATAAAAATTATACCATAAGTATTGTATCTGCAACCCTACGGCTTGCTGGAATGAATGATGAATAATGAATAGTGAATAATTTTGGTTGATTTTCGCCTTGGCGAAAATCTTCAATAATTTTTCATTCTTCATTTTTCACTATTCATTTTTCACTGTATAAAGGACTTCGTCCTTTATACTATAAACATTGCGTCTCCGAAGGAAAAGAATCTGTATCTTTCCTTTATCGCTTCACTGTATGCTTTCATAATCAGCTCCCTTGAAGAAAGGGCAGAAACAAGCATAAGAAGCGTGCTTTCAGGAAGATGGAAATTGGTTATAAGTGCATTCGTTCTTTTAAACTTATATCCGGGATATATGAATATACCCGTATCGCAGGACATGGGAGAAATAACACCGTTTTCATCAGATGCACTCTCAAGCACTCTGCAGGACGTTGTACCTACGGCAATAACTCTTCCCTTGCAGTTGTTTATTATATCAGCGCTTTCTTTTGAAACGGTAAAGAATTCGCTGTGCATTATATGGTCGGTTATTTTTTCGGCCTTAACGGGTCTGAACGTACCAAGACCTACGTGAAGCATAACGGGTGCAATTTTTATACCCTTTTCACGTATTTTATCAAGGAGCTCCGGTGTGAAATGAAGACCTGCGGTCGGCGCCGCAGCACTTCCCTCTTTATTTGCATATACCGTCTGATAACGGTCTTTATCCTCAAGCTTATGAGTTATATACGGCGGAAGAGGCATCTGACCTATCTTGTCAAGTATTGAATACAGGTTATCTCCCTCATATTCAAATTTAACAATTCGGTTTCCGTCCTCAACAACGTCAAGTATCTCTGCACGAAGCATTCCTTCGCCGAATATAATATGAGTGCCGGGCTTTAACCGTCTTCCCGGGCGGACGAGTGTCTCCCATGTGTCAAGCTCTTTTTGCCTGAGAAGCAATACCTCAACGTCAATACCCGTATCTTCTTTTTTTCCGTACAGTCTTGCAGGTATTACCTTTGAATCGTTTATAACCAGAACGTCCTCCGGCTGCAGCATATCGATAACGTCACTGAAGATATGGTGGCTGATCTCACCGCAATTACGGTCCACTACCATAAGTCTTGATGAATCCCTCTTTTCAAGAGGAGTTTGCGCTATAAGCTCGGGCGGTAGGTCATAACCGAAGTCTTTTGTGGTTAGATCGGTCTGCTTTTTTTCATTTATGATCATTTTTATTCAAAACTCCTTGACATATCTTGATATGCGTGATAAAATGATTGCGGATAGAGGTGCGGTTTCGATTATTAAAATTCGCCCAAGGCTTCCGCAAGCCGTTTAAAGCGATTTCGAAAGGCGACGCCGCCGAAGCGGGATGAGTGCGGATCGATTCCTCGCTGGTCTGCAGATAAACAATTTGCAGACTGTCATCTTTATGCAATGCAGCACAAAGATGGAGGGCTATCATGTAAGATAACATATATTCTATATTATATTACATGTATAGCTGGTTTTCAACCGGTTTTTTTGTTTTTTTAGTAATTTTTTTGATACGGAGCGTTTTTTTGCCCGTATAAAAAGAGGAGAATGTGTTATTATGGAAAAATCCACTGTTTTTACCGGCTCAGCTGTAGCCATCATTACCCCCTTTACCGATAACAAGGTCGACTATGAACAGTTCGGTAAAATTATTGAATTTCAGATAGCGAACAAAACTGATGCTATCGTTGTATGCGGTACCACGGGTGAGGCTTCTACTCTCACAGACGAAGAACACCGCGAATGTATAAAATTCTGTGTTGACAAGGTTTCAGGAAGAGTTCCCGTAATCGCAGGAACAGGCTCGAACGATACGGATTACGCACTCGATCTTTCAAGGTTCGCCTGCGATGCCGGAGCTGACGCTCTTTTACTTGTCACACCTTATTATAACAAGGCAACTCCAAAGGGGCTTATCAAAAGCTTCGCAGCGGTTGCGGACAGCGTAAATAAGCCTATCATTCTTTACAACGTGCCTTCGAGAACCGGAGTAAACATTCCGCTTTCGGTATACAAGGAGCTTGCAAAGCACGATAATATCGTTGCCGTAAAGGAAGCAGGCGGAAACATAAGCGCCATCGCTCAGCTTGCTGCAGAATGCGGTGATCAGCTCGATATTTACAGCGGAAACGACGATCAGATCGTTCCGATTCTTTCGCTTGGCGGAAAGGGCGTTATTTCTGTCGTTGCAAACGTTATGCCCCGTGAAACGCACGACATCTGTGCTCTTTACGCCGAAGGCAAGGTAAAGGAAAGCGCTAAGCTTCAGCTTGATATGCTTGAATTAATAAACGATCTCTTCATTGAGGTAAATCCCGTTCCGGTTAAAACAGCAATGTCTCTTATGGGATTCTGCTCCGAGGAAATGCGTTTGCCGCTTTGCGAGATGGACGATAAGAATAAAGCAACCCTTATTGAAGCTATGAAGAAATACTCGCTTATTAAATAATAAAGACTATAAAAATACTTAATTGCCGTTTTTCGGCGGAAATGGAGAACGTTATGGCTGAACCCTTTGTTCTTGACGGAAAGGCTCTTTCAAAAACAGTTGAAGCGGAGCTTTCTGTTCGTGCCGCAAAAGTCATTGAAAAAACCGGAAGAGTTCCGGTGCTTGCTACTATTCTCGTCGGAGACAATCCTGCATCAGTAACGTACGTGAGAATGAAGGGCAACGCATGCAAACGTGTAGGTATAGATTCACTCAAGGTCGAAATGCCCGAAGAAACAACAACCGAAGAGCTTGTTGCCAAGATTGAAGAGCTCAACCGTGACGATAACGTTTGCGGTATCCTTCTTCAGCATCCTGTGCCGAGGCATATTGACGAGCAGAAATGCTTTAATACCATTTCTCTTGAAAAGGACGTTGACGGTGTAAACACGGCCAGCTTCGGTGCTTTTACCATGGGACTTGATGCGTATAAATCCGCAACTCCCCTTTCAATTATGACCATACTTGAGCGATATAACATCCCGCTTTCAGGAAAGCATGCGGTTGTAGTGGGAAGAAGCCCTATTCTCGGAAAGCCCGTTGCAATGCTTCTTTTAAACAAAGACGCTACGGTCACAATATGCCATTCAAGAACAAAAAATCTTCCCGAGATACTAAAGACAGCCGATATAGTCGTTGCGGCAGTCGGAAAGCCGGAGTTTATTCAAGCAGATTGGATAAAGGAAGGCGCAGTTCTTGTTGACGCAGGATATAACGAGGGTAACGTTGGAGATATCGACCTCAAAAATGCCGCTTCCAAGTCAAGTGCATACACACCCGTTCCGGGCGGTGTAGGTCCGATGACTATAGCACAGCTTATTGAGCAAACAGTAACAGCCGCTGAAAAGAAGGCAGGCTTGAGATAAAACCTTCGATCACTAACAAAGAGGAAAAGAAATGATAAACATATTACTTTGCGGAGCTAACGGACGTATGGGACGCGCAGTTGCTAAGGCTGCAAAAGACGATACCGAAATAAACGTTTGTGCCGGTATAGACGTTTCAGCGTCTGATACAGACCTTAGTTTTCCGGTTTTTCAGTCGCTTGCAGATTTTTCGGGCAAAGCAGACGTTATAGTCGACTTCTCCCATCACAGTGCTGTTGAGGGTATTCTGAATTATGCTAAGGAAAGCAGTATTCCCGTCGTTATTGCCACTACGGGTCATTCAAACGATGAGATGGCTCAAATAAAGGCTGCTTCTTCAAAGATACCTGTATTCTGGTCAAGAAATATGTCGCTTGGCATTAATCTTCTTATCGGTCTTGCAAAGAAAGCTGCATCTACTCTCGGTGATACCTTTGATATTGAAATAATTGAAAAGCACCACAATCAAAAGCTTGACGCACCAAGCGGCACAGCTCTTATGATAGCCGATGCAATATCAAGCATTACCGACAGTCAAACCGAATACGTTTACGACAGACACAACGAAAGAAGAAAGCGCTCCAAAACCGAGATAGGTATACACGCAGTCAGAGGCGGTACTATAGTTGGTGAGCACGAGGTTATATTCGCAGGTCACGACGAGGTCATTTCCTTATCGCACAGTGCCACATCCCGTGAGGTTTTTGCCTGCGGAGCTCTGAGAGCTGCAAAATATATAACTGCAAAGGCTTCCGGATTTTACACTATGAGCGAGCTTGTAAACGATATGATATAAAGTATTAAAGGTATGTATCACACAGGATACATACCTTTTTTATATGCTTTTTTATTCAAAGTCTCCCAAAAATTCAGAAGATATGGTGCTTGTAACATATCCCTTAAGCTTTGATAGCGAGGTATAATTTCCATAGTATTTTATTCCGTGCGCCTTTGCCTGCTCTTCCGAATAATCGGAAAGCAAGAGAACGGAATTATCGTAAAAGCTCGGAGTAAAATCATATACCGTGGGAATAAAGACAACGTTTTCTATACTCGGCTCGGCATCGCCGTATCTTACGATATCAAAGGTGATAAGCCCCCCCACCATATTATAATCCTTTGCCATTTCGGCAACGAAATTTCCGAGTGAATAAACGCACAGAGTCTGACGTCCGTCCTTTGCGGTTATCCATTCTATAGGCTGAAGAACGTGAGGATGGTGTCCGAGTATAACGTCAGCGCCGTTATCTGCCATTATCTGAGCGTATTCCTTCTGTATATCGTTAGGCTTAAAGGTATTTTCATCTCCCCAATGTGCAGAAACGATAACAAGATCAGCCTCGGCATCAGCTCTTGCAACCTGTGATGCAACCGTCTCTTTATCAAGATAAGGTACACAGAGATCTGAATCTGCCGAAAGCGTTATATAGTTTGTAAAATAGGTATATGACAGAAAGGCTATCTTTACACCCTGCTCCTCATATATGCGCAAGGTGTTGTAGTCCTCTTCATTCTCATATCCGCCTATCATAAGCATATCGAGGTCCTTTAGAAAATCAATGGTTTGAGATAACCCCTTAGCACCCTTATCAAGCATATGATTTGTTGCTATATTTACAACGTCAAATCCAATTTCATCAAGCTGATAGCCCATATCCTGCGGACTGTTGAAGAGAGGATAATAGCTGATATCAAATCCCTCTCCGCACATTAAGGTTTCCTGATTTATAAAGGCTATGTCAGCCTCGGATATTATATCCGAAACCGCTTCATAAGTATGCCTGAAATCGTATTTATAAGTACTGTCTGATGAAGCCGACACAGCCAGAGCTTCTCTTACGTTTCCGTAATAGGTAATATTATCTCCTGCACCGACAAAGGATACGACCGTGTAGTCAAGAGGCTGTGTAAGCTCAGAATTTTCGTTCTGAGGAGCAAAATCAACGGTTTGTAAGCTGTAGCTGTCATCAGCTGTTTTTTCGGCACAACCGCATAATATAAGCAAATTCAAGGCAAGAATTGCCAAAAGCATTTTAAAGGCCGGTCTCATACACCGCACTCCTTTATTAATTATCATAATTCAAAACGTATTCGGGTAAAAATTCGGATGACACGTTTTTCAGAGCATATCCGTAAAGGGTTGAAAGATCAAAGCTTCCGTAAAGCTGAGATCCGTGCACTGCACACAGCTCTTCCGTATACTCCGAAAGTCTGTATAGCTCGATATCGTATCTTATAGGAAGGTCTTTATCGTCAAGGATATTAACGTCAGAAATATAGTGGCAGACCACCGGCTCAAGCTGTACATTTTCAATAGAATATGAAATCTCTGACAGATCCTCGGAATAATTCTTGACTATATCAAAGGATACAAGACCGCCAAGCATATTATATGAATCAAGCATTGTGGATATTAGATTGCCAAGTGAATAAATGCAGAGCGTGCGGTTCCCTTCTGCACCTTCAATCCACTCGATAGACTGTACTACGTGAGGGTGATGTCCGATTATGACGTCCGCTCCGTTATCGGCAATCAGCTGAGCCAGACGCTTCTGCTCAGAATTTACCGTAAATGAATTTTCAGTACCCCAATGCATAGAAACAAACACGAGGTCAGCCTCTTCCTTTGCCTTCGTTATATGTCTTATGATCGCCTCATCATTTATAAGAGGGATAACACACTCGGGGCTTCCGGAGTTGATAGAATATCCGTTTGTACCATAGGTATAGGCAAGAAATGCTATTTTTGTATCCTCATACTCATAAATACGGATGGTTTCATAATCCTCGGAATTTTCATATCCGCCTATCATTAAGGCATCTTTTGACTTCCAATATGAAATAGAGTTTTTATAGCCTGTTCCCTTGTATACCGTATCCATATCAAGCATATGGTTATTGGCGATATTAATAACGTCAAATCCAAGTGATATAAGGGTATCGCCCATCTCATCGGGAGAATTGAAGTTCGGATGCCCGGAATGACCGAACTTTTGTCCGGCTATAGGTGCTTCCTGATTTACAAAGGCAATATCAGCCCTTCCGATCATATCCGAAATACCGCTGTACATCCCTTTAAAATAATATTTTTCAGATGTGCCGTCGCCAAATTGCTCAACGGCCTCCTTCATTGCTTGATTAATAAGAGACTGGTGAACGATATTATCTCCTGCGGCTATGAAAGAAATAGTATTGTCTGTAATTTCTTCCTCTTCTGTTTCAGCCGTGGTATACTGCTCGCCCTCACTTACCGCCTCGGTATTGCCTTCAATTTCGGTTTGAGTCGGAATCCGACCCTGCCCGTGTATATTATCCTCATTATTGTCTTTAGGATTAGAACAGGCTACCGAAAACAATGCAAAGGCAACAAGCAGAATAGTAAGCAGTATGTTTTTCATTTTAAGCGTTCTTTTCATTTATCTTCTCCGTCAGGATTTATACTCTTCTTTATATTATAGTACCTTTACGGCTATTCTTCAAGTCTTTTTTATAAACAAAAAAAGTATTGACCCTTAAAATTACAAAAGTCAATACTTTTTCACATAACATATTACTTTTAATAAAGAGTTACTCTTATCATACCGTCAATATTTTTAAGCGATTCAACGGCGTGATCGGAAACGCTTCCGTTTATTTCAACGATAGTATAAGCATATTCCTTCTTCGATCTGTTAAGCATATTTTCGATATTTATATGCTCAGCAGCAATAGTTGAAGATATCTGAGAAAGAACGTTGGGAATATTCTTATGCATCATACAGATTCTTGCGTCTCCGCTGTGAGGCATGGAAGCATTCGGGTAGTTTACGCTGTTCTTGATATTACCTGTTTCGAGGTAGTCAATAAGCTCATGAGCAGCCATAACTGCACAGTTATCTTCACTTTCGTTTGTAGAAGCGCCAAGGTGAGGAATAGCAACTATTCCTGGCACACCGATTACCTCTTTAGTCGGGAAGTCGGTAACGTAGCTTGCAACCTTTCCGCTCTCGATAGCAGCCTTAAGATCTTCAGCGTTTACGAGATCTGCTCTTGAAAGGTTGATGATTCTTACGCCGTCCTTCATCTTTGCAAGAGATTCAGCATTGATAATGCCCTTCGTTTCTGCAGTTGCAGGAATATGAAGTGTGATGTAATCGCTGTTTTCAAAAATATAATCATAGCCGGAAGCTCTTTCGATATCCTTTGAAAGACTCCATGCAGCCTCAACAGTAAGGTAAGGGTCGTAGCCTATAACCTTCATTCCGAGGTGTCTTGCTGTGTTTGCAACCATACCGCCTATTGCTCCGAGTCCTACGACACCGAGCTTCTTGCCTGCAACCTCAACACCTGCAAACTTGGATTTGCCCTTTTCGACAAGCTTTGCAGCATCGTCTTCATCCTTAAGAGTAGCCGCCCATTCGATACCGCCAACGATATCTCTGGAAGCAAGCAGGAGAGCTGCCAGAGTAAGCTCTTTAACACCGTTTGCGTTAGCACCGGGAGTATTGAAAACAACAATGCCCATATCAGCAAGCTTATCAACGGGAATATTGTTTACGCCTGCGCCCGCTCTTGCAACTGCCTTAAGCTCAGAGCCGAATTCCATATCGTGCATTACTGCACTGCGGACGAGTATTGCATCGGGATTTTCGATATCTTCTGAAAGGGTATATTTGCTCTTATCAAAAATATCGGTACCGATCTTAGCTATTTTATTGAGAAGTTTAATATTTTTCATTATTTATTTTGTCTCCTTGGGGTTATTTGCGGCAAAAGCCTTCATAAACTCAACCAGCTTTTCTACACCTTCGATGGGCATAGCATTGTATATGGAAGCTCTCATACCGCCAACTGAACGGTGTCCCTTGATGTTCTTAAAGCCTGCTGCGTCTGCTTCTTTTGCAAACTTCTTATCAAGATCAGCATCTCCTGTAACAAAGGTAACGTTCATTATAGAACGGCAATCCTTTTCTGCAGGTGCTATATAATAATCCTGAGAATCAATATAGTCGTAAAGTATACCGCACTTCTTTTCGTTATACTTCTTCATCTCTTCAAGACCGCCTATCTCAAGAAGCCACTCGTAAACCAGCTTTGCCATATAGATAGAATAGCAAGGCGGAGTGTTGTACATAGAATCGTTATCAGCCATTATCTTGTAATCAAGCATTGTGGGTATATCTGCTCTTGCATTACCGATAAGATCCTCTCTTACAATAACAACGGTAAGACCTGCAGGAGCCATATTCTTCTGAGCACCGGCATAGATAAGACCGAACTTTGTAACGTCTACCGGCTCGGAGAGAATGCAGGATGACATATCAGCAACAAGCGGAATATCTCCCGTATCGGGAATATAGTTATACTTTGTTCCGAATATTGTATTGTTAAAGCAGATATGAACGTAATCAGCATCGGGTCTGAAATCGCTCTTTGTAAGCTGAGGAATATACGTGTTGTTCTTATCCTCTGAAGAAGCAACGAGTCTTGCATCTCCGTATTTTTTCGCTTCACTGTAAGCTTTTTTGGAGAACTGACCGGTAACGATGTAATCAGCCTTTCCGTTCTTGGTCATAAGGTTAAGCGGAACAGCGGCAAACTGCGTTGAAGCGCCGCCCTGAAGGAAAAGCACCTTATAGTTATCGGGAATATTCATCAATTTGCGAAGAAGAACCTGTGCCTCGGAAATAATAGCTTCATATACAGGTGAGCGATGGCTCATCTCCATAACCGACATACCGGCATCGCCGTATGATATAAGCTCTGACGCAGCCTTTTCAAGTACGGGAAGCGGAAGCATCGAGGGGCCTGCTGAAAAATTATACACTCTGTTCATTTAGATTTCCTCCATATCTTTCTCTGAAAGAAAAATTAAAATATAATATAATTATACATACATATTTCTCTTTAGTCAAGTAAAAAATTAAAAAACAAAAACTTTTTATAATATTGATGCAAAAAATCTCAAAAATGCAATAAATATTCCGCATACTTGCATATTTTCGCTTAAAAATTGCCATACATTAAAACAGATGTATGTATTTTGAAATAATTTTGTATCAGCTATTCATAATTATATGCTCTGAAAACAAAAAGATCCGCTCCTGAACAAACATTGATTTCAGATGGCGGATCTATTTTAAACGTTTAATAATTTTATAATCAGCTCTGTCAAAAATACAGACACGCATGAAAAAACAGCCACCTGCACAAGACTTCTCTCAAAATATGCAAGAACCATTGCAACGGCAAATCCTATCACGGCTGAAACGGTATAATCCGTTGCATAGAAGATTGCGGGAATTGTCATTACACTGAGCACCGCATAAGGTATGTAGTGTAAGAAAGACAAAACAAAACGATTCTTTATTTTTTTCTTGACAAGCACAAGAGGAAGCATTCTTATAAGATACGTAACGCCTGCGCAAACCAAAAGATACAGAAAAAAACCTTTACTGAACATTTTGCTCCGCCTCCTCTTCTTCAGGTGCATCTATCGGCGAAACGACAGCCATAACTGCACCTGCAATTACTGCAGAAATAATTATAACGAATCCGTCGGGAACACGGTCGAGTATCGGAATATATTTGAATGCACAGCCCAGGGCAATCGCTATCAAAACGCAAGCTGCCGTTGATCCTTCTCTTTTTACAACCGGAACTACGATTGCGATAAACATTCCGTATATTGCAACGCCAAGTGCAGATACGACGCTTTCGGGAAGTATATTCCCTGCTACCGCCCCGAGAAGCGTTCCGACGCTCCAGCCTATGTACGGTGCAGTTGCAAGTCCGTACATATATCTTCTGCCGACATTTCCCTTGTTCGATGATGCTACTGCAAATATTTCATCCGTAACGGTAAATCCTATTATAAATCTGTCAATAAGCGATATGGACTTACCCATTTTCTGAGACAGCGACACAGACATAAGCGCATAACGGAGATTTATTATTATCTGCGTTATAGCAAGCTCAATAAGTGTTCCTCCCATAGCCATTATCGGCACGGCAGCAAGCTGACCTGCTGAGGTAAGATTTGTCATAGATATAAGCAAGGTCTCGATAAACGACATCCCATATTCTACCGCAAAAATACCGAATGCAAACGAAACGGAAAGATATCCTATACATATCGGCATACCGTCCGTTAATCCCTTTTTAAAACTGTTATTTTCCATTTTCAGCTCCGTATATTAACAAGCAAAACGCTATATGATATCCTGCAACAGTGGATATTATATAGCGTTTTTCAGTATTTGTCAATCGTTTTCGTTATTACTTGAGTGCTAAAGGTGAAATGCTTTTCAGATATTTATCCGAATACTTTTTATAGGTTTCAGCGTAGTCTTCGCTTGTCTGCTTTACTGTTCTGAGCTGGTCGTGAAGATTAAGCTGATCCTGTGACATCTCTATAATGCAACCGGCAATATTTTCACAGTGGTCAGCAACTCTTTCAAGATTGGTAAGAAGATCGGACCAGATAAAGCCTGCCTCTATGGAGCATTCACCCTTCTGCATACGGAAGATATGCTGAGAACGCAGATGAGATTTAAGTGCTTTTATGACCTGTCCGAGAGGAGCTATTATTGAAGCTTTGTCAAGATTATCGTCAACGAATGATACGATCGAAAGATCAAGCACCTCGTTTACTGCCTCAAAAAGAGACATGAGCTCACGGTAAGCGTCATCCGAAAAGCTAAGCTCCTTATTTCGAAGCTCTTCTGCACAAGAGAGGATGTTGACCGAGTGGTCGGAAATTCTTTCAAGATCTCCTATCATATGAAGAAGCTTGGTTGATTCGTGACTGTCCTCATCGCTTAAGGGATAGGTATTAAGCTTGACAAGATACGTTCCAAGCGTATCCTCATAATGGTCTACCTTTTTTTCGTCTTGACGGATACGGCTTGCAATATCGGGATCGTATTTATCAAATATTACAAGTGAGCTCTTGAGGGCACTTACAGAGATCGACGCCATTTCGTGAGTTATGACACGGCAACGCTCAAGCGCTATAGAAGGTGTTGCCATAAGTCTTTCGTCAAGCTCGCTTACGGTATCTGCACCCTCCTTCTTTTCCTTAGGCTCGGGAACGAATCTGTACGATATCTTTTCAAGCAATCCTGCTGCAGGAAGCATCATCGCAGTACAGAGAATATTGAAGCATGTGTGCGCTATTGCGATACCCATTTCAGATGCCTCTATTGCTGTAAGCGCAGTCAGATCAAATATTGCTCTTGCAATGCTGAACAGCGAAAGAATAATTATCGTTCCGATAACGTTAAAGCAAAGATGAACTATTGATGCACGGCGTGCATTTCTGTTTGTTCCAATTGAGGAAAGGAGAGCTGTGATACAGGTACCGATATTCTGACCCATTATTATCGGGATAGCTGCTCCCATATTGATTTGTCCCGTGGTCGACATTGCCTGAAGTATACCTACAGATGCCGAGGATGACTGAATTATTGCAGTAAGTAACGCTCCTGCAAGAACTCCGAGAATGGGATTGGAGAACATTACGAGAATATTTCTGAAAGCCTCAACCTCTTTTAATCCCGCAACCGCACTTGACATTGATTCCATACCGAACATAAGCGTTGCAAATCCGAGGAGAATGGTTGCCGTATCACGTTTTTTGCTGCTCTTGAATCCCATGTAAAGGATAATTCCCACAAGAGCAAGTATAGGTGTAAAGGACGAGGGCTTAAGCAGCTTTACAAAGGGGTTTGAGCTGTCTATTCCGCTAAGGCTGAGTATCCATGATGTAACCGTCGTACCGACGTTTGCACCCATTATTACGTTTATAGCCTGCTTAAGAGTCATGATTCCCGAGTTTACAAAACCTACAACCATGACAGTTGTTGCAGAGGAAGACTGTATTATTGCGGTAACGCCAAGACCGGTAAGAAAGCCTGCCATCTTACCGCTGGTAAGCCTACCGAGTATGCTCGTCAGCTTATGTCCTGCCCGCTTTTCAAGCGCTTCTCCCATAAGATTCATTCCAAAAAGGAAAAGACAAAGTCCGCCCACTAACGCAAGGACGTCAAAAAGATCCATTTTTTAACCTCACTTAATTATACATATTTTTAAATCCTTTGGGATTATAGCATTTCAATATTTAATCGAAAGCAAATTTATGTAAAAATTAGGTTAAATCAGGATCTTTTTGTAAAAAATTCTATATTATATTTTTCCGTGCTCGGTACGCTCGATTATCATATCCTGCCATTCCTTTTGCAGTGTAACGAATCTTGCGTTCCAGCCCGATATTCTCACCGAAAGCGTTTTATACATTTCTGGATTCTCCTGAGCTTGTCTTAAAACCTCCGAATCGACCGTATCCACTTGCATAAAGAATCCGCCGAGGTTTATAAATCCGTACAAAAGTCCGATAAGTGCAGAAAGACCGTTTTCACCTGCAATAGTTTTTGGAGTCAGCTTCAGATCAAGAGCAGCACCGCTCTGAAGTCTTGTAAGATCTGCCTTGCAATACGATTTTACAAGTGCAGTTGCTCCCTCTGTATCTGTTCCGGGAGTTGCCGAGGCATTGGATGCAAGAACGTCACCCTTTTTCCTGCCGAATGCAGTTGCACATCTGACGGGGGCCCAGTCTATCTGTCTGCCAAACGTGCTTACTCCTGCAGGCATTCTTATCGGCGATTTTTTATTAAACTCGTTGCAAATATCGGCAAAATCAGAAAGCAATGACGTCATTATTTCATCGACTTCATCATTATCATTGCCGTAATACGAATAATTATTTGACACGTACGATCGAAGAGCTTCATTCATCTCCCAATTATTCTTCAGGATATCCATAAGCTCGGAAAAGCTTACCAGCTTATCGTCAAACACGATCTTCTTTATTGCATACAGACTGTTTACCGTATCGGGCGCACCGCCGATATGCGGAGAGATAAGATTGTATACGGGACCGCCTTCATGATAGGAGGCTGCATTTTCTATGCATCCGTCCTCGAAAAGCGATACCACCGAGCACGGTGCCGCTTCAACTCTTGTAAATTTTTCCTTATCGGAAAAGCAGTTCATAACGCAGTTGTCAAATATTGCATTACTTATAAATCCATGCAGATCCGAAACGTACTTACGATACAGCTCCTCATAGCTTCCGAAATCTGATTTGTTAAAGCCTTCAAGCGTAATATTCTGAAGTATCTGAAGCGAATCAAAGGGATAATATATAAAATAGGTTTTACCCGGTATCTGAACCTCCCAGCATCCGTCGTTTGCAAATTTTCTTGCTTCACGTTCGGGATACCCTTCTCTTTCAAGAGACTTCAAAACGGTATCTTCGTTATAGACTGCAACGACACCGCCGCCGTGACGCATTACCTGAGCAACTCTTCTCAGAAGCTTAGGATCGCTTTTTTTGCTTATTCTTACCGATATCGGAAAATCGGATATTCCAAGCTCTTCAATAATATCAAGGATTATATACGTAACGTCATTCGTCACGTCGTCCCCGTCCTCGTCAATTCCGGAGAGAACGATATTCTGGTAATGCTGAGCATCGCCCGTTCCCTTGGGAGTTTCAGAGCGTATCCATTCGCATCCCTTGATAAAGAATGACGCCATTATCTCACGAGCACGCTCGTAGGTGATATCACCGTTTTTAATATCACGCTCAAGATATTCACCCAATATAAGGTCTATACGCCCTATACCCGGCCAGTTACCGCAAAGACGTGTAAAAGCAAAGGTAAACCATAAAGACTGCACAGCCTCATAGAAATTGCGTGCGCCCTTAAACGGCACCTGCAATAGATTATTGTAAACCTCAGGCTTTATATCCTTTAACGCTTCAAGATATCGATTATGCCATATATGCATTGAATCAATAACGCTCAGAAGGCTGTTTAAAAACTCCTTTTTTCTTTCGGTAAGCGTCTTATCCTCAAGCCTTTTGACTATCTTTTCTTCGATAGCATCTACGCCGAAGCGCACAACGTCTCTGAAATTCAGCGTTATATGTGAAACGCTATGATAAACTATATCCTGCGCAAAAACGGCAGGTATACTGTGAAATATAGCATATCCAAGTGTAGCGGAGCCAGAAACGAGCTCATGCTCGCATATCCTGATAGGTGCAGTCTGTGCAATTCGTTTTATGCAAAGATCGTGCTTCTGATGTGGGGTAAGATCTGCAAATCCCTCTATATCATCCATTAAAACGTATAAATTTTGCAAAGCTTCGTCACCGTATTTTCCCTGCAACGAATCCCACGCCCACCGGCGTATTTCATCACTTAAATTTATCGGTCGCTCCTCAAGACTTGATGTGAAAAATTTCATAATTATATACCTATATCATTCGTTATATAACTTTAATTTTCGAAACTATAGCTAACACGATGATTATATCATACCAATGCAGAATAATCAAGCTATAATCGCTTAATACCCGAGCTCTTCTTCTATCAGAACTATCTCAACGTCACTTCCCATAGGCTTGCTCCAGAGAACAGATAACGCACGGCAAATTCTGTCAGGACTTTTACAGTCATAGCATTTATCTGCCTTTTCTGCACACGGAGTTTTCTTTCCGAGGCGCCTTGCATTCTTGGGTGCTGCCACATTTCTCGCACGCCACAGTGCGCTGTCATAATCATCAGCCAGCTTATTCAAACCAACAACTAGATATACCTTTTCATGCCCATACAGCATCGATGAAACCCTGTTGCACACACCGTCTATATTAATTATCTCGCCTGTCTTCGCAAGTCCGTTTACCGACGATAAATATATCTGTGCACTGTTTGCGTTAGCTATTACCTCTCCTGCCTTCATTCCATCCGGAACGTATCTGTGCCAGCTGACCTTATTATGAGATGAAAGCATCCCGTACACTCCCATTTCATCAAGTGTGACCGAGCCTCCAAAACCAACCGTTTTGCCGTCAATCTTTTTATTAAGATAGTCTGCCGCTTCCTTTGCAGTAGCAAAGCACGATACTGTAAATCCGTTCTTTTCAAGATTTTTCTTTACTGTTTCAAGCATTTCAATCTGTACCTCCATCACATATCTTAATATATTTTACCACGTTAGGATTATTTTTGCAATTCAAACATGTTTCACAAGGGCTGTTATAATTCATATAATATAATCAGGAGGTGAAAAATGAATGTCATTATTCGGTTGTGAAAATAAATATAATTGTATTGCTACGGCAATAGTTTCAAGCATTATTATCGGCATTATAACTGCTTTTCTGAGAATAACAGCGGTCATAACCGTAACCCCTGCATTTTTATGGGTGCTTTTCGGCATAGCTGTCGCATATCTTGCAACAACTCTTATTCCTGCGTCACTTACCCAAAGAATAAGCGGATGCTCAGGACCGGTATTAAGCTCTCTCTTAAGCGGAATTCTTGGCACGGTTCTGTTCTCAACGGTTCTTTTAGCTATTGAATTTGCTGCAACAAGTGTAATAGGCGCTATCATTACCGGTGCGCTTCTTCTGTTTTTCTCGTTAACGGTTACTTCAACTGCCTGCCTTATAAAATGCCTTGCAAGCAATAATTGATAAAAAATCCCATCGCAATTGCGATGTGATTTTTGGCATGCTATTGTAAAAAAGAATTATTCAAACCATACCCTATACATATCTTCAAGCAATTCATAAGAAACCTCAACTTGACTATCGGGCAAAAGTGAATCCACACCGCAAAACGGACAAATTGCTGTTTCTCCATTTTTATCTTTTATGTAAGATGCAGAAATTAAGTTGCTATCAAAAATCTTATTGCAGAAAAAGCAACCACATTTTTTACTTGATAAAATATATTGTTTGTTTGAAGTAGAAAACTGGTGCCAATATGTACATAGTTCTTTTTTTGTCAGTTCGGGATATCCTTTAGCTTCCCAAGTGTACTGGGGATTCAGATATATATATAAATTTCATAACGTTTTTTGTATTCTACAAGGGATAAATAATTGGCACCACCTTCATCAAACCAATCATCATTTTCCCAACCGCAATATTTACATATATTGTAGTCGCATTCTGATTGAAATTCAGTTTTCCCACAAACAGGACAAACAACTTTACCTGACATCAAATCCCTCCTTTTTTCTTTGCTCTATTATACCTCAAATTCATGAATATTCAGCAGAGTTATTTAATGAAATCTACCAAGGCCTATCTTTGCGTAAATTGTTCCAATAATAACTTACCTCCGGAGCATATATCTTCATTATACACTCTTGACGGTACGGCTTTTTCTCGTATTTCAATTCGCACTCAATAATTCTGCAATTTTCCTCAAGATATTGGTGCAAAAATTCCAACTTGCATTTTCCAATGTTGATTTTGTTTGCAAGATCTTGTATAGACCATTCAGTTCTAACTGTTTTTTTGAAATGAATTTTTTTAAAAACATAAATTGTTACATCATAGTCTTCGCCGTCCTCCAACATGTACTCTACCTTGGAAAAATCAGTTCTGACTACTTCAGACAAATTATTGTCGGGATGGGAAGGCAAAATCCAAAATCCGTCATTGAATTCAAACCCCAATTTACCATTTTGAAAATATACTTGTTGAGTAATACAATCATGCAGAGAGATAAATTCTTCGCCTTTGTCGCAATGAGAGAAATTCATATACAAGCACCGCCTTCCTTTGCTCTATTATACCTCAAATCCGTGAATGTTTCAATCGTTTCGTATCCGTTTGCGTGTAGCAAAATAAAAAAAAGTTTATTTTTTCGTGAATTTGCTATTGCAAAAATGAAAATGTTGTGATATAATAGTCGACGTGAGCAGAAAACTGCTTGCAAAATAGGGGCATAGCTCAGTTGGTAGAGCAGCGGTCTCCAAAACCGCGTGCCGTGGGTTCGAATCTTACTGCCCCTGCCATTTGGCCCGGTAGTTCAGTTGGTTAGAACGCCAGCCTGTCACGCTGGAGGTCGACGGTTCGAGCCCGTTCCGGGTCGCCAAAAAAAGGGCGAGCAATAGTTCGCCCTGATTTGCTGCTATGGCTCAGGTGGTAGAGCACGTCCTTGGTAAGGACGAGGTCACCAGTTCGAATCTGGTTAGCAGCTCCAAAAATCGGCAAGTTTCGAGAGAAGCTTGCCGATTTTTACTTATTACTTCTTCACTATTCACTCTTCACTCATGTCAGGGACGATTTTTGGGAAGTAATCGGTAAGAGGGAATAGTGAATAGGTTAGGAGTGAAATCCATGTCCAGTCCGTTGCTTGATAAATCCAAAATATTTGCGCTGCAGATTATAAAAGTATGTAATGCCGTGAAGTCTGCAAAGAGGGAAACTGTATTAACCAACCAGTTGCTGCGTTCGGGAACCAGCATCGGTGCAAATATTCGTGAAGCTTTTTACGCGCACAGTCGACCGGATTTTATAGCAAAACTGCAGATTGCTCTAAAAGAATGTTCCGAAAGTGAGTATTGGATCGAGCTTTTGATTGAAAGTGGGTATTATGAGGACGATTCGATTCTGAATCAGTGTATAGAATTGAAAAAACTGTTGGTTGCGTCTATAAATACTGCTAAAAACAACGCGAAGTGAAAATTATATGTATTGTCTCCGAAAGCATCGTATTCGAAAGAGCACGGTGCTTTTTGGTTTTTTCGAGTTTTGTTTTGCTTTTTCGCACGAAATGTGGTATGCTCATCATATATTACTATAAAGAAAGAAAAATCTCCTGCGCTTTGGCCGGAGACAACCCGCGCGCACGGCGAAGTATGCGCGCAGAACGAAAAAAAGAGGTTTTGAGAAATGAAATGTGTAACCGTATTTAACGAAAAATATCTGCGTGACCCGGCGGGGGTCGCGTTTTGCCCGTATCGAATTTGTCCAATTGGCGC
>JAZSMJ010000044.1:0-30370 GCA_045535815.1 Eubacteriales bacterium
CTTCCACCCTCACACAAGCTCGCCTATTTCATCCTTTAATCTGTCGAATATCTTTTTCTCAAGCCTTGATATGTAAGATTGCGAGATGCCCAGCTTATCGGCGACCTCCTTTTGCGTATACTCCCTCTTCTCGCCGATACCGAAGCGGAGCTTTATTATCGCCTGCTCACGCTCGCTCAGGTTTTCTATTGCACGTTCTATCGTTCTTTTATCCTCGTCGCTCTCGATGTTTCTATAGACGCTGTCCTCGTCTCCACCCAGAACGTCAGAGAGCAGAAGCTCGTTCCCATCCCAATCAACGTTCAGCGGCTCGTCTATAGACATTTCTATATGACTGCCGTTGTTTTTTCTTATAAACATAAGTATCTCGTTTTCTATGCACCGAGAGGCATAGGTGGCAAGCTTTATATTTTTGTCCGATCTGAAGGTGTTTACCGCCTTTATAAGTCCTATCGTTCCTATTGATATAAGATCCTCTATGCCGATGCCGGTATTTTCAAACTTCTTGGCGATATATACCACAAGCCGAAGATTATGCTCTATCAGAAGGCTTCTCTGAGCAGGATCGCAATCGATATTATCTATAGCAACGCTCTCCTCCTCTGCGCTGAGCGGTGGCGGCAGAGTGTCGGGTCCGTTTATGTAGTATACTCCGTCCTCGGAATCAGAACGGCGCAGAACTATACTTTTCGACAGATATTTTATAAGCCTTACAAGTATTCCTCTCATTTTCTCATTACCTTCCTCAGTTTATTCACACAAGACCGCCGGTACTATCGCACGGTGGGCATCGCTTGATCCCTCACCGCTGTCCACGCCTATGCAGACCGACCTCTCAATTCCGCACACAGTCACCCTATCGGGAATAAAGCCTATTATCAGCCCCTTATGCCCGACGGATGAGACGGGTATCACCCTTATTCTGCTTATGTCGCTCATATCAAGCTCGGGTATCCGCTCTATATCCCCCGAGCGAAGTATATCTGCCATTTTTTTATCGAGGATACCCTCAATCTCACTCACAAAGGTCACTATGACAGGTCTGCTGCCTATCGGATCAAAAAGAAAGTTACCGCTATCGCAAAAGCCGCAAAGCTCCGTCTTTGCTCCCCTGTATTCTATCTCAAGCGGCACGCTTACCGCCCTCTTTCTTCTTTTGGAGATAAAACCGCCCAATACTGTTACCGCCGTGCTTATCAGAACGCAGACAAGAAGCCAGGCTGTCGGTATATCAGAGCTTAAGCTGCCGATATCTCCGTTTATGTATATCATTTTCCGCTCGCTCAGTCTGTTAAGTGCGTAGTATATAGCCGTCATACCGCCGCCGAGCGAAAAGCTGACGGTGTAGAAAAGGAGCGCCGTTTTGATATATCCGAATATCCTCTCGCTTTTGTAGGCAATATAACACATAAGCAGCGAGACTGCGATATCGGTTATTATGCTCAGCGTTTTATTCCCTATATAAAGCAAGGTTATGACCGAATAGGCGGCACCTATGGTACAGGCGAGGGCAAGCGGTGCCGTGCGTATTTTTCTGTGCATTATCGCACCGGTTATATACAAAGAAAGAAAATCCATACTGAAGTTGATAAGGAAAAATATATCTCCGTATATTGTCTGCTCCATTTCATCACCCCGAAAAAATTATACACCCTCTGCGGCAAAAAAACTGTCGCAAGAGGGTGCTGATAAAATTGTTTCGGATATTTATTTGATCTTTCTCGCTTCCATATAGTAGCGCTTTGACGCCGCCTCACCCATTGAGAAGGTCTTGCGGGGAAGCACGCCCTTTTCCTTGATGTAGGGGAAGAGCTCGCTCTTTTCGATACCGTCAAAGATAAAGCCGACTGCACCGCTCTGCGATGCAAGCTTTTTAACGACGTCCTCGCCGTGAATATAGTCAACCGATACCTCTTTATGCTCTGCTATGTACTCATCGATAAAGCTCTGCAGCTCATAGACCGTAAATCCGTCTGTGAAGCCACATCCGCATTTTGCAGAAGAGATATACTCTATCTTCTTTTTGCCGCTTGCAAAGCGTTTTTCGAACTCAGAGATAAGCTGATTTTCATCTACGCCGAAAAGCACTCTGTATATCGGCTCAAACTCAAGTGCGGCATCGTGTATATTCACCACCTCGGCAAGTGCGTATCTTGCAAGGGGGTTATTGCTTGCGTTATAGCACGCCTTTGCGGTTGCAAGAGAGTGATTGCCGTCACCGACTGCGAAAAGCAGAGGATCCTCACCCTCGCAGAGTGCGTCGAGTGCGCTGAGAAGGGCATTTTGCGCTTCCTTATCTATAAGGACGCCCTTAAGATGTCCGCCTCCCATACACAGATCGAAATCGTAAAGGATCTTATCGCCCTTTGATGCCTTTGATATGACCGAATCATCCTTATCGTCGATAAGAAGCATTATATGCGGAAGCTCTATCGGAGCGTTCTCTCTTATCTTTACTCTCGGCGGTATGCGGTCAAGCACCGTGCCCTCGGTCGCTCTGATAAGCGCCCTTGAGCCAACGGTATAATCATAGGCTTCAAGGTCGACCGCACCGACTATGCCACGGCGTATTCTGCCGTCGGGAAGTGTACGCTCTACGTATATCATAGCGTCATCATACTGCTCAAAAACGCCGTTTTCAAGATACTGTGCCATAGTGGCGTTGATAAGCTCTGTGCGCTCCTGCGGTCTATCTGAAAGATACGCCTCGGGAAGAATTACTCTGAGTGCTGACGGCATATCCTTAACCACAGCGTCAAGCTCCTCCCAGTATTCGGGCTGTGAGGTGAACTGATCGCAGGCTACTACAGACCAGCTCTCGTGTCCTTCCTTTGGAATAAGTATATCTGCCGGATAAAACGGCACCTTTTCTATGTTTGTATTGCTCATTTGTCATTCTCACTTTCTGAGTTTTATAAATTTTGCGGTAAAGAAGCCGTCCGTTCCGTCTGTGTCGGGGAAGAAGGTCTGCATCCCCTCAAGCTTAAAGTCCGGATGCTCGGCTAAAAATCTCTCTGCTACCCTTTCGTTTTCAAGCAGGTTGAGAGTGCAGGTGGAGTAGACGAGAACGCCTCCCTTTTTGACGTACTGCGCTCCGTTTGACAGTATTGCGTACTGCACACGGGGAAGTCTTGCTATATCCTCGGGGGCCTTATATCTTATCTCGGGCTTCTTTGCGATAACGCCAAGACCCGAGCAGGGCACGTCACACAGAACTCTGTCAGCGCTTTCTATAAGGTCCTCTCTTAATTTGGTGCCGTTCTGCACGCCCGTTTCGATTATATCTATGCCCAGAGATTTAGCACCACGCCGAACGAGCGAGAGCTTGTTTTCGTGAAGGTCAAGGCTGAGCACGCTTCCCTTATTTTCCATATCTATGGCGATGGAAAACGATTTGCCGCCCGGGCACGAGCAGGTGTCGATAACTCTGTCTCCGCTCTGCGCTTCAAGCATTGCCGCACAATACTGCGACGCCTCGTCCTGAACGAACATCTCACCGTTTTTGACCCATTCAAGCCCCGTCAGCGGTACGCTTTTCTCAAATCTGATACCGCTTTTGCATCTTGTCGGATAGGCAGTATATCCTGCCGCCTCAAGCTCACAAAGTATCTGCTCTCTGCTTTTTTTCAGGGTATTTACCCTGAAGGTAAGGGGTGGAATATCGTTTAAGGTCGCAAGTATGCTCTCGGCACGGCGTGCGCCGTAATCGCTCTTCCACTTCTCGCACAGCCACTCGGGACAGCTGTAGGTCACCGACAGATATTTTATAAGCTCCCTCTTCTTATCGGGATATACGATACCGTCCTTATTCCTTATTATATTTCTGAGCACCGCATTGGCATAGGGCGGTGCGCCCTTGCTTTTGCAGTATCTTTTTACTATTTCTACAGTTTCGTTGCAGGCGGCGCTGTCCGGTACTCTGTCAAGATACATTATCTGATAGACGCCAAGTCTGAGTGCGCAGAGCATATCGCTCTCAAGCTCCTCTACCGTCTGCTTTGAAAATCTGCCTATGATATAGTCTACGGTTATTCTGCGCTCGATAACTCCGTAGACCAGCGTGGTAAACAGACCTCTGTCGGCACTTGAAAAATTATACTTCTTCAGTGCCGCATCTATTTCAAGATTTGAATATTTGTTTCCGTCGTCACATCTCTTAAGCGACAGAAAAGCCGCTTCTCTTGCTGTCATATAGCTCTCCGTTATTTTTCGTCAGTTTCTTCGTCTGGAATTTGAGCCGACTATTATAAGAAGTCTCAAAAGGTTTGCAAGTGATACCGCAAGTGCGGCAACGTAGGTAAGTGCGGCGGCCCTCAGCACCTTTTTTGCGCCCGAGAGCTCGGTATCGTTCATAAGATTACCGCCCTCAAGCGCCGCTATGGCTCTTGAGCTTGCGTTGAATTCGACCGGAAGGGTTATCAGCTGAAACACCACCGAAAGCCCGAACGCCGCAACGCCTACATAGGCTATGGGCGGATAGGACATTATTATACCCAAAAGTATAAGGGGCAGTGCGAGATTTGAGCCGATATTGGTCACCGTTATGATAGAGGCTCTGAGCTTTATCGGGCCGTAGCCCGTCGCATACTGCACGGCGTGTCCCGCCTCGTGCGCCGCAACGCCTATTGCGGCTACGCTCGCCTTATCGTAAACGCTCTCGGACAGCCTTATAACGTTCGTCCTCGGGTCGTAATGGTCGGTAAGACTTCCGCTTACCCTTTCTATTTTGACGTTCTGAGCGCCGCCCATCAAAAGCACACGCTCTGCCGCCTCTCTGCCCGTCAGCCCTCTCAGGCTGCTGACCTTCGAATATTTTGAAAAGGTGCTCTTGACCATTCCCTGCGCTATAAGCGAGAGCAGAATGGCAGGCAAAACTATTACTATATAGCTCCAATCCATAAAGAACATATCTTATCTCCGTTTATTCAAAAATATCTCCTACGCTGACCTTTCTGCCGTTTATAAAGTCTGACGCCTTCATCTTCCCCTTGCCCTCGGGCACAAGCTCGGTTATGGCTATCGCACCCTCACCGCATTTGACGGTTACCGAACCGCCGTCAAGAGAGAGCACCTCGCCTATCTGCCCACGTGATACGTCGGGAAGCAGTTTTGCGGATACTATCTTTATTATCTTTCCAGAAAGGCAGGAATATGCAAGCGGCACGGGTGAAAGACCTCTTATAAGGTCGTGCAGCTCCTTTGCGGGTCTTGAAAAATCTATTTTGCAGTCTGCCTTTTCTATCTTTGCGGCGTAGGTTGCAAGGCTGTCATCCTGCTTTTCGGCATCAATCCTGCCCTCTTCAAAGCCGTGAAGCACCTCGCAGAGCTTGATCGCACCCATTTCGGCAAGCTTGTCGTGGACGGTGCCGAAATTGTCGCTGTCCTCTGCCGTAAAGCTTGCCTTTGCAAGCATATCGCCGGTGTCAAGCCCCTCGTTCATATACATAATGGTTATGCCTATTTCACGCTCGCCGTTTATTATCGCTCTTTGTATGGGCGCCGCACCTCTGTACGCAGGAAGCAGTGAGCCGTGAACGTTAACGCACTTGAATTTCGGGTAGTCGAGCACGTATGACGGAAGTATTCTTCCGTATGCAACGACTACTATAACGTCGGGGTCAAGCTGTGAAAGAAGCGCCTTGAACTCCTCGTTATCACGGAGTTTTTCGGGCTGATATACCGAAAGTCCGTTTTCCTGTGCATATACCTTTACGGGAGGGGGCATTAAGGTATAGCCTCTTCCCTTGGGTCTGTCGGGCTGTGTGACAACGCCGACTATATCAAATCCTTCGGACACCAGCGCCTCAAGAGAGGTTTTTGCAAAGTCGGGTGTCCCCATAAATAAAACCTTCATCTTACCTCCAATTATTCGCCTGCGAGCTCCTCGACCTCTTCGGGAGTGAGTATGCGGACTGCATTATCGATAAACAGCTTGCCGTCAAGGTGGTCAAGCTCGTGGCAGAAGGCTCTTGCAAGAAGGTCGCTTCCGCTTACCTCAAAATACTTTCCGTTTCTGTCCATTGCACGAACGGTAACGGTCTTGGGTCTGTGTGTGATGCCCCATGTATCAGGCACGGAAAGGCATCCCTCAACCTCCTCCTGCTCGCCCGATGAGGCTATTATCTCGGGATTTATCAGCTCGTAAAGCTGACCGTCCTCTACCTCTACCAGCACAACTCTGCGAAGAACGCCCACCTGCACCGCCGCAAGTCCTGCGCCGTGCGCCTTGTGAAGCGTGTCCTTCATATCGTCAAGCAGTCTGATTATTCGCTCGTCTATCTTATCGACCGCCCTGCTCTTCTTTCTCAGGACCTCGTCGCCCTCTTTTACTATATTAAGAATTGCCATTTTTATTCTCCCATCTGTTATATTGAATTAGGATTTACGTCTATTGCCAGATTTAGCGTCTTCGTCAGCCTTTTTCCGTATTCGCAAAGGAGCTGACGGAGCATTGCTCTCGTTTTGCTGTTGGCTCTGCACTTTATAACGAAGCGCATTCTGTATTTGCCGTTTATTCGGTAAAGCGGAGCCTCTATCGGCCCGAACACCTCTGCCACGACTCCGTTATACTCTCCCGAAAGCATCTCCCTTATCCTCTTTGAAAGCTCCTGCACGGTATGCAGAAGTGCGCTCTCGTCCTCGCTCGTAAGCGTCAGCATCACGATGTCGCAATAGGGCGGAAAGACCAGCGCACGGCGAAGCTCTATCTCGTTTTTATAAAAGGTCTTGTAATCCTGCTCGCAGGCAAGCTTCAAAACGGGATGCTCGGGATTGTAGGTCTGTATGACCGCTCTTCCCTTTTTATCGGCTCTGCCTGCCCTGCCTATTACCTGGGTAAGCAGCGAGAAGGTACGCTCGTTTGCTCTGTAATCGTCAAGATAAAAGGCGCTGTCGGCATTCATAACGCCTACCAGCGTTACGTTGGGGAAATCGTGTCCCTTTGCCACCATCTGCGTGCCGAGAAGTATATCCGCCTGCCCGCGTCTGAAGCTGTCAAGTATACTCTCATACGAGAACTTGCCCGAGGTGGTATCGGCATCCATTCGTATCATCGGTCTGCCCTCGAATAACTCGGACAGCTCCTGCTCGACCTTCTGCGTGCCGTAGCCGACGTATCTTATATGCTCGCTTGCGCACTCGGGGCATTGCTGAGGCACTCTTTCTCTGTATCCGCAGTAATGGCAGAAAAGATATCCGTTATGCTCACCTTCCCGATCGCCCCTGCTGTGATAGGTCAGCGACACGCTGCAATGAGGACACATTATAACGTTTCCGCACATGGTGCAGGTGAGAAAATTGTTATATCCCCTTCTGTTTATAAACAGTATCGACTGCTCGCCGTTTTTTATGTTATTGAATATATGCTCTCTTATTATATCACCGACAGGCGACAGATTGCCCTGCGCCGACTCCTCACGCATATCGGCTATCACCGTTTCGGGAAGTGTGGCTCCGCCGTATCTCTTTGTAAGCTCGACCAAAGTATACGCTCCGCTCTGCGCCTTATAGTAGCTCTCAAGCGATGGAGTTGCGGATGAGAGAAGCATAAGCGCATTCTGATGCGCACATCTGTATCTCGCCACGTCCTTTGCGTGATATTTGGGCGCCATATCCGATTTATAGGTATGCTCCTGCTCCTCGTCTATGACTATCATTCCGAGATTTTCAAAGGGAGCGAATATTGCAGAGCGTGTGCCTATGCATATATCCGCCTCGCCGTTTTTCATTCTGCGCCAGGCATCAAGCCGCTCACCCTGCGAGAGCGAGGAATGGACGACTGCTATTCTGTCCTTGTAATACGACACGAAGATACCGACCGTTTGCGGTGTCAGCGATATTTCGGGCACAAGCACGATAACGCTTCGCCCGTCCCTTAACACCTCGTCTATGACCGACTTTATGACCCTTGTTTTACCGCTTCCGGTAATTCCGTGAAGCAGAGCCGCCTTGGGCTGATGGGTATTGTAAAGCTCGCATATCTTATCCCTTGCTTCGCTCTGCTCAGCAGACAGAATATTCTCACCCGAATATCCGCCGTATCCGTCACCGTACGGATTTCTGTATTTGTCAAAGCGCTCGATTTTAAGTATTCCCTTATCGCACAGATTTTTTATCTGAGAGGAGCTTACCGAAAGCACGTTTTTTATCTCATCGGCTAAAACGCTGTCCTTATCGGTGAGATATCTGATTATCTCAAGCAGCTTTGCACCCCTCACTCCGTAGCTTGACGGTGACGCCTTGAACTCCTCGCTCAGCGAAAGGCACTCGGTATACTTTATATTAGAGCTTTCACGAAGCTGTGTTTCACGGCGCACCACACCTCGCCTTACAAGCGAGTGAAGCGCCTTTTCGGCATCCTTGCCGAACCTTTGCTTTATCGCCTTTACGCTCATTTTGCCGTCTTTTTTGAGCTTAAGATATATATCGGATGCAACTCCGCTGAGGCTCTTACCGTATGCTCCGTCGTTTTCGGCGTCGGTTACGGCGCTGTAATAGTCCACAAGTCCGTCAAACGCCGCCCCCGGAAGCATTGCCCTTACCGCCTCACCGACTGTACAGAAGGTATGGTCGGCAAGAAAGAGCGCAAGTCCTCGCATCTCTTCATTCAGTCGAAGCGAGGTATTTATTACCCCGAGAGCAGATTTTACCTTTTCGGCCTCTATCTCCACTGTATCGGCAAAGCCGAATACCACCGCAGCTTTGCTTCTGTTGCCTGCGCCGAAGGGAACGCTGACAAAGCTTCCCTCGTATACCTCCTCCCGAAAATCCTCGGGAAGATAATATTCAAATATACGGTCTATATGATAGGGCACGTCAAGCAGATAGACCCTTGCATACGGTTGCCTTGCCAACTCTCTCACTCCTTTCGGGATAATATATCAAAAAGTTTCAGCCGTCCAAAACGCTTAGGACGGCTGTCGGCTTTTTATTTATCTTCCGATGTCCTTGATAGACTCGTCTACTATTTTGTACTCGCCTCTGTAAAGTCTGTTGATAGCGGTCTTGACAGCCTTTTCATCACGGAATTCCTTGTTTATCATGGATGCCAGACTCTTGTCCGTTTCCTTGTTTGCAAGCTTTCTCTCTGCCGTTTCACGCTGCTCAACGTATTCGTCGGTTACCATTCTTGCGCATTTCGCAGTAGCTATTACAAGCGTATATCTGTTGTATTTTCCGTTTACGGAAAGTTCATCAACTGACGGATAGATCATTTTTTTGCTCCTTATTTTTACGTTTTATTTTTATTTAAATTATTTACAGATAAAATCCCTCGGGAAGCGCACTTCCTCTGGTCGTCTTATACCGCTCGGACTTGAGGATATCTATTATATCCTGTGCAGCACGGTCACTCATTCCGTCCATATTGGGGACGGCGTAATGATATTCGTTTATATATCCGAGCTCCTTTTTTGCCTCACTCAGACGGTTTAAGATATCGTCCTCGGTATTGGTCCCTCTGCCTCTCAGCCTTGCCTCAAGCACTCTGAAGCTGGGCGGAACTATCATTATCAAAACTGCCTCGGGAAGCGCCCTTTTGATATTCATAGCGCCGTTTACCTCTATCTCGAAGATAACGTTCTTTCCCTGAGAGAGCTGTTTCTCTGCATAGTCAAGCGGCGTTCCGTAATAATTACCGCAATACTCGGTATACTCGAGCATGGTGCCGTTTTTTATACGCTCCTCAAAATCAGAGCGGCTCATAAAGTGATAGTGAACGCCGTCCTGCTCGCCGGGTCTCGGTGCTCTGGTGGTAGCCGACACCGAATAGCAATATTCGTCCGATCTCTCCATCAGCGCCTTTATTACCGTTCCCTTACCCGTTCCGGCAGGTGCGGATATAACTATCGGAATTCCTCTTCTCATAATCTCTGCCATGCGTCAGTCCTCTATATCCTCGTCGCCGGTATCGTTTTCGCTGTGTCCGTTAAGTCGGTTGGAGATGGTTTCCGTCTGTATTGCGGATAAGATAACGTGATCGCTGTCGGTAACTATGACCGATCTCGTTCTTCTTCCGCAGGTAACGTCTATCACCCTTCCGCTGTCACGGGCATCCTGCACGAGTCTTTTTATAGGTGCGGAGTCGGGGCTGACAAGGGTAACCACACGGTTGGACGCAACCATATTCCCAAATCCTACGTTTATGAATACCATAAAAAACCTCCGCTTATTCCAGATTCTGTATCTGTTCTCTTATCTTTTCTATCTCGCACTTCATCTCAACCACGAGAGATGCTATATCAAGATCGTTTGCCTTTGAGCCTATGGTGTTGGTCTCTCTGTTTATCTCCTGCACCAGAAAATCGAGCTTTCTTCCTATCGGCTCGCTTGACTCGAATATCTCGTCAAACGCCTTGAAGTGACTCGAGAGCCTTACGAGCTCCTCGTCTATCGCCGCTTTGTCTGCGAATATGGCGCACTCGGTAAGTATTCTTGCGCTGTCAAGCTCTATATCGAGATTTTCAAGCGTTTTGCGAAGGCGCTCCTCAAGCTTGGCTCTGTAGCCCTCGATGCTTGCCTTTGACAAGCCCTTGACCTTCTCTGCCATTTCTGCAAGATTCTTCTTCTTTGAAAGAAGGTCTGCTTTGAGGTTTTCGCCCTCCCTTTCTCTCATTTCGGTAAACTGCGAAAGAGCCTCGTCAAGTATGGGGCGCACCTCTTCCCAGTCACGCTCCGCATCCTCCTCCGGCTTTATAACCGTGAAGATGTCTCTGTTCTGGGCAACGCTCATAACGCTGATATCGTCCTTGAGCTCAAAGGTATCACGCAGCTTGCGCAGAGCGTTTATATAATTCTGCGCATACGCCTCGTCAAGATATATCTCCGAATCGACCGACTCAAATATCTCTATCCCGACGAAAACGTCTACCTTACCTCTCGATATACCGAAGGTCTGTATATGCGTTTTTATCTTCTCCTCAAGGAAGCCGTATGCCTTGGGTATTTTTATATTACAGTCAAAAAAACGGGAATTTACCGACTTCAGCTCAACCAGAATATTCTTTCCGTTAACGGCTCTGGTGGCACGTCCGTATGACGTCATGCTCTTTATCATAATCTTCCTTCCCCGCAAAAAAACGAGCGGTTCGGCAGAAATTACCTCTGCCACTATAATTTATTATATATATTTAATTTTATACTACTTACGCATTTTTGTCAACAAATGCACTCAATTTTCAAAATAATTTTTAAGCTTCAGGCGTTTTCTCAGCTTTATTATGTAAAGCGTTATCAGCTTCGTGAAGCATATATCGTACAAAACGAAGGCTACGTTTGCCAAAAGCAGAGTCAAAGCCTCAAACGCAAGCGGCATCTCCTCTATATGCAGAAGGTATCTGCATATTACTATTACCAGCAAGAGCGCCGTGTTGAAGGTGCTCAGCTTGAGAAGCCAGGTGACGATATAGTGAAAGCGCTCGAATATAGCCTTGAGCATAGGATAAAATCCCGCAAACAAAACGTACACGAAGGCTATGAATTTATTGGGCAGTAAAAGCACCGACAAAACCGACGTTACCGCATATATGACCCACGGTGCCGCCCTGCCTACCTCTATGACGGCTATTGCCGAGGCAAAGGTGGCAAGCGCACAAAACGAAAGGTCCAGAACGTCGGTCACAGAGCCGACGTACAGCATAACGAATTCAAGCGCACTTATTATGGCGCACAGCGTTATGGCTTTGGTTTTCTTTTTCATATCAAAAAACCGTCCTTTTAATACTCAGCAGCAGCGGATAAGGTCTCCGCCGCAGCACTCGCAAAGGCAATCTGCGCAGATAAGCGTGGAGCACATATCGCAAGCCGAGCATTCACCGCCGCCTGCGTTTGTTCTGTACCCTCTTCCGTACTGCGAGGAGCTGTTTCTTATGCTGTCAAGAGCCGCTCTGTATTCGGCGTTTGAAGGGTCCATATAGCAGGCGGTTTCAAAATATTTCTGCGCATCGAAATACCAGCCCATCTGAACCAGCACGCACCCCTTAAGGAAGTTCCATTCGGCATTTCTGTCGCTCTGCGCAACAGAGCCGAGCATTATCTGCGCCTCGGAGTATCTTCCCTCGTTTATGAGCTCACGTATGCGTATGAACTCGCCCGTATAGGTTCTTCCCGAGCTCTGCGATGAGCCGTATCCTCCGCTCTGCGCCGACGAGCGCTGACGCTGTATCTCGTCGTAAGCCTCGTTTATCTCCTTCATCTTCTCCTCGGCAACCTCCGAGAGAGGACTGTTTGCATAGTTGTCGGGGTGATATTTTTTTGTCAGCTCCCTGTACGCCTTTTTTATCTCATCGTCCGTAGCGTCACGGGATACACCCAATACCTTGTAAGGATCTGCCGTCATTTCAAATCTCCTTGATCACGCCATTTTTTGATTACCCGCTCGGCACAGTCAGGCATGCCGAGGTATATAATATTTTTGATTATGTTCTCTATTCCGCTATCCGAAAAGGATATAAGCTCTATAGCTCGCTCAAGCCCGATAAGCTCCATATTCATGGCAGTGACCGCCTGATCGAAGTTGTATCCGCCGATGATAAGCGGATTGTAAGAGCCGCTTTTTCTATCGTCCTCGATATCGTCAAGCGCATCGATAAGATATATCCATCTGCCGATATGTCTGCCTATCTCAGCTGCTATAGCGGCGTTTCTCTCATCAAGTCCGTGCGAGAATATATCGGAGAGCAAAAGCCCGAAATGCTCTGCCGCACAGTCTGCCGAATCCCCGTTTTGCTTTTCGTATTCGGAAAGAGAGCCAAGATGCTTCTCTGCCGATAAGATAAGCTCCGCATCGGGCGATATTTTTTTGAATATACGCTTTGCAAGCGGATATGAAAGATAGCCTCTCAGCCTGCCCTTCCCCTTGTCCGCCATCTTGTCAAGCACGTTGTAATATGTAAGCAGTGCGCTTGCATCTGCGCAAAAGGTAAGGCTTTGATTGTTATCAAGCACGGGCCGCTTTTTAAAAGGATGCACGACGCAGCGCTCGAGATGGAACGAGCAACTATCGCCCGTCATCGCCATTCTCACAAGGGCAAGAAAAACGAAGTCGTAGCTGAGAGTCATTCTGAGCATAGACGCCCTTTTCTTCATGCTCTTGCAAAGACCGCAATAAACGCTTTTATAAAATTCGTGTTCCTTTACCTTAAGCTCCGCTGTGCGCGGCTTTATATAACCGAACATGCAATTCCTCTTTATTATAAACAGTTAATGTTAATTATAATATTATTAGCCTCTTTTTTCAAGGTCGGGAAAACTTTTCTTACATTTTATACACATAAAATTTACTCTTTCACCGCCAAAGGCAAAAAGAATAATTTTTCCTTTTTGGGATACTAATAAATACACCAAAGCGAGAGCAAATAAAGAAAAAATATCCGTTTTTTCAAAAAAGAGGTTGACAAAAGCCCCACGTTGTGATATTATTAATTGGTCACAAAAGAATATGCCCCATTAGCTCAGAAGGTAGAGCACTTGACTTTTAATCAAGGTGTCCGGAGTTCGACTCTCCGATGGAGCACCAAAAATCGACATTCTTCGATAGAAGTATGTCGATTTTTACTTATTACTTCTTCACTATTCACTCTTCACTAAATTTATGGGTCGATTTTTGGAAAGTAATAGGTAATAGTGAATAGTGAATAAGTAGGATACGAAAGGAGTGATCGGTAGTGTCCAGCCCTTTGCTTTATAAATCAAAAGACTTTGCACTGCAAATTATCAAGGTCTGCAACACCATCAAATCCGCCAAGAAAGAATCCGTTCTTACAAATCAGTTGATTCGATCCGGCACAAGCATTGGAGCAAATATCAGAGAAGCATTCTATGCCCACGGAAAAGCTGATTTTATTGCAAAGCTGCAGATTGCTTTGAAAGAATGCTCAGAAAGTGAATATTGGTTGGAATTGCTGCTTGAAAGCGGATATTACGATGATGCTGCCATTCTTGAACAGTGCATCGAAGTTAAAAAGCTTTTGATTGCATCTATCAACACTGCAAAGAATAATAATTAAACAATATCTTATAATGTCAGAATTACAAAAAATCGATGAGCTTCAACAGAGGCTTGTCGATTTTTGCTATACAGCTTTCCTGCAATTCTCTTTTCTCTACTTCAATATGCGGCTTTTCCGGAGAAGAGAGAAAAGAAACGGTATCAATACGGTATCAATAGAATTAATTACGCCTACCTAAAAACAATCCCCGAAGATACTGTCTTTGGGGATTTCTTATTACATTTCGTCGCTTCTGCCTAATATATAGTCAACGGAGGTCTTATACAGATCCGCAAGCTTTATCAGCATTGACACGGGTATCTCACGCAAGCCTCTTTCGTATCTTGCGTAGACCTGTCTGTTGCAGGTAAGATAATCTGCCACCTGCTGTTGTGTCATGTCGTTATCGGTTCTCAAGTCGTACAGTCTTTTAAAATACATTAAAATCACCTCTTGATTTTAATGTTACCATATGGTACTATAATATTAACTATATGGTACTATTCGGTAACATCGCCACCGTTGCACCGTAGGGGCGACCTTCCATATCCGTCCGAGGTATTGTGCTAACATACCCGGCGGCAGCAAGCCACCGCCCTACGAGAAGGTGCAGACAATGTGGAGAGCCTCCCTCCGGGAGGGAGGTGGATTTTGCGAAGCAAAAGACGGAAGGAGCCGTCGCAAATGTTACCATAGATATTGCAAAAAATGCAGAACATCTCTATTATAATGCACGCTCTCTCCCTCACCGCCTTGGGCGGAGCTCCCTCCCGGAGGGAGCCATACGGCGGCAGCAAGCCACCGCCCTACGAGGTTTGTTCGCACAAGTCCGAGAAAATATTTTGAAGGTTTTTGGGGAGACCGTTTTTGTAAAAACGGTCTCCCCATCGTATCCTTTATAATCGTTATTATTCCTTTTCCTGATATATCTCTCTGAACTGCTTTACGGTATCGGCAAACATTGCTACTGCGTCCTCGATGACCTCGGGCTTGGTAAGGTCTATATCCGCAACCAGAAGGCTGTCGAGCGGGCTCTTTGAGCCGCCGCACTTCAAGAAATCGAGATACTTACCTATATACGCCTCGCCCTGCTCGAATATCTTCTTTACTATACTGCTTGCGGCAGATATGCAGGTTGCATACTTGTAAACGTAGAAATATCTGTAGAAGTGAGGGATACGCATCCACTCAAGTGCGATCTGCTTATCGCAGACCACTCTCGGGCCGAAGTACTTCTTGACTATCGCATAGTACTCATCGCAGAGAAGGTCGGCAGTGAGCACCTCGCCTGCCTCGCAAAGAGCGTGCATCCTCTTTTCAAATTCGGCAAACATGGTCTGTCTGTAAAGGGTGCCCTTGTAGGTCTCCATTATCTGATTGAGCACCGATAGCTTTTCCGCTTTACTCTTTGACTCATTCAGCTTTTTGTAGGAGTATATGAGCTCGTTTACGGTGGACGCTACCTCTGCTACGAATATGGTATACTCGGATTCGTGGAAGGGGTTGCTCTTCTTTGAGAAATAGCTGTGCATCGAGTGACCTGCCTCGTGAGCGAGGGTTGAAACGTCCTCCAGCGTACCCGTGTAGTTCATAAGTATGAGGGGATCGGAATCGTAGCAGCCTGCGCTGTACGCACCGCCACGCTTACCTTTGTTGGGGTAGACGTCTACCCAGCTCTTTTCCTTAAGACCTGCTTCAAGGGTATCGTGGTACTCGTCACCGAGTATCTTTATTGCGTCGAGCACCTCCTCGACTGCCTCCTCATAGCTGTACCTTCTGTCACATTCGCTTATCAGCTGAGGATAGAGGTCGTACATATGGAGCTTTGATAAGCCGAGAAGCTCTTTTTTGAGGTCGTAATACTCAAAAAGGGGCTGCAGATTTTTATTTACGGTATCTATAAGATTGTTGTATATATCGGGTGTGGTCTCATCGTCAAAAACGGAGGCGGTGAGGCTGTCTGCAAAGCCACGTGTCTTCGACATGGTGGTCTTTTCACGGACGAAGCCGTTTATTATGGTGGCGATGGTATTGCGGTACTGTCCGTAGACCTTGTAAAGACGGTTGAACGCCCCTCTTCTTACGTTTCTGTCACGGCTCATAAGGAAGGTGACGTAGGTCGAATCGGTAAGCTCGGTCATCTCGCCACCGTCGCCCTTTATCTTGCCGAAGCGCATATCGGAATCGGTGAAGATGCCGTATATATCGGAATGAGTGCCAAGGCATCTTTCGGTATCGGCAAGCACCTTTTCGCACTCGTCCGAGAGGGTGTGGGGCTTATATCTGAACTGCCCCTCGATATCTCTGCGGTATTCCTCAAGCTTGGGATAATCCTTGAAGAATGAATCGAGCGTTTCCTTTGAGAGCTTGAGAATATAGGGACGGACGAAGTATGCGGCTGCAGAGGCTCTTACGTAAAGGTCGTAGACCTTGCCGACCAGCGCCTGATTTGCGTTTACCGACATATCAACGTCAAAGCTGCGTGATGCAAACTCAAAAAGCTTTGTAACGACACGCATAACGCTTGAATAATCGCAAAGTGCGTCGTAAAGCCCCTTTGCCGATGCGATTATAGTCTTCTCGTGGCGAGGATAGTCGGCTACCAGCGCCTCCGCCTTCTGAAAGTCCTCATGGAAGGCGGCTTCACTTGGGTATATTGTGGAAAGATCCCATTTGTATTTTGACGGAATATCTGCTCTTACGTCTGTCATTGTGTGATCTCCTTTGATATTTAAAAAAATGACCGCAGAAGCGGTCATTTCTGTCTTTTATGCTGTCCGCATAAATATTATACCATCAGGTACAGATAAATACAACAATTAAAATTTATTTTTCGTATATTCCGACAAGCCTTTGAACTACGGGTATCTTACTGATAACCATAGTTGCCGCCATGGTAAATACCATTTCGGGAAGCATATACGCACCGTTGTAGCATACCGAGTAGAGCAGGTAATTGGTACCGAAGCTCTCGGGCGTCCAGGATGCGAAGATGAGCGTTCCCGATATGAGATGGCATACAAAGCGAAGCGCTATTGCTATAGCAATGCCTGCGCACATACCGACTCTGCCGTGACCTCTCAGAAGTCCTGCAAGACCGAGGACAGTGAAGGCGAATATGTAGTCAACGAAAATGCAGGCAATAAGCGAGGTGGGTGTAAGTCCCCATCCGAGCAGACCGTCCATGGTTATACCGAAGATAAGCTGAATTATCGAGTATACGAAGGACGATGCAAGACCCCACGCGCTGCCGTGCTTTATGGCAACCAGGCAGATGGGAAGCATGCTGAGCAAGGTGACCGAGCCGCCGAGCGGCATATTCCAGATCTTTACAAGACTGAGCACCGTTGCCGCCGCTATCATAACGGCGCACTCAGTCAGGGCTATGATTTTTTTGTGTTGCATTTGAGTTTTGACCTCCGATTAAAAAATTTACCGCACATGATAATCATCAGTGCGGTAAAATCGAAATCGAAACTCGCGAGTTCAATTATGATTAAAACTCGATTTAATCTCCCTGCGCCGGTATTATCCATATCAGGTTTAAAGGGTTCGAAGCTCTGCTTCATCTCAGCCGATCGTGCGATCAGCACCCCTGATTATTCATTTGCGGTTTGGTCGGAATGCCTCGTCCGTCCGGAGCGTACAAAGCCTTTCCGTGTGATAGATTATATCACCGATGCAGAATTTTGTCAATAGCTTTGTGAAAAAATCAGTTCTGACCCTTGGCAGAAGGGATTCTGCCGAATATCTGGAACTGCTGTATCTCCATCTGAGATGCGTTTACGAAATCTCCGCTGTATGCGTAAAGCTCGCCGTCCTCGAATTTTATCTCGATGTGAAGCGCTCTGCCTGCAAGGTCGGCCGTGGTCTTGCCATCCTTGAATTTGGGGCAGTAGTGCTTATCGTCGCCTGAGAAGGGGATGCAGTCGGCATGAGTAAATCCCTCGATGGGATTGTAGTCGTGATCGCATATCTCAAAGGTTGCCTTTTTTGCCTTTATGTTGAAGTCTATCTCGCCCGACTTGTGGATGATGCCTCTGGTGAATACAGTTGCAGTTTTGCCCTCGTCTGCCTTAAGAGAGGCAAATCCGTCCTCACGGAGCTTGTAGGTGGCGATAACGCCGTCCTGCTCACCGAAATAGCCGTGCTCACGGTTTGCGGTACTGCAGGCGAAATATATATCTCCGTCGGGGCCTACGGTCGGGCTGGCAAACACCATACCCTCGCAAATTCCCTTTGTGCGCTCAATGAAGGGCTCTCTTAAAAATCTCTGCCAATGAACGCCGCTTGTGCTGTAGGCAATCTGCGTATCCATAGTTCCGCCCTTGAACTTCCAATGCTTTTCGTTCAGCGTCTCGTATAAGTGAAGAACGCCCACGTACCAGCCCTTATACGCTATTGCACGAAGTCCGTATATTTCGGTGAGGGGCTTATCAAGAGCGTCGCCCCAGATAGCAAGCTCGGGCTTGGTAAAGGTCTTGAAATCACGGGTCTTTATAACGCAGACTCTTCTTTCGCCAACGAAGGGACGGGCAATAATTATCCAGCAATCCTCCGCATCAGACCAGAAGGCACTCGTAACCGGCTCGGTGCCTCTTGCGTGCCAGTAAATTCCCTTTTCCTCCTCCCAATGAATGCCGTCGGGCGAGGTGAGAAGAAGGTCGTCAAGACCGCCGTAGTAGTCGTTTTTGGTAACCAGAGCCTTGTATCTGCGGGCAGGATCGCCGTCGTGGTCGTCACGCAGAATGAAGGCAGTCTCGCCGTTAAAATAACGGCAGATAGCCTGATTTTCATATCCGAGCGAGGGAGCATAGCCCTGAACTCTCGCCTCTCTTGCGGTGTTTCTGGGCTCCCAATGGATAAGGTCGGAGCTTGTGTCGCAAACGGTGTAGGAATCGCCGTTTTTGAAGACGTTTCGATACATCGAGTAGGTAGCAGTCTCGGGATCGTATACTATGCTGGGAATACCGGGGGTGAGGTTCTCGCCGTCCTTTGCTCTGATAATAGATTCTTCTATAAGCTCGGGCTTGCCCTGAACTCTCGTTACGTTTTCAAGGTAAAGCACTCTGTAATCGTCAAAAAATAGATTTGTCATATTAATCCTCCGACAAATGATATATTAAGCAAATTTTAACATTAAACAAAGTGCTTGTCAATAGAAAAAAGACAAATTATGCCTTATAGGATTTTCTCTTCACTCGATGATCGCCCCTACAGTCCTCTCCGTTTTGTTCGCACCGCACCGTTTGCCTTCTCCAGTGGGAGAGAAGTTTGCCACAGGCATACTTCAGGGACCGCTTTAGCGGTGGATGAGGTGTTGCTATGCAAACGATTTTATCTACAGCAAAAATGATATGTTTTTTACACCTCATCCGTCAGGCTTCGCCTGCCACCTTCTCCCACTGGAGAAGGCTCACAAGCTATGTTCGCACCGTACCGTATGGCTCCCTTGTGCAAAGGGAGCTCCGCCAAAGGCGGTGAGGGATTGTTTTTCCTTTGTGAACAACCCTTCCGTCACCTTCGGTGCCACCTCCCCTTACACAGGGGAGGCTCACAACCTATGTTCGCACCATCTCCGTAGGGACCGGCGTCCTCGACGGTCCGAGATATGTTAGCATATAACATAATTTTGGGGCACAATGTTTGCACGAACATCCTTCATCATAGATATCGAGCTAATCTTTTCGTACGAACGGACCGTCGAGGACGGTGCGTCCCTACAACCCTTGTTCGCACCGTATACATCCCCGGGCGGATATAGAAGGTCGCCCCTACGGTGTTTGTACAAAACACCCCTCTCGGTAAAACGAGAGGGGATAAAAAATTATACTATCTCAAGAATGCTCAAAAGTGCTTTTGTCATAAGCCGTGCATAGCGTTCGGTATCGTACACCGTGAAGATAAAGCGATCGCTTGAGGCACTGTCCTCGCACCACTCGGTGTCGCCGTTCTCGTTACAGCTCACCCTTATCGGCGTGTATCCGAAAAGCGGATCGGAGCAAGCATCCTTGTCAACTATCCTGCCGCTTGTATCAACGGCAAGGCCCGCAATATCGAATATGCTTGCAGTACACCACATATGACGTATATTCTCACCGAGCTGCTCCTTTGCCTTTGTATCGGGCTCTGCCTTTATGGCGTGCAGATACCTTGGATCCTCCGATCTTTTCAGCATATAGAGAAAATAATTGAGAAGCTGTGGCGAGATTTTGTCAAATATCTGCTTTTGGATAAAGCTGTAATGCGTAGCATTCACACCGTCGCCGAAATTACAGTCTTGAAAGCAAGGATTCCAATATACAGGGCAGGGCGCTGAAAATACAGCCTGATATTCAACCTTGCCGAGTGCGACGTTCCATTCCTTTTGCTCCCTTGAATCTATAGCCGTGCCTGCATTGAGGACTATTCCCGCACACTTATCCCTGAACACCTGCGGCGCTCTTTCAAGTGCAATAGCGACGTCAAGACAGCCGCCGACTATGCTGACGAACGCCTTTTCGGGCGCTCTTTCAAGGCACTTTATTATCTCATCCGCTGCCAAAACGTCTCCCGTATCAGCTCCCTTCCAAAGATGGCGGTTGCCTCGATGGGTATTTACGTCTGCTCCTATAGATACGTGCACGTTCTTTTTGCAGATGCTGTTAAGCTGATAGACCGAGCAAAGAGCAGGTGAACCAAACTCATCCTTCGGATAGTCGATAACGATATGCTCAAGGTCGATATAGCCCTTTTTTGACAGCGCAAATATCTGTGCAAGATCAAAATGATCGTCGGGATCGACGTGCGGATGATAAAGGTCTGTTACGTGAATCAGCCTTGTTGCCATTTTAACCGTCCTTTCAAAAAATGCAAATAAGATCATACCCTGCTTTTTGCCGGGTATGATCTGTATTTATTATTTCTTATCTTCGTTTCTTATCTGAACTCGTCTGATCTTTCCGCTGATGGTCTTGGGAAGCTCGGTTACGAATTCGACTATTCTCGGATATTTATAGGGTGCGGTATGGGTCTTGACGTAGTTCTGGATCTCCTTTTTGAGCTCGTCGGAGGCCTGCGTTCCCTTTGTGAGAACTATGGTAGCCTTTACCACCTGACCTCTTATCTCGTCGGGCGCCGCCGTTACGGCACACTCAAGAACGTAAGGCAGCTCCATTATTACGCTTTCAATCTCAAACGGACCGATTCTGTAGCCCGAGGACTTGATAAGGTCGTCGATTCTTCCGACGTACCAATAATATCCGTCCTCATCGCACCACGCCATATCTCCCGTGTGATACATACCGTCGTGCCATACGTTATCGGTGGTCTCTCTTGCGATGCCGCCCTCTGCCTTATCGTCGTAGTATCCGAGGTAAAGACCGCAGACGCTATCGTCAAAGTCAGTCTTTACGACGATCTCACCGCTTTCACCCGGCTTTACCTCCTTGCCGTCGTGGTCAACTATAGCGATCGAATAAGCAGGGCTGGGCTTACCCATTGAGCCAGGCTTGGGAGTCATTCCTCTGAGGTTTGCGATAGTAAGCGTGGTCTCGGTCTGACCGAAGCCCTCCATCAGTCTGATGCCGGTTGCGTTCAGGAACTGCTGATATACCTCAGGGTTGAGTGCCTCGCCTGCTACCGTTGCATACTCGAGAGATGAAAGATCGTATTTCGAAAGGTCTTCCTTTATAAAGAATCTGTACATGGTGGGCGGTGCGCAGAAGGTCTTTATGCCGTATTTTGCAAACATGGGAAGTATATCGTGCGCATCGAATTTATCGAAGTCATAGGTAAATACCGCCGCTCCGCACATCCACTGTCCGTACAGCTTACCCCAGAGCGCCTTACCCCATCCCGTATCGGAGATGGTGAAATGGAGCTTGTTCTCCTGGACGTTATGCCAATATTTTGCCGTTATGAAATGTCCGAGCGGATACTTGTGGCTGTGGAGTGCGATCTTGGGATATCCAGTCGTTCCGGAGGTGAAGAACATAAGCATCGGATCGTCTCCGCAGGCGCTGTTCTCGCTTCTCTCGTACACGTCGGAGAAGGTCATAAACTCGGAATCGAAGCTGCGCCATCCCTCTGCCTCGCCTCTTGCGAGCAGGAGATTCTTTACGGTGGGGCATTCCTTTGCCGCCTCAAGCGCTTCCTTTGAAACGTCTCCGTCAGCCGTACATATAATGGTATTGACACCTGCCGCATCAAAGCGGTACACAAAGTCCTTCTTCATCAGAAGATTGGTTGCAGGGATGACCACCGCACCTATCTTGGAAAGGGCAAGCATACATACCCAGAACTGCCAATGGCGCTTGAGCACCAGCATTACCCTATCGCCCTTCTTAACTCCCAAAGAGGTAAGATAATTTGCACAGCGGTTTGATAAGCTCTTAAGCTCACCGAAGGTGAAGCGTCTTTCATTCTTCTGATTGTCAACGTGGAGCATAGCAAGCTTTTCGGGCTCACGCTCTGCCGTTTTATCGGCAATATCAAAGGCGAAGTTAAAGCGTTTTGCATTCGGGAACGAGATAGACTTAAGAGAGCCGTTTTCATCCTCGACTGCTGTGACGAAGTCGCTGTAGGATACCGTTCTCTCGCTTGTTTTTACCGTTTCGTACACCTTTGCGTTATATTCGTATGCGTTGCCCTGCGCATCGGTAACGATAGCGAGAAATTCGCAATCCTCACCGCCGTAGGCTACCATACCGTGAGGCTCGCTGCTGTTATAGTAGATAGCGTCGCCTGCATGGAGGACGTCCTCGTGTCCTGCGACGTTTATTCTGAGCGATCCCTTGAGAACGTAGTCAAACTCCTCACCCTCGTGCGATGCAAGGGTGATGGGCTTGCCCTCTGATTCGGGATCGTATTTTGCGATTACCTTAAAGGGCTCCGAAAGTCTGCCCTTGAAGTAGGATGCAAGGTGATTGTACTTAAATCCGCGTCTGCGCTCAAGCGAAAGTCCCTCTCCGCTTCTTACTATAGAGAAGGTAGAAAGCTTTGCGCCCTCACCTGTGATGAGGTCGGTAATATCTACTCCGAATTCCCGTGCACAGCTGTGCACGAAGGTGAACGAAAAATCGCTCTCTCCGTTTTCTGCCTTGATATAAGCTTCCTCGGACACGCCCGTAAGCTTTGCCATTTCAGCCGTTGTCTTGCCCGTGATCTGACGCAGCTCCTTTATTCTCTGTGCTATTGTCTTAAGCTGCTGCTGTAAACTGTTGTTCATAACCTTTCCCTTTCGTTTAAATAGAAATCAGATTCCAAAAAAACAACAAAAAATCCCGTCCTCTTACAAGGACGGGATACATAATACCCGCGGTACCACCTTGATTGACCGATACAAGATCAGCCCTCTCATAACAAGAGCCTAACAGCTCTCTCCACCTTAACGCGGCGCTTCGTAAAGACCTAAAGATTCAGCCTTTCCGCTTGGGAGTGATCTGCTTATCGCCTTTGCGCTGCCCGTTTCCACCGCCCGGGCTCTCTGGTTGCGCACGACATACGAAAAGCCGTCTCCGTCATTGCGTTTTTTTGTTGTAACACATTATATACCTAAAGTTTTTCCTTGTCAATACCTTTTTTAAATTTTTTTTGCATATTTTTTTGCCAAGCGGCAAAAATCACCTTACTGCTTTTCCATTGCGGCGTTTACCGCATCAAAGCAGGCGGCTCTGAAGCCTGCCTTTTCAAGCGCCTCAACTCCACGTATGGTCGAGCCGCCGGGTGAGCAGACCGCATCCTTTAAAGCTCCCGGATGCTGATCTCCCTCAAGCATCAGAGTTGCGCTTCCGATAAGCGTCTGCGATACCAGCTCGTATGCAAGCCTTCTCGGCATTCCGTATTTCACCGCAGCATCGGCAAAGCCCTCTATCATAATATCGACGAAGGCAGGTCCGCATCCGCTGATAACTCCGCCTATCGCCATAAGAGATGACGGCATATCGTACACTCTGCCTATATTTGCAAACGCCTTCTTTATCTCCTCACGCTCGTCGGGACGGAGCGAGCTTTGCTCTTCAAACAGGAATACTCCCTCGGACACCAGCGCAGGAGTGTTGGGCATTATAAACTGACATCTGACGGGTGTGGGAAGTATTTCCGAGTACGCCCGGAAATTCCAGCCCAGCGCTATTGACAAGAGCGCCTTACCGCAAAGAGCATCTCCAAGATTGGTCACGACCGCAGAAACGTCCTTTGGCTTGCAGGCGATAAGCACCGTGTCCACCTTCTCTGCAAGCTCGCTTGCGCTGTAGACGGCGTTAAAGCCGAGCGCTGCCGCCTTTGAGTTGAGCTGCTCGATATACGGGTCGTACGCATAGACGTTCTCCGCCTTTACAGCACCGCTGCCTATCAGCCCCGACGCTATCGCAGACCCCATATTTCCCATTCCGATAAAACCAAGCTTTTCCATAAGATCTATCATCCTTAAATATCATTTCTTACGTTAATTATATTATAAATCCATACCAAAAGTCAAGGAATTCATAAAAAGTGCCCTTTTTCTTATAAAAATTCACAGAATGTCAAATTTTATCGGTTGAAATGCACCCTTTTTTTAATGTACCATAGATTATACTGTTAAGGATTTTTGTCTTTTGACGGAGGTCACAATGAAAATAGACTGGAATAAAAAATATAATACCATTGCAATTTATGCATGTATAGTTATAGTTTTTGCCGTAGCCATACTCGTTATCGGCATGAACTTTACGGACGTGCTTGATTGGGTGGGCGGTATTCTGCTTATCCTCTCTCCTATTGCATACGGATTTGTTTTTGCATATCTTCTCAATCCCTTGATGAAGGTCTGCGAGAACAAATGGCTTCGCTTTATCGGCGCCAAGGAGAGAAAATTCAAGCTCCACCGAAAAAAGTCATTCTCACCTGCAAAGCTAAAGAGACTGCTTTCGGTAATCATTACTTATCTGATATTCATTATAATTATTTCGATGTTCGTCTGGCTGGTAGCTCCGCAGATCGCTGCAAGCTATAACGACCTCGAATCAAAGATGAGCTTCTACATTTCGTCCGCCGCAAGCTGGATCGAAAATACAAGCCGTGACTCCGAGATTTTCAAATTGCTGATCGACGCAACAGACGTGGAGCAGATGATAGATTCCGCAACCGACTTCCTTTTCGATTCATACGCTTTGATACAGAAGATCACTCCCTACGTTGCAAACCTTGCAAACAGCCTTCTCAGCGGAGTTAAAAACGTTATTCTCGGTATTTTCATATCGATATACCTTCTTCTCTCAAAGGAAAAGCTTATCGCACAGCTCAAGAAATGCCTCTGTGCTTGCTTTAAGAAAAATCACGTTGACGAGCTTGTCAGTATTGCAAAATATACCGACAAGACCTTCGGCGGATTTATTATCGGTAAGCTTATAGATGCGCTTCTGGTGGGCGTCGTTTCGTTTATCGTTTTCGGAATAGTAAAGATTCCCTACTATCCTCTTATCGCAGTAATTATAGGCGTTACAAACATAATCCCCTTCTTCGGACCGTTCATCGGTGCTATACCGAGTGCGTTTATTATATTCATTGCAGCGCCCGAGAAGGTTTTGTGGTTTATTATAATAATTCTTATCATACAGCAGATCGACGGTAACCTTATCGCTCCCAAGATAATCGGCACGACCATAGGTCTTGATGCGTTCTGGGTGCTGGTTTCGATAGTTGTAATGAGCGGACTTTTCGGCATCCCCGGAATGTTCATAGGCGAGCCGATATTCGCCCTCTTCTATGCAGGCGTCAAGCGTCTTATCGAGCGTAAGCTTGAGAAGAGCGGTCTCCCCGCCTCAACCGACGGATATTACGGCGCACCTCCCTATCCCGAGGACAGTAAGGATGAAGAATAAATGTGGGTCGCCGTTAGACAGTGCGTACAACGGCGGCGACCCCAGTGAGCCTAAAAGATGAATGAAAGGACAGAGATTTTTCTCTGTCTTTTTTGTTGCTCAATGTTCGCACCGTACCGTATGGCTCCCTCCGGGAGGGAGCTGGATTTTTTTGCGAGGCAAAAAAGACTGAGGGAGCCTGCGTAGACTAAAATATAGATGTTCTTCATTTTTTTGAACCATCTAAAGATTAACTGCACGCACTCTCCTTCCACCACTCCGTGGTCCCCCTCCCTCCCGGAGGGAGGCTCTCAACGCCTTGTGCGAACATACCCGGGACGTCGAGGGCGCCGTTCCCCTACAAATCTCACCCAAGGGGAATGATATGGACTATAAAAAAATGAAAATGTACCGACAGCTCGAGCGTGAGGCAGGCGAGGCAAGACAGCGTGCCTTTGGCACACGTTCAGAGGAGCTGAAAAAAGAGCATGAGGCGGCACGACAGCGAGCCGACTCTGCCCTTCTGGAAATTCTCAAATACATAAACGGTATCGACGACTGTATGACCCGCCGTATACTACTGCTGCGCTACGTAGACGGATATACCGCAGAGCAGACCGCACGCCGTATCTCACCTGCATATACCGCCGAATCCGTCCGCCAGATCTGCTCCCGACAGCTTAGAAGGTGAGGGAATTTTTTATCGGGGGCTCTTTTTTAAAAAAGCCGCCCCCGTACCCCCGGAAAAACTTTAAAAATATTTTTATTAGGTCAGTGCTAACACACAAAAAAACACTGACCTCGTGGTTTGAGGTCAGTGTTTAAATAACGCACTATGTTTGCACAGCAGTCTGTATTTTGAAAGTTTTTGCCCCGCTTTTTTCAAAAAGCGGGAAGAGAATTTCTACCGCCTGACGGCGGTTGAAATTTCTTTTTCCCCCGTATTTCTTGAATAAATCAGTCCATCATTTTCTTATATCAGCGCCGAGGGTTTTGGTAAGTCTCTTAACGACGGAGGAAGCGACAGCCTCGATCTCGTCGCCGGTGAGGGTCTTCTCATCCGATCCGATAACCAGGCGGAGAGTAACCGACTTCTTGCCTTCGGGGATCTGCTTACCCTTATACTCCTCAACGAATCTGACGCCTCTAAGAAGCTCGTTCTTCTTCGAGCCGATGCAGGACGTTATATCGTCCCACTTAACCGAGAAATCGACCAGAAGCGAGAGGTCGTATTCGTTCGTGGGGAACTCACTCGGACGCTCGAAGCGGTTGGTCCTCGACTTAAAGGGGATAAGAGCGCTCATATCGAGCTCAACCAGAACGGCGCTGAGCACCTTAATACCGCACTCAAGAGCAGCCTTTCTCGCAAGCAGACCCATCTCGCCGATCACCTTGCCGCCAAGGCAGATATTCAGCCAAACTACGTCGTCCGCCCAGTAGGGCTTCTCAAGCTTCTCGAAGGTAAGACCCTCCATGTGCACGTAGGAGCTCATCGCACCGATAACGCCTTTTGCACGGCGGAAGAGAGACGAAACGTCACTCGGAGCGCCAACGAAAGCGCAGCCGAGATGCTTCTTCTGCAAGGGGAGAGACTCGCCCTCGTACTCGCTCGTGTAATCTGTGTCGAGGAAGACCTGCGCCTCCTCAAAAATATCGAAGCTGCTGAAATTACGCTCGTTCTTTGCAATAGCCTTGCAGATATTGGGGAGAAGCGAGCATCTGATGTATCTTTCAGACGGGGAAGGCGGAGTTGAGAGCGCAAGAAGCTTGTCCTTATCGGGAATGAGCGCAGATACGAACTCGTCGCTCATCCAGGGATAGGTGAAGATCTCCTGCATATTGCATCTGAATGCAAGATATTCCTTTATGCGACGGACGAGATCGTAATCTATCTGATTAATCGCACCGTCAAAGGAGGTGGTGATAGCGGAGGGCTGGAAGTTTTCGTAGCCGTACATACGGGCAACCTCTTCCATAATGTCCGCCTTTATCGAAACGTCGCCTGTCGAGCGCCAGGAGGGAACGACGATGTGCATACCCTCATCGGTAAAGCTGACCTCAAAGCCCATCGCACCCAGCTTGCGAGCCACGATATCCTGCGGAATACGCATGCCGAGACGGCGGTCGAGCCAGTCGAAGGAAACGTCTATCTCATTTTTCTCGAGCTTTTTCTGATAGTTGTCGGTGAAGGCGGTGACCTTCATCTCGGGATAGAGCTGAGCAAACAGCTTCATGGCAAGAGAAAGCGCCTGATCGCATCTGTCGGGGTCTATCGCCTTCTCGTAGCGGGAGGAAGCCTCGGTACGGTTGTCGTATCTCAGAGCCGTTCTTCTGACCGAGCGGGACGAGAAGTTAGCAACCTCCAAAATAACGCTTTCGGTGGTGGGCAGAACGGAATCCTTGCAGCCGCCCATAACGCCTGCGAGCGCAACAGCGCCCTGCGCATCGGCGATAACGAGATCGTCCTCGCAAAGCTCGAGCTGCTTGTCGTTGAGCAGCTGGAGAGCCTCGCCGTCACGAGCTCTTCTTACCTCTATGTGATCGATTATGTGATCGGAATCAAAAACGTGTGTCGGCTGACCGGTAGCCAGCATAACGTAGTTTGTAACGTCAACCAAAGCGTTGATCGGACGCATACCGACCCTCCAGATACGGCTGCGCATCTCAAACGGAGCTTCTTTTACAGAAAGGCCGTCCACACGTGCGCCGATGTATCGGGGGCAGCGCTCAGCATCTTCAATTCTTACGTCAAAGGGAGCAACCTCACCCACAGCGTAGGGCTCGATAGGAGCAAGCGGAAGATCGTAAAGAGCCGCAAGCTCTCTTGCGATGCCGTAATGACCCCAAAGATCGGGGCGGTTGGTCATCGACTTGTTGTCTATCTCAAGAATAACGTCACGAAGACCGAGAACGTCGGCAATATTGTCGCCTGCAGCGCATTCAAATGCGGAAAGATCGAGTATCTCGTGCTCACCCTCGGAGGGGAACAGATCGGCAAGACCGATCTCAACGGAAGCGCAGATCATACCAAAGCTCTCAACGCCACGGAGCTTTGCGTTCTTTATCTCAACCGGCTCACCCTCACCGTGCCAGCGCACCATAGCGCCCGGGCAGGCAACGGCAACCTTCTGATCTACAAAAAGATTGGAGCCGCCGCAAACGATGTCCTTAATATCGGAGCCGATGTCAACACGGCAAACTCGAAGCTTGTCAGCGTTGGGATGAGGCATGACCTCTTTTATAATGCCGACGATCACACCGTCAAAACGGCTGCCGAGATCCTCAGCACCCTCCACCTCAACGGTGGACATGGTGAGATCGTAGGAAAGCTTAGTAAGATCAACGTCAGCGGGAAGAGCGACGTAGTCCTTTATCCAGTTAAGTGATAATTTCATTTTCTGATCCTCCTTTAACGGAACTGCTTAAGGAATCGCAGATCGGTGCTGTGGAAAAGACGAACGTCGTCAACGCCGTAACGCATCATGACCAGACGGTCAAGACCGATGTTGACGTAGAATCCCGTGTACTCGTCGGGGTCAAGCCCTGCAGCCCTGAGAACGTTGGGATGAGGCGTACCGCCGGGCATTATCTCGATCCAGCCAACGTGCTTGCAAACGCTGCAGCCCTTGCCGCCGCAAACGAGACAGCCCATGTCTATCTCAAATCCGGGCTCAACGAAGGGGAAGAAGCCTGCACGCATACGGACGGGAACGTCCTGTCCGAAGACCTTGGAAAGTATGCTCTTTATCATGACCTTGCCGGCAGTGTAGGTGAGATCTTTATCTACTATAAGCGCTTCGTACTGGAAGAAGGCTCTTTCGTGACGTGCGTCGGTGGTCTCGTTTCTGTAAACTCTGCCGGGGTAAACGAAGCGGTAGGGGGGCTTGTGTGTCTGCATAAAGCGGACGCTGTCGCCGGTCAGATGAGGGCGCAGGCAAAGCTTTTTGTTTGCCTCACCGCAATCGTGACCCTCAAGCCAGTAGGTGTCCATGCTCTCTCTGGCAGGGTGGTTGGGGGGGAAGTTGAGGTTGTCGAATGCGTAGTATTCGCTTGTGATCTCAGGACCGCTGAACACCTCAAAGCCCATGGAGCGAAATGCGTCGTTCAAGTCGTAGCACATCTGCGTGATAGGATGAAGTCCGCCTATCACAGGCTCAATGCCGGGCAGAGTGCAGTCGAAGTCGGAGGAAACGGCAAAAGCCTTGAGCTTGAGCTCCTCACGTGCAGACTCGATAAGCTCGGTAAGCTCAGCCTTGGCAAGATTGACCGCCTTGCCCATCTCGGGGCGAAGCGAAACGTCAAGCTTGGGTATCTCTTTTAAGAGCTCGGTAACAGAGCCCTGCTTGCCAAGAAGCGCACCCTTGACCTCCTGAAGCTCAGCCTCAGTCGATGCACTGCGGATCTTCTCTGCTCCCTCCCGGAGCAAAGCTTCTAATTTATCTTTCATTTTTCTGATCCTCGCTATCTAAAAAAACATTAATCCAAATTATTGTAACATAATTCTGCAAAAAAGTCAATGGTGGTCGCATTATCGTGGGGGCTCTTTTTGCAAAAAGCCGCCCC
>JAZSMJ010000055.1:0-18939 GCA_045535815.1 Eubacteriales bacterium
ACTTGGTGTGAGGATCTACAGAACCGGGCTTGCAGAGGATCTGTCCGCGCTCGATATCGTTCTTAGCAACACCACGGAGAAGAAGACCAACGTTATCGCCTGCTTCTGCTGTGTCAAGAATCTTCTTGAACATTTCAACGCCTGTAACAACTGTCTGAGACTTTTCATCCTTAAGACCAACGATTTCAACTGTATCGCCAACCTTAACTGTACCACGCTCAACTCTACCTGTAGCAACTGTACCACGTCCGGAGATGGAGAATACGTCCTCAACAGGGAGAAGGAAAGGAAGATCAGACTTTCTTTCAGGTGTGGGAATGTAAGAGTCAACTGCATCCATGAGCTCAAGGATAGAAGCGTATTCAGGAGCGCTCTTATCTGTGCTTGTGCTCTCGAGAGCAACTCTTGCAGAACCTCTGTTTATCGGCACCTCATCGCCCGGGAATTCGTACTGAGAAAGGACATCACGGATTTCCATCTCAACGGGTTCGAGAAGCTCTTCGTCGTCAACGATGTCGGTCTTGTTCATAAATACAACGATTGCGGGAACGCCAACCTGACGAGCAAGAAGAACGTGCTCGCGAGTCTGCTGAAGGGGACCGTCAGATGCTGCAACAACGAGGATTGCACCGTCCATCTGAGCTGCACCGGTGATCATGTTCTTAACGTAGTCAGCGTGGCCGGGGCAGTCAACGTGAGCATAGTGACGAGCTTCTGTCTGATACTCAACGTGACGGGTGTTGATTGTAATACCTCTTTCTCTTTCTTCGGGAGCGTTATCGATCTGGTCGTATGCAAGGAATTCGATGTTAGCGTCTCCGATAGAGAGAACCTTTGTGATAGCTGCAGTAAGAGTTGTCTTACCATGGTCAACGTGACCGATTGTACCGATATTAACATGGGGTTTGGTTCGTTCGAAATGTGCCTTTGCCATTTTTATATCCTCCTAAAATCTTTTGTTTTTTTATTTTGATTTAGAATTAGTTACCTTTTGCTCTGTTTGTTATGATGCCTTCCTGAATCGACTTCGGAACTTCAGCGAAGTGGCTGGGTTCCATCGAATACTGTCCGCGACCCTGAGTCTTGGAACGCATGTCCGTTGCATAACCGAACATTTCGGACAGCGGTACCATTGCTGTTACCTGCTGTGCACCGGAAATAGAATCCATGCTCTGAATCTGTCCACGGCGGGAGTTGAAGTCACCGATTATATCACCCATATATTCGTCAGGGGTGATAGTAACAACCTTCATGATCGGCTCTGTGAGTACCGGATCTGCTTTTCTCATAGCTTCCTTGAACGCCATAGAACCGGCGATCTTGAACGCCATTTCAGATGAGTCGACTTCATGGTAAGAACCATCGTAAAGTGTAACCTTTACGTCAACTACATTGTATCCGGCAAGTACACCTGCGTCCATAGCGCTCTGAATACCTGAATCGACTGCGGGGATATATTCCTTCGGAATAGCACCGCCGACAACCGAGTTGATAAACTCATAGCCCTTGCCGGGTTCGTTGGGTTCAATTCTGATCTTAACGTGACCGTACTGACCCTTACCACCGGACTGACGTGCATACTTGTGGTCAACATCAGCTTCTCTTCTGATTGTTTCTTTATAAGATACCTGAGGCTTACCTACGTTTGCTTCAACCTTAAATTCTCTGAGAAGTCTGTCTACAATGATCTCAAGGTGAAGCTCACCCATACCTGCGATAATGGTCTGACCGGTATCGTCATCTGTATAGGTTCTGAATGTGGGGTCTTCCTCAGCAAGCTTTGCAAGTGCGATACCCATCTTTTCCTGACCTGCTTTGGTCTTGGGCTCGATGGCAACTCTGATAACGGGTTCCGGAAATTCCATAGATTCAAGAATTACAGGATTGTTCTCATCACAGAGTGTATCACCTGTTGTGGTATTCTTAACACCAACAACGGCTGCAATATCTCCGGAATAGCATACGTCGATATCTTTTCTGTCGTTTGCATGCATCTGGAGTATACGTCCGAAACGTTCTCTTGCTCTCTTAACAGAGTTATATGCTGTTGAACCCGCTTCGATCTTACCGGAATATACACGGAAGAAGCAGAGCTTACCAACGAACGGGTCTGTCATGATCTTGAATGCAAGAGCTGAGAACGGACCGTTATCGTCAGCAGGTCTTTCAATCTCTTCTCCACTATCGGGATCAATTCCCTTGATTGCGGGAATGTCCAGAGGAGAAGGCATATACTCTACTATAGCGTCAAGAAGCTTCTGAACGCCCTTGTTTTTATAAGAGGTTCCGCATACAACGGGAACTATCTTATTCTGTATTGTAGCAACACGAATAGCCTTTTTGATTTCATCAATGCTTATTTCTTCGCCTGAACAGTACTTTTCGAAGAGAACTTCGTCTGTCTCGGCAATAGATTCAAGCATTGCATTACGGTATTCTTCTGCTTTTTCAACCATATCCTCCGGAATAGGTTCTACTCTCATATCTTTTCCAAGATCGTCGTAGTAAACGTCTGCTTCCATATTGATAAGGTCGATGATACCCTTAAAGGTATCCTCTGCTCCTATAGGGAGCTGTATCGGCACAGGATTCGTCTTAAGACGTTCCTTCATCATATTTACGCATCTGTAAAAATCCGCACCTGTTATGTCCATTTTGTTGACATAAGCCATACGCGGAACACCGTACTTATCAGCCTGACGCCATACGGTCTCAGACTGAGGCTCAACTCCGCCCTTTGCACAGAAAACTGTTACAGAACCGTCGAGAACTCTGAGAGATCTCTCAACTTCTACGGTAAAGTCAACGTGACCGGGGGTATCGATAATATTTATACGGTTTTCTTTCCAGAAGCATGTCGTAGCAGCCGATGTGATGGTTATTCCGCGCTCCTGCTCCTGTTCCATCCAGTCCATAGTAGCTCCACCCTCGTGGGTTTCGCCCATCTTATGAGTCTTTCCGGTGTAGAACAGTATACGCTCCGTAGTAGTGGTCTTGCCGGCATCGATATGAGCCATGATACCAATATTACGGGTATGCTCTAACGAGTATTCTCTTGGCATTATTTATCTCCTTCTAAACTGCCTCCGGGAAGTTGCTTATCTTATTATCAAGCAACCTTTTGCTTCCGGAACTAAATTAATATCTGTAATGTGCAAAAGCCTTGTTAGCTTCAGCCATTCTGTGAGTTTCATCTCTCTTCTTCACTGCTCCGCCCGTGCTGTTGATAGCATCAAGTATCTCAGCTGCAAGTCTGTCAGCCATGGTTCTTTCACCACGAGATCTTGCATAAAGGCAAAGCCAACGAAGTCCAAGTGTCTGTCTTCTTTCCGGTCTTACTTCCATAGGAACCTGATAAGTCGAACCGCCTACACGTCTCGCCTTAACTTCAAGAACCGGCATGATGTTATCAAGCGCTGCAACGAAAGCTTCAAGTGCGTTCTTACCCGACTTTTCTGCTACGATTGCGAATGCATCGTATACTATTTTCTGTGCAACACCCTTCTTGCCGTCATACATGATGTTGTTAATAAGCTTTGTTACGAGCTTAGAATTATACATAGGATCCGGCAATACATCTCTTTTTGATATTTGACCTCTTCTCGGCATTGATCTTCCCTCCTTCAAAATTATTTGATATCACAGGTACTCGAATTTTTTTATCCGTAAATGCTGAGTAATATGTTTAGCAAATTATACAAACATTATAACTTTCTAAGCTTACCCTGGCAAAAACGATAATTGAGTTATTACTTTCCTGCTTTAGGTCTCTTTGCTCCGTATTTGGAACGGGACTGCTTACGATCGGCTACACCTTGTGCATCCAATGTACCACGAATGATGTGATAACGAACACCAGGCAGGTCACGTACTCTTCCGCCTCTGATGAGAACAACAGAGTGCTCCTGGAGATTATGACCGATTCCGGGGATGTACGTTGTTGCTTCAAGACCGTTTGTAAGTCTTACTCTGGCGATCTTACGGATAGCGGAGTTAGGCTTCTTCGGGCTTGCAGTTGTTACCTTTGTGCACACACCACGCTTCTGCGGCGAACTCTGATCTGTGGGTCCGTTTTTAAGTGTGTTAAATCCTTTTTGAAGAACCGGAACCTTGGATTTGTAAACTTTATCCTGACGTCCGTGTCTTACAAGCTGGTTAAAGGTTGGCATACCGTTTTTTCCTCCTTCTTTTTAAATTATAATGTTCATATAATATAAAAATTTTATATTACAGAAATACACTTTATTATACATCTTCTAAATAGAATTGTCAAGTGATTTTGGCTTTATACACTTTTTTCTGCACTTTGCACAATTACGCTTTAATTTGAATGAATTATTTGCGTTTTTATGTGCAATATACCCATTTTATGCTTATTTTTTTATAACATTCGCAATACAACGACAGAGGAAGCATTGTCTGCTTCCTCTGAATGTTATACATTAAAATATAGTATTTAAGCGAGTTATTCCGCTTCCTCGGGCATCTGTTCGATCTTTTCAACCTCAACGTCACGGTAGCGCTCCATACCGGTTCCGGCAGGAATAAGCTTACCGATAATAACGTTTTCCTTAAGTCCGAGCAGGTGGTCAACCTTACCTCTGATAGCAGCCTCTGTAAGAACCTTGGTGGTTTCCTGGAAGGATGCTGCAGAGAGGAAGGAATCTGTGAGAAGCGATGCCTTTGTTATACCGAGAAGAACAGGAGTCATCGTAGCGAGACGAAGCGTTCTTTCTCCTGCATCTATACGCTGCTGGATGAGCTCGTTTTCAGTCTCAAATTCGCTGATGTCTACCATAGATCCGATAGGAAGCATGGTATCTCCGGAATCCTCGATTCTGACCTTTCTGGTCATCTGACGGGTGATAACCTCGATATGCTTATCGTTGATTTCAACCGACTGGATACGGTAAACGCTCTGTACTTCTCTGATGATATAATCGTAAACAGCGTCAAGACCGCTGATCCTTGTTATATCTGCAGGACTCATATGGCCTTCGGTAAGTCCCTGTCCCTTGGTAACGTAATCTCCGTTTGAAACGAGGATTCTAGTACCGAAGGGTATCTGATAGGTAACCTCTTCACCGGAATCACCGGTGATAACGATACCTCTGGTCTTCTTAACGTCCTGAATAGAAACTGTACCGGATATCTCTGCGATAACGGCAGTCTTCTTAGGTCTGCGTGCTTCAAACAGCTCTTCAACTCTGGGAAGACCTCTCGTAATATCGGAACCTGCAACACCACCGGTATGGAAGGTTCTCATGGTAAGCTGTGTACCGGGTTCACCGATAGACTGAGCAGCAATAATACCAACTGCTTCACCAACGTTAACCTTCTTGTTGGTAGCAAGGTCAGCACCGTAACAGTGAGCACATATACCGTGCTTTGCTCTACACTGAAGTATAGTTCTGATATATGCCTTATCAATGCCTGCATTGACAACACGCTTAGCCTGAGCCTCTGTAATGAGGGTATTGTCTTCAACAAGCACTTCACCCGTAGAAGGATCAACTATATCGCCAAGAGCGTATCTGCCGGCAAGTCTGTCCTTGAGAGGCTCTATAACGTTATTGCCGTCATAGATAGAGCTTACAAGCATACCGTGCTTGGTTCCGCAGTCTTCCTCACGAATGATAACCTCCTGAGAAACGTCAACGAGACGTCTTGTAAGGTAACCGGAGTCGGCAGTTCTGAGCGCCGTATCGGAAAGTGACTTACGTGCACCTCTTGCAGCCATGAAGTATTCCAATATATTAAGACCTTCACGGAAGTTTGATTTGATCGGGATCTCAATAGTACGTCCGTTTGCGGCAGACATAAGTCCACGCATACCTGCGAGCTGTCTCATCTGTGTGATGTTACCACGGGCACCGGAGTCACTCATCATCTTGATGGGGTTGTAACGGTCAAAGCTGTTCTGCATCGCTGCAACAACGTCCTTTGTCGTCTGTTCCCAGATCTTGATGACGTTCTTATATTTTTCTTCTGCGGTGAGTTCACCGTACATATAGTGCTGAGATATCTTTTCAACCTTCTTTTCAGCTTCTGCAATAAGATCGTTCTTTTCCGGCGGGATCTGAACGTCGTATGCGGAAATTGATATAGAAGCCTTTGTTGAATACTTGTATCCCATCGCCTTGATATTATCAAGAACGGTTGCAGTAACCGATGCGCCGTGCTTCTTTATGGTACGGTCAACGATCTCACTGAGGTCACCCTTCTTGGTAACGAACATTATCTCAAGATCAAGCATTGTCTTGGGATCTGTTCTGTCAACGTAACCAAGGTCCTGAGGAATAGCCTGGTTAAATATAAGTCTACCGAGAGTAGCGTCGATTATACCGGAATGGGTAACTCCGTCTATCTCTTTGGTTACTCTTATCTTTATTGGAGCATGAAGACCGAGATAGCCGTTTTCATAAGCCATCATAGCTTCATTGAAATCTCTGAATACGTGTCCTTCACCCGGCTCGCCTGCTTTATCTATTGTAAGATAGTAGGAACCGAGTACCATATCCTGAGAAGGTGTTGCAACTGCACGTCCGTCTGCAGGCTTAAGGAAGTTGTTTGCAGAAAGCATGAGGTATCTTGCCTCAGCCTGAGCCTCTGCAGAAAGCGGAACGTGAACAGGCATCTGGTCACCGTCGAAGTCAGCGTTAAATGCCGAACATACAAGCGGATGGAGCTTGATAGCTCTTCCCTCTACAAGTATAGGCTCGAATGCCTGAATTGAAAGACGGTGAAGCGTCGGAGCACGGTTGAGAAGAACGGGATGTGCTGCTATAACGTTCTCAAGTGCGTCCCAAACCTCGTTATTTGCCTTTTCAACCTTCTTCTTGGCATCCTTTATATTGGAAGCCTTCTGGGTTTCAACAAGGCGCTTCATAACGAAGGGCTTAAAGAGCTCGAGTGCCATTTCCTTAGGAAGACCGCACTGATAGATCTTAAGCTCAGGACCTACGACGATAACCGAACGTCCGGAATAGTCAACACGCTTACCGAGAAGGTTCTGACGGAATCTTCCCTGCTTACCGCGGAGCATTTCGGAGAGCGACTTGAGAGGTCTGTTATTAGGACCTGTGACCGGCTTTCCTCTGCGTCCGTTGTCGATAAGAGCGTCAACTGCTTCCTGAAGCATTCTCTTTTCGTTTCTTATGATTATCTCGGGAGCTCTGAGCTCCATGAGCTTCTTAAGTCTGTTATTTCTGTTTATAACTCTGCGGTAAAGATCGTTTAAGTCGGAGGATGCAAAGCGTCCGCCGTCGAGCTGTACCATAGGTCTGATTTCCGGAGGAATAACGGGAAGCACGTCAAGGATCATCCACTCGGGCTTATTACCCGATTTTCTGAACGCCTCAACTACCTCAAGTCTCTTGATTATACGGAGCTTTTTCTGACCGCTTGCAACGTCAAGCTCTTCCTTGAGAGACTTAGCAAGAGCTTCAATATCAAGCTCTGCAAGCAGCTCTTTTACCGCTTCAGCACCGATTCCTACCTTGAAGTCCTTCTCATAACGCTCGTACATTTCTCTGTACTCACGGTCTGTAAGGAGCTGATATTTTTCAAGGGGAGTCGTTCCGGGATCGATTACAATATACTGTGCAAAATAGAGAACCTTTTCAAGGAGTCTGGGAGAGATATCAAGAAGAAGTCCCATTCTTGAAGGTATAGCTCTGAAGTACCAGATATGAGATACCGGAGCAGCAAGCTCGATATGACCCATACGCTCACGGCGCACCTTTTTGGTGGTAACCTCAACTCCGCACTTTTCGCAGACCTTACCCTTGTATCTTACTCTTTTGTACTTTCCGCAAAGACATTCCCAGTCCTTGGTCGGACCAAAGATTCTCTCGCAGAAAAGACCTTCTCTTTCTGCCTTGAGAGTTCTGTAGTTTATGGTCTCAGGCTTTTTAACCTCTCCAAAAGACCAGCTTCTTATCATTTCGGGAGAAGCAAGACCTATTCGTATCGAATCAAAAACATTATCTTTCATAATCTGTCACTTCTCCTTTCATATTTCATCATCAAAATCATCTGCGTCGTCAAGTCCGAACTCTTCGGAGAAAAGCTCGTCTTCATCGACGTTTTCTTCGGTAAACGAATCCATGATATCGTCTGTTTCGACAGTTTCTCCGATATCAGCTTCGCTTACGTAGTTAGGAGCATTGAGTGCTTCATCCTCTTCACCGAGAGTCTCAAGCTCAATTTCATTGCCTTCTCTGTCGAGAACACGGATATCAAGCGCAAGAGACTGAAGCTCTTTTACAAGAACCTTGAAGGATTCGGGAACACCCGGAGTAGGTATATTCTGACCCTTAACGATAGCCTCGTAGGTCTTAACTCTTCCGGTAACGTCGTCACTCTTAACGGTGAGTATTTCCTGAAGAGTATACGCTGCACCGTAAGCCTCAAGAGCCCAAACCTCCATCTCACCGAATCTCTGTCCGCCGAACTGAGCTTTACCGCCGAGAGGCTGCTGAGTTACGAGCGAGTAAGGACCGGTTGAACGGGCATGGATCTTATCGTCAACGAGGTGATGGAGCTTAAGGTAATACATTATACCAACGGTAACGGGATTGTCAAACGCTTCACCCGTTCTGCCGTCGTAAAGTATTGTCTTTCCGTCAGGATTCATACCTGCCTGCTCGAGACATTCGCTGATATCGTTTTCGTTTGCACCGTCGAATACGGGTGTCATTATCTTCCATCCGAGCTTCTTGGCAGCAAGTCCGAGGTGCACCTCAAGAACCTGACCGATATTCATTCGGGAAGGAACGCCCAGCGGGTTGAGTACGATATCAAGGGGTGTTCCGTCGGGAAGGAAGGGCATATCCTCGGGCGGAAGTATTCTTGATACGACACCCTTGTTACCGTGACGGCCTGCCATCTTATCTCCGACAGATATCTTTCTCTTCTGAGCAATATAAACCTTAACTACCTTATTAACTCCGGGGGGAAGCTCGTCCGACGTGTCTCTTGAGAAGACCTTAACGTCTACAACGATTCCCGATTCACCGTGAGGAACTCTGAGAGAGGTATCTCTTACTTCTCTTGCCTTTTCACCGAAGATAGCACGGAGAAGTCTTTCTTCTGCGGTAAGCTCAGTTTCACCCTTAGGTGTGACCTTACCTACAAGGATATCGCCTGCTCTTACCTCTGTACCCTTGCGGATAATACCGTCGGGATTAAGATCCTTGAGTGCATCGTCACCAACGTTGGGAACTTCTCTCGTGATCTCTTCCGGACCGAGCTTTGTATCTCTTGCTTCGTGTGAATATTCTTCTATATGAATAGAGGTATAAACGTCATTTCTGACGAGGTTTTCATTAAGAAGAACGGCGTCCTCGTAGTTATAACCTTCCCAGGTCATAAATCCTATGAGAGCGTTCTTACCGAGTGCGATCTCACCGTTGCTTGTAGCGGGACCGTCAGCTATAACCTCGCCCTTTTCAATATAATCACCAACGCTAACGATAGGTCTCTGGTTTACGCAGGTACCCTGGTTGGATCTCTTGAACTTGATAAGATGGTAAACGTCCTTCTTGCCGTTATCCTGGCAGATAGTGATATCGTCTGCAGTAACCTTTTCAACGTATCCGCTTTCCTTAGCGCATACGACTACTCCGGAGTCAACAGCAGCCTTGTATTCCATACCCGTACCGACTATAGGAGAATCGGTTACCATAAGCGGAACAGCCTGCTTCTGCATGTTTGAACCCATGAGCGCACGGGAGTTGTCATCGTTTTCAAGAAAGGGGATCATAGACGTTGCAACAGAAACGACCATCTTAGGAGAAACGTCCATATAATCCGCCTTGGAAGCCTCGATCTCAATGATCTCGGAACGGCTTCTTGCAGTTACCTTCTTATTTATGAAGCGGTGGTTTTCGTCGAGCGGCTCGTTAGCCTGAGCAACTATATAGTTGTCCTCAACGTCGGCAGTCATATACACGATCTCATCGGTAACGACGCCGGTTTCTTTATCTATCTTACGGTACGGAGCTTCAATAAATCCGTAATCGCTGATCTTTGCATATGTGGAAAGATAGGAAATAAGACCGATGTTAGGACCTTCAGGCGTTTCGATAGGACACATTCTTCCGTAATGTGTATAGTGAACGTCACGAACCTCGAAGGAAGCACGGTCACGTGAAAGACCGCCGGGACCGAGCGCAGAAAGACGGCGCTTGTGAGTAAGCTCTGCAAGCGGGTTATTCTGATCCATGAACTGTGAAAGCGGAGATGATCCGAAGAATTCACGGATAGCAGTTACAACGGGTCTTATATTGATAAGCGCCTCGGGAGTGATCGAATCGCTGTCCTGGATAGTCATTCTTTCCTTAACTATCTTATCCATTCTGGAGAAGCCGATGCGGAACTGGTTCTGCATAAGCTCACCTACGCTACGGAGACGGCGGTTTCCGAGATGGTCTATATCATCCTCGTGTCCGCTTCCCATAGGAAGACAGATGAGATAGTTTATTGATGCAAATATATCATCCTTTGTAACGTGCTTGGGAACGAGCTCGGCAATTCTTGCCTTAGCCTCTTCCTTAACCTTTTCGGGATCAAGGCCTACCTGCTCTATAATCTCCTGAAGCACGGGAGTTCTTACCTTTTCGGTTATGCCGATATCGGTAAGATCATATCCGAGAAGAACCTCGGGAAGTATCGTGTTATTGGAGAATATCTTTGTTTCGCCGGCATCGTTTTCGGTTTTAACGTATACCTCGTTTATACCGCATCTTTCGATTGCCTTAGCCATTTCAGAGCTTACCTCTTCGCCTGCATCACAGATAATCTCACCTGTAAAGGGATCAACCGCGGGTCTTGCAAGAACGAGACCGACAATACGGGTATCGAGGGCAAGCTTTTTATTGAACTTATATCTACCTACTGCGGCAAGATCGTATCTCTTGGGATCGAAGAAGAGATTGTTTATAAGCATCTGAGCGCTTTCAACAAGCGGAGGCTCACCCGGACGGAGCTTCTTATAGATCTCCTTGAGTGCCTCATCCTCTTCGCTGGTACCGTTCTTCTCTGCCTCGGAGGGCATAGTATCCTTTTCAAGAGTTGCAAGGACCTTAGCGTCAGTACCGAACATAGCCTTGATCTCTGCATCAGTAGAAACACCGAGAGCACGGATAAGGACTGTTACGGGTATCTTACGGTTCTTATCTATTCTTACGTAAAATACGTCGTTTGCGTCAGTTTCGTATTCAAGCCAAGCGCCTCTGTAGGGGATGACTGTAGACGCATAGTTTCGTTTACCGGTCTTATCAAGCGATGATTCGTAATAGATACCGGGAGAACGCACGATCTGCGAAACGATAACTCTTTCAGCGCCGTTGATAACGAATGTTCCGTTATCTGTCATGAGCGGGAAATCGCCCATGAATATCTCCTTCTCGGAAACCTCGCCCGTGAGCTTATTATAAAGGCGAACGGTTACTCTCAAGGGAGCAGCAAAGTTAACGTCTCTTTCCTTGCATTCCTCTACCGGATATTTGGGTGTGGAATCTATAGAGTAATCAACAAACTCAATATAGATATTACCCGAATAGTCGATAATAGGAGATACATCGCGAAGGACCTCCATCAAACCTTCTTTGAGAAACCACTCATATGATTTCTTCTGGACCTCAATGAGGTTAGGCATTTCGATTGCCTCATCGATTCTGGAAAAACTCATTCTTACATTTCTGCCAAGCTTATGAGGTTTGACCATCGAAACAATCACTCCATTTCTTTCATAAAAATTAAAGAGACCATACCGAAAAACGGTATAACTAAAGCCCAAATCGACTCATTTATCTGCTTAGCCCACTCACAGCATGCTGGTTACAGCTGATTTTTGCAAGCTAACGCCAGGTAAATCAATCGTTTTGATCTTTTCGTTATACCGATTTGACGATATGACCTTCAAAACAGTACATATTATATTATTTTTGGAAAAAATAGCATTTAATTTTACCATTTATATATTCATTTGTCAACAGCACCGGAAAAAGTTTACAAAAATTTAATAAAAAAATTTTTTGTAAATTTCGCAAAAAGTCTTGCAATTTCATATAAAGTATGGTAAGATATATAACTGTTAAAGAGTTTTTACATTTCTATAGGAGGTGAAAATTTTGCCGAACATTAAGTCCGCTAAGAAGCGCGTTCTGGTTACAGAAACAAAGAGTGCAAGAAACAAGGCTGTTAAGACAGCTTGCAAGACTGCTATAAAGAAGTACAATGAAGCAATCGCTACCGGTGATAAGGAAGCTGCAGCTTCTGCTTACAAGCTCGCTGTTAAGAAGCTTGACCATGCAACAGCTAAGGGCCTTATTCACAAGAATAATGCTGCAAGAAAGAAGAGCCAGTTCACACGTATGCTCAATGAGCTTGGCGCATAAGCAATTATATATGCTTGAAATTAACCGACGGTAATCCGTCGGTTTTTTGTTTGCTATCCTTATTATTATAAAAAGGGCAGAGATTACTTCTCTGCCCTTTTGTATTATTTGCTGAATGCCTCCGATATAAACGCCGGAGCCTTGCCGTCTATAAATACAGTAGTTATAACGTTGTCAACTCCTTCTTGGCCATCACAGTGAATACAAACGGTGTATTCAAGATCGGGAACTGTAAAGAACGATTGATTAGTAGTCACACAGCTCATGGCTATGGCTTCTATATCAGCCTTATCCTTAAACGTTACGCATTTCTGGGTTGCGTTATCGCACACGTCAACGTATGATATACCGAAGTTATCATCCTCTCCCGAAAGATATTCCATAAAGAACTGCTTGTAATTCTTCATCGGTTCGCTATCCGAAAGATAGTCATAAACGTCCTCGTGCATGGGAAGCTTAAAGTCGACGATCAGATTTTCGGGATTATCGTATCTCGTCAGTCTTATAGAAATAAAGGTAGGATCCTGGAAATAATCGTAATCCATTCTATCAGACAGCTTTATAAGCTCCTCATAATCAAACGCATTTTCTACAGTAGGCTCAATTTCGGACTTATATCCGTATTCAGTGCTGTAAAAATACATATATTCTGCGTTAAATAGGGTATCAGTAAGATATCTGACGTGTCCGTAATCCAGCGTATCCGCAGATATGCCTGCATAGTTTTCAGAAAATTCATCGGAGTCTGTAAGAGTCCTTATTTCATCCTTTGCGTATGCGGCAAAATACGGACCGACGTAATAGGTCTTTGCTATCGGTATTCCAAATAACGTTCTGTAGACTATACGTATACTGTGATTTTGTATATTGTAATGAGTCTTATATACCTCCTCTACAGATACCATATAAGGTCCGCTCGGATCGTAGACAAGATTATCGTATACCATACCATCATATTTAGCTACGTCCTCATAAAGCTCGTATCCCGGATTTTTGCTTATCTTTCTTTCCAGAGAAGCTACTGCAGAAACGTTCTCATTTTCGCTGAACTCATATTTAACACCGTCAATATAAAGCTCAACGCTTGATGCGCCGGACGGAGTGTAATTTTCAAGTCCGTGTACGATTATCGGCACCGATATTGCAAGAACGAGAAAAACTGCACAGTATATACCGAATCTTTTTATTCCCTTAAACATTTCCTTTACCGATTTGTTCAAAATAGTATTCATAAGCATAAACGATAAGAATGCTCCGCATATATGACCGAATATCATCCAACCGATATTTTTATCGGTAAGCGCCGCAAAAAACATTCCGCCGAGAATGGTTGCGGGAAAGATAACGAGATATTTCACCACAGACTGTACCTTGGGGAATACTATCGCCTTTTCTGCATTTCCCGTATCTCTCTTTCTGTATATAAGCATTGCCACTGCTATCATAACAAGCGTCATACAAATGAGAGAAACTACCTCAAATGCCGTCAGCTTGTTATAGAAAGAGGTAAACACTCTTATTCCTATAGAGAGGTTTTCTATCAGTCTTTCAGACATATAGTAGTCCATATACAGTCTGTCTGCGTAGAAGGAGCCCCAAAGGTAAAACGATACGTACATAACAGGAACTATGTATAAAACACCTGCCGTGCACAAAAAGTGTATAAGCGAAACTCCGCTCATAGTACCGACAAGCCAGGTGAGCGTATAGAATACGACAAACCACAAAAGCGAGCTTGCCACACCCTTAAGCAATATTTTAAGACAGGCTGCCAATACAGACGGAATATTTATAAATGAAGCTAAAATAAGCGTTACTACTATTCCGTTGAATACAAATGCAACGAAAAAGCTTACAAGTCCCGACGCATAGTGCGTAAGGAAGAGAGATTCCCTTCTTATAGGCAGGCTGTGATAGAAATACGAGCTCGGAAGCTTATTCATATACGAGCACAGCACTATTGAGATTATAACTGCAAATCCTACCGCTAACACGAGAGAGACCGCAGAGGATGATTCCATAAAATTATAAAGCGAATGGGTTTGATGTTGAAGAAAGGTCTCCATATCACGGTCTGATATATACAAGAGCAGTAATACAGGCCACGCAAAGAACATCGCAATAGTGAAAAGAAGACTGATTGCCCAGTTGCGCTTGAGTATGTTTGCGAATAATTTGCCGTTAAAGAAGTACTTTACTGAAGTCATAACCTCTCTCCCCCATTTCCGATATAAATATTTCTTCAAGCGTAAGCGGTACGGTCTCGTACAGCTTCATTTCAAATTTAGAGAGTGCTTGAGCGATCTCTTCCTCGGTGCCTCTTGCCACTACCGTGACTATGCTTCCGCTGACGTTTAAGCTGACGATATCAAGTCCGTCAAGCTTATACTCGCTGTAACCGTCCGCAAATATAAGCTGTACCTTGTGAATACCGTATCTCAGATCGTCAATATCTCCCTCAAACATCATCTTCCCTCTGTGAAGGACGCCGATGTGATCGCATATATCCTCGATCTCTCTTAAGTTATGCGAGGAGATGACCGTGGTCATTCCTCTGTCTGCCGTCTCCTCTGAAAGAAGCCTTTTAAAGAGCTGTCTTACAACGGGATCAAGACCGTCAAAGGTCTCGTCACAAAGGAAATAATCAGGTCTGCAGGAAAGACCGAGTATTATAGCCGCCTGCTTCTGCATTCCCTTTGAAAAGCCACTTAGCTTTTTGTCGGGGTCTATAGAGAAAACCTTTGCAAGCTCAAGATATTTTATATTGTCAAATCCGGAGTAGATGGATTCGTAAAAGCTTTTCATATCATTCATTGTAGAATTCGGAAGAAAATACTCTTTGTCGGTAAGATAAACTATCCTACCCTTAACGTCGATATTCTCCCAAACGGACATATCACCGTATGTAATACTTCCGCTTTGCGGTCTGAGTGCTCCGCACATTGCTCTTAAAAGCGTTGATTTGCCCGATCCGTTTGTTCCTATAAGACCGTATATCGATCCCTTGGGAACGGTCATTGAAACGTCGCTAAGCGATACGGTCTTATCAAATCTTTTGCACACGCCGTCGATCTTAATCATTGTTTTCGCTCCTTCCCTTGACAACTGTACCGTAGGCCTTTTCGATCGCCTCGGTAAGCTCTGTACTCTTAAGGCCGATATTCACCGCCTCAACGGACAGCTTGGTGATCTCGGCAAGTATCTCTTTTTTTCGCTCACTCTGAATATCCGAAAGCTGCTCGGATATAAAGCTTCCCTTGCCTGCGAATGAGTAGATTATATTCTGTCTCTCAAGCTCCGCATACGCCTTCTGTATGGTATTCGGATTTATCGCAAGCTCGCTTGCAAGCTGTCTTACCGCAGGCAGCTTATAGCCCGGCTCAAGAGCTCCGCTTACTGCCATTTCCTTTATCTTACAGACCAGCTGCTCGTATATCGGTTTCCTACTACGGTAATCGATACTTATAAACATATTTACCTCCTCATCTGTATTAATTGTACTAACTGTACTATATTGTATCATACAGTTTTGCATATGTCAATAGTTTACAGTAAAAAATCCGAAAGAATAGGCGTTGTGTTCCTAAGGACAGTTTTTGAAATTTAATAAAATACGTTACCTACCGACAGGAAAAAGGATAGAGAAAGCAAAGTGCAATCTCTATCCTTTTTTCTTGACAAGCACTGCATTTGTAGACACAAATGCAAAAACAAGGTTATTATTTTATTTTATCTTCAATTTCCTTTGCATATCCTAAAGCTTGCTCCGCCTCAACATCATATCCGTTTTTGCGGTGATTATCTGCAATCTCTAAATATACCTGATATGCTTCTTTGAATTTTTCAAGTTTACGATAACACCAAGCTATTTGATACTTTTCGTCGCAAAAAGGTGTTCCTATTTCTCCTGATTTTTCAAAGCACTCAATAGCCTTTTCATATTTCTCTATGCTGTAATAAGCAAGTCCCTCAAGTAGATACAATTCCCAATTATCAGGGTACTTTTGCAAAGCATCGGCGCAAACCGAAATTGCCTTTTCGTACTGTTTTGATGAATCATATGCCTCTATAAGTAAACACCACTCCCTCTCGTCAAGCATTCCATTTGCTTCATCCATCTCACGCTGACGTTCGGCTAAAACTTCTTCTCCATTTCCGAAGGAAAATAGCATCCCCTGTTTCATTGTCGCTGCTCGTCTATACGGCAATGAATTCTTATCCGTTTTATCAGCTAAAACCTTGTCAAACCATTTGAGTGCTTCCTCTTTACAATAATACATCATCGACATATGAAGCCAGCCATAGTCCCATTTGTCGTACATCGACAGCTCGCCTGATTTCATCAATTTTTGGTATTCAAGGCGGCATCTCAAAAAGTCCTCGGGATCTTTGCTTATTTCATAGAGCGCAGATAATCTTTGAGCGTAATTATCGTATGCGACAGATTGTTTTTTAAAAAGATCGTCTACCATAACACCGTAAAGCTTGGCAATTTCGGGGAGCAGCAACACGTCCGGCAGAGTATTTCCACACTCCCATCTTGATACGCTTTGAGCCGTTACGCAAAGCTTTTCGGCAACATCTTCTTGTGTATATTTCTTAGCCACTCTGAACTTTTTCATATTTTCCGAAAACACAGTTGAGTTCATATAAATTATCTCCTTTTTTGTTTTTCGCAAGCTTACGATTATATTATAGCGCTAATAAAGGAAAATAACAATATCTTATTTTATGATTAGACTCTTGGTTTATGCGCAGAAAAAGATAACAAATGTCGCCGAGAGTAGCCGTTTGCCTCTCTCGGCGGTGCAGTATTTATATAGCACAACTACCGTCGGTGGTTATGCATTATAGAATAATTTGCCGCCGAGAGTAACCATTATGGTTTCTCGGCGGTGCCTTTATAATGGAATTGCGAAACGATCTTTTACAAATGATTCATTCAATTTTTGAGAATAGCAAAGAAATATCCGATGAGAGTTCTCTGACAAATACCTTTTGTTCCCGCCATTGTAAGGCCGTACCAAGCCAATGAGATACTCTCTTTGAAGAAAATGGTAAGAATGGGTGTAATAAATTTGCAATATTTGCAATTAAATATGTGCATACAGCAATAGTTTCTTTACACTCATCGATGTTATCCACTCTTGTTTTCCAAGGTTGCCTGGTATCATAATAAGTGTTGCCAAAGTGAACTGCTTCAAAGATTTCTTCAAGTGCTTCTTTGAAAGCACCTTTCTCTATTTTTGCTCCAACAGAGTCATACAGCAGTTTTATGCGTTCAACGATATCGTTATCTACTGCAATATCAGAAATTTCGCTATTGAGATATTTTACTGCAAAGGCAAGTGTACGGTTTACAAAGTTTCCCCACGCGCCTACCAATTCTGAGTTGTTTTGCTTTTTGAATTCTCTCCAAGAAAAATCCGTATCTCGTTTTTCGGGGCCGTTGGCAATAAAAAAATATCTTATAGCATCGGGGTCGTATTCTTTGGCAATGTCCTTCGCCCACACAGCCCAATTTTGACTTGTAGAGATTTTCCTTCCCTCAAGTGTAATATATTCGCTCGAGATAATGTCATCCGGCAAGCGTAATCCGTCTCCGTGAGCTAACAAAAGTGAAGGCAAAATAATCGTATGGAACGGTATATTGTCCTTGCCGTGTACATAATAGTGACGGCTTGCTGTTCCATATATGTCTTTGAAATCAATTCCTCTTTCTTCGCACAGAACAGATGTTGCGGACAAATATCCCAAAACATTTTCTGCCCAAATATAAATTTTCTTATCCTCATATCCGACTTTGGGAACATCAATACCCCAATCAAGATCGCGTGTGATTGCACGATCTCGAAGTCCCTCGTCGATATACCTCTTTGTAAATGCGATAGCGTTTTTGCGCCAATACGGATGAGCTTCGAGGAAATCACAGAGTTCATTTTTCAGTTTTGAGATTTGCAAAAACAATTGAGTTGTTTCTCCAAAAGATAGTGGTGTACCGCAATCGGCGCATTTCGCGTCGATAACGGTGTCTACCTCTAATACTTCTCCGCAGGAATCACACTGATCTCCACGAGTCGCAGAACCGCACGCCGGACAAGTTCCCACGACTAATCTATCTGTGAGTACCTTGTTACACGTGGGGCAGAAAGCTTGCTTTACCGTTTTTTCTTCTATATAGTTACTCCTATATAGTTTCTTGTGGAATTCCGAAACAAATTCTTTATGCTTTTGATCTGATGTCTTGGTATAAAGATCGTATGAGAAGCCCAGCTTCTCGAACACCTCACAAAATTCTTTATGATAATGCTCGCTGATCTCATCGGGTGTAGCATTGTACTGTTTTGCTCTGATAGTAATCGGTGTACCGTGACAATCACTGCCGGATACATAAAATACACGTTTTCCTTTTGCTCTGAAATAACGGGCCAGAACATCACCCGGAAGTAGGGCAGCTATGTGCCCAATGTGGAGAGAACCATTAGCGTATGGCCATGCTCCACCTACAATAATGTTTTCCATAATTCATACCTCA